>NZ_JAVJQO010000008.1:308728-617456 GCF_040218225.1 Gracilimonas sp.
ACTTCGCCTTCATCAAAAGCCTGCTCGGCCAGCATAAAGGCACGGGCCATAAATCGATGATGTTTCTGCCAAACTTGTCCTTCAGTTTCATTCATAATACTTGATTGCTATCCTTGGATTTAACTACCTTGGCGCGAACTTAATCCTATTTAGATGAAAAAAGTAGAGCAAAGCATAAAAGATTTTATTTCTGAAACCATACGCACCATTCCGGATTTTCCGAAGGAGGGAATTCAGTTTAAAGACATAACAACACTTTTGCAGGATAAGCGTGCCCTGGAACTTACTTCCTATATGCTGGCTCAACCTTTCAGGCATAAATCTGTGGATTACGTTGTCGGACTCGAGTCACGAGGATTTTTATTCGGTACAAATCTTGCACAGGATTTAAACGCCGGGTTTGTTCCGGTTCGTAAACCGGGTAAGCTTCCAGCTAAAACACTCTCAGAAACTTATGCTTTAGAATACGGAGAAGACCGTGTTGAAATACATGACGATGCAATTTTTGAAGGAGCAAAAGTAATCATACATGATGATCTAATTGCTACGGGAGGTACTGCATCTGCAGCATCGAAATTAGTAAAACGCCTTGGGGGACATATAGTTGGTTATTCCTTTATTATTGAGCTTTCCTTCCTGAATGGACGCGATCAACTTCACCAGGGTGTGCCGGTAGAAAGTATTATCATCGAATAACCGGAACAATATTTTATTTCGTGAATACAATTGCTTGAACAAACAATAGTAATTGAGGACACGAAAATGAGACCCCATAAACTTACTCCGATTATTCTGTTGGCTTCAATCGTGATGTTAGGCACAGCCTGCAAGACTTTTGTGGTCAAAAATGTGAACTACGCCCACCAAATTGAATCAGTTTTAACTCCTGATGAAGATGGAACCGTAACTGATGTCAGACATGGCATTACCTTCAATGTCTCTCCATTTCAAAAACAAGAATTTGGAGAAAATGACAGCACCAATCAAATTAAAGAAGTCCGCCTCATTAGGAATGCAGAAGGTTTCTATTTCATCACAGCAAATCAATTCAAGAACGTTTATGTGATGGAACCGGGAAACGGATCGCTTAAGCTGAAAAATAAAATCAAAGTTTCTGAGGAAAGGATTTCCGAACCCGCCTTTAATATGAGAGACGGAGTTGTTCAGCTGGTAAAGGTTGAATCCAATGAAGTTATAACTATGAATCAAAACGGCATTAAAAAGAATGACAAAGAGGAGGAACAATCATGAGACGGTTATATACAGCTACTTTTGTAATGATTGCATTGATAGCAGGTTCAGTATCTGTTACTGCTCAAACATCTGACTATCAGGTAAAAAAGAACTTTGAAGAGCGTTATGCGGAACTTAAGACATCAATATCGGAAGCGATGACCGTGAAAGAGATTGATAGTTTGCGTACCGAGATTAAAGATTTCGCTTACTATAATGAAGACCATGAAGCTTTGCTTAATAATGCTTTGTATCCGGAAACTTATGAAAGCAGTATCGATGAACTTGAACAAAGAGCACGAGCTGCAGAACACAAATTGCTGATTATTGAGAATCAAAACGAGAAGCTAACCCAGCTTTCTACTGAGCTCTCTAGTTATAAGTCAGAAATTGCAAATTTAAATGAGCGTACCGATTCACTTAGAAATGCAATTTTAGCTTCTGAAAAGAGTGAAAGTAATCTTTCCAACCTTGTCCAAAGATATCGCAAAAGTATGGAGGAGCGTGATGAATTCGTACTTAATATGATCGATTCTCTTTTTATCACCTATAAAGATATGCAGGGTGAAGCGTTGGCTGAATTTACCGAAGAGAATGGCCCAAGAGCTTTACAGGAAGAGGATAATCCGTTACACGTTATAGAATCTGTGATCGAAGAGAATATTCAGATTCTGAAATCTGATGATGGTTCTTTGCAAACGGAAGATTATCTGCGAATGTATGTCGTACAGAATCGCTTTTCAGAAGTGTGGAACCAAATTGGAGACGACCTCACTCGTATTTATGCAGGTAATAAAGCCAATGAATGGGAGAACAGTATAGAGAATAAACTGGGTGACTGGAAAGCCAGCGCATCAAAAAATATGTGGGCTTCCATGGATAGCTATCTCGAGAAAAACAATGTTGACCTCGGTGCTTTTGATAGTAACGAAAGTTTCTACAATTCTATCGAGCAATTTGTTACCAAGGCAACAGATGCCAGCCGTGAGAAAGTTATTACTGATGAAAACTATGCTGATTTTCAGGCTTTTTATGATTTCTGGAATGGGAAAATCAAAAAAGACTGGGGCAAATTTGTGCAGCAAGGAGAAGTACTCACAATGACTCAAATTTCAACCATTGACACTGAAATTATGACCTGGAGAGATGAGGCCAAGCCAAAGTCATTCCTTATTCCAATTCTATTTGGATTAAGCCTGTTAACCATAGTAGGTCTTATAATCGTATTAGCAAGAAAGTAATACCCCAAATATTACTAACTGTCAAAAAAGGTCGGCCGGGAGGTCGGCCTTTTTTATTATCAAAAAGAAACTAAATTAAACAGACAACCGTATGGCCTCACAACTTTTAATCTTGCATGACATATGAAACGACTCTTATTAATTTCCGGTGTTCTTTTAATATCCTTAACCGCTTTTGCTCAGTCAGCAGAAGAACCAGTCTCAGAAACAACCTTGATATTTGTTCGTCATGCAGAGAAAGTAGATGATGGTACACGAGATCCATCCTTAAGTGAGCAGGGAAAAACCCGGGCTGTGCGACTAGCTGACATTATGCTTAAAGAATATAATGTATCAGCTATTTATAGCACACCATATAAGAGAACCAAAGAGACCGCATCTCCAATAGCAGATAGTTTAGGCATTGTAATCCAGGAATACGGATTGAATGATCCAAAGGGATTGGTTCAGTCTATCATATCCTCGAATAAAGCTTCTACAGCTCTGATTGTGGGTCACTCCAACACAACACCACTCTTGGTTAATATATCACTGGGAGAACAACGATTTGAGCAACTCGATGAAAAAGCCTATGGAGATATTTTTATAGTAACCATTGGTGAGAATCAGCCCCCTAAGGTGGAAAAAAGAAATTATTAAGGAAGAGAATAATATTTCCTGAGCAGCCATTCACTTCCCAATAAAAGCAATACAAGGGCAAACCAATAAAAAGAGCGCACTGGAAAAGAATATTTCTCTATCGTCTGTGTACTTGATTGCAGTACATTAGCAGTTTTGAGGCTGTCCCAAAGAGATTCTGCATTTTGATAAGTAAAAAAGCTACCGCCAGAATTGGTTGAAATAGATTTTAATAAAGCATCATCGCGAATTGTGTTGGTAAGTTCTGAGCTGGAATTGGATATCAGAAACTCTCCAGACTTTGTTTCAATCTCTCTTTCTCCTTTTCGTGCCGCAGCCTGATAGCTATATAAACCTTCAGACAGGCGAGGCAGGGTAAGAGTATAATTTCCATTTCCCACATTCTCCATGTTGAATGACCGGGGACTTCCTTCATCAGAGCTAACCTCGACTTCAATAATTCCATCACTTTCCGGATCCCCGCGTTCGTTTCTAAGACTGGCATTGATGATAGGAGCCTCAGCTGTACTGAATGTTTTTTTAGCCGGAGAAATACGAAGCTTTCTGTTGTCAGGGTCGCTTGCAGTCCATGAAACTAAATTCGCTATAAAAGTACCTGCATATTCCCGTTCAAGAGGATTAGAACTTTGAATCCATTTATACCAACCCCAGGGTAGTACATGAGAGCGTCTTAAGTTTCCCTGTTCTATAATAGCAACAGCAGGCGATTCCGTGTTTATTCCATCATAATTTATTGAGTATAGAGTCGTACTCTGTAAATCGGAAAGCTGGCTTCTTAATCCTGAATACAAAGGAGGTACTTCGTTTAAATTAACTTCAGGTAATTCTAAAATAGGTTGTTGATCCTGTTCTAATAACTGATTCAGACGTACTGGTGCAACACGGTTTGCCTGAGTATTAATAAGTTCGAGGGTTCCCAGTTCATTAAAACCTATACCTGAACGACTACCCAACTCAAAAAATATAGTCGGTGTATCAACAATTGGGTTCAGAAAACTGAAATCCTGTACAGAACCAGGCATCCCATGCACGATAATCAGGTTAAACTCATTCTCATCTGGTAATTCTTCCACAAAACGATTTCCACCTAGCCATGTCAGCGTTGTTAAGTCGTTGTTTTCGTCTTCCCGGATAATTGAACGAATCGATTTAACATCAGGATGAATTTGAAAAGCAACATGCAGAATCTTCACTTTGCTATCCAATATATCTATAGAAAAAAGCCGGGAATTGTTTGAATTGGTCCATTCATCAGGAAGAGGCGTAGCCTGTATCTCAAATTGCTTAAGACCTTCTTCAGTAAGCTCAAGCTCAAACTGTGCTTTTTTTACCTGATTATCTGTATCGAATGTAATCTGTTGCTGTTGAAGCACTTCTTCATTAGCTATGAGAGATACATTAACGTTATTACTAGCAAACCCGGATTGTGAGATCTCAGCTTCAATGATATGGTTGGTGTTTGTATACCCGGTTGTATTTGTAAGGACGTTTGAGATTGAAACATCTTTTACACGTGAAGTATCTCCAACTGCTATCGTGTATAATGGAATAGAAGAGTTAGAAGCGTTTATGGAAGGGTTTCGTCCAAAAGTAATGATTCCATCAGAAATTATGATTGCAGCCTGCACCTGTTCTTCCATTTCAAGAATTGATTTAACAGGTTCTGCAAGGTTGGTTTGAGATTCAACTGCATTTAAAGAATCAGGTATGAATTCAGAAATGGACTCTCCGATAGAATAAAACCTGAACTCTGCCTCACTAATAGAGTTAAAATTCAGGGAGTTCAGAAGCCGGATATAAGAATCAAGTCCTTCATAATCTCCCTTTGAAATGTCGATGCTCTCTGAATTATCGAGAAAGACAGCTATTGTTGGTTTTAGATCAACGGTGCGGGAGGAGTAGAAATAGGGATTTAGTAAAAGTAATAAAACGACAACCAGAGCGGAGCTCCTTAGAGCTACAAGCGTCCATTTACCGAATGAAGGAATGCTGCTAAACTTTCGATACGAAGCCCATGATAGTGCCAGTAATCCAATAATAAGTATGATTATTATTGCTGGCGGAAGTATGTGCTGAAAACCCTGGAAATCCACATTAGTCCCTCATTTATGATTTCAGGATTGTTCTGTAAGCATATTAATCAACTTAACCGTAGTATAACCCTCAGCTTCAGCAGCATAATTATTGACAATACGATGTCGCAAAACGGGAATGGCCAGGGTTTTAATATCTTCTTCGGTCACATGGTAACGCCCCTGAGAAAGTGCGCGGGCTTTCCCTCCTAAAATAAGGTATTGAGAGGCTCTTGGGCCTGCTCCCCAGCTCATGTACTTATTTACGAAATCCGGAGCCATGTCGGTGTTTGGACGAGTTTTAGAGACCAATTCAACGGCATAGTCAAGCACATTATCGGGTACGGGGACTTCGCGCACCAAAGACTGCAATTCTTTGATTTTCTCTTTAGTAACCAAGGCCTCAATATTAATATCCTGATGAGCTGTTGTCTTACTCACAATTTCCTTTTCCTCTTCAAGGGTAGGGTAATCAACCCAAATATTGAACATAAAACGGTCAAGTTGAGCTTCAGGAAGGGGATAAGTTCCTTCCTGTTCAATAGGATTCTGCGTTGCCAGCACAAAGAAAGGAGTATCTAAATTATAAGTCTTCCCACCCGTTGTAACATGATACTCCTGCATACCTTCTAATAAAGCAGCCTGTGTTTTCGGTGGGGTGCGATTAATTTCATCAGCAAGAACAATATTGGCAAAAACAGGTCCTTTAATAAAGGTGAACTCTTTACGGCCCGAATCTTTATTCTCTTCAATTACCTCCGTTCCGGTAATATCACCAGGCATAAGGTCTGGGGTAAATTGAATACGATTAAATGTAAGATTCAATGACTCAGCTAACGTTCTGATCAGCAATGTTTTAGCTAATCCGGGAACACCAATTAAAACGCAGTGACCTCTTGAAAAAAGACTAATCAACAGAAGATTAATTATATCTTCCTGCCCAATTACAGCTTTATGTATCTCTTTTTTTATCTGATGAAAAACCTCATGGAATTCATCCGCTAACTTCACCGGATCTTTTACATCAGTACTCATAAACTATTCTCCATTTGAGGCACATCAATCTTGTATTCAACATAAATATCTTCCCGCAAATCTCGCATCCATTTCTGCATTATTCGAATTTGTTTTTGCTGCAAAGCTATACTTTTTATGCGCTCATAGTCTTGTTTAAGGTTCGCTATATGTTCAGGAATTTGCCGATCTAAACGTACAATTCTGTACGCCTTCTTATTCTGGCTTTGAAGGTTGAATGATTTAGGCTCAGAAATATAACCTTCCTCATCCATCAACAATACGACCCTGTACATAGCAGGATCTAAACGGTTCAGGGGTATCAGGCGTTCACCACTCTGAGGATCAAATATTTTACCCCCAAGATTAGATGTAGAAGGGTCTTCGCTTAACTTGCGGGCAACTTCGGAAAATTTTACATCCTCATTCGCCATAATGCTGTCTCGAATTGCATTCAGACGATTGACAGCAAATTCTTCATCAAGCTCATCGGAATCTACTGAAATTAAAATATGATTGGTTTCTATCTGATCACCCATTCTGCGGTTAAGACGAATAACGTGATACCCAAATTGCGTCTCAACAACTTTAGAAATACCTCCGGGTTGCAGGGCAGAAGCTGCTGCTGAGTATTCAGAAACTAACTCATCAAGCCCCATAAGTGGTAATAGTCCGCCTCTTTGAGCCGATCCCCGGTCATCACTATGCCGACGTGCTAATTCTTCAATCGACTTTCCATGTGTTACGATAGAATCCCGAAGCTGCTGCGCAAATTTAAAAGCCTGTTGTTCTGCATCACCTTTAGCGGGAGGGATGATGACAATTTGAGACAGAGCAACCTGCTCAGGGATGGTTGGAAGAGAATCTTTAGGAATGCTTTCGAAAAACTCATTTACCTCCGGCCGGGTTATTGAAATAGACTGCATTTTTTGTTGCTGAACCTTACTGGTAATCATCTGTTCCCTGAAATCAGATCGAAAGTCGGCCTTTAGCTGTAGCAAAGATTTTCCAAATGCTTGTTCAAGAGCTTGTTCACTTCCTGCTT
Source organism: Gracilimonas sp. (assembly GCF_040218225.1). Classification (NCBI taxonomy): domain Bacteria; kingdom Pseudomonadati; phylum Balneolota; class Balneolia; order Balneolales; family Balneolaceae; genus Gracilimonas; species Gracilimonas sp. The sequence goes on from NZ_JAVJQO010000008.1 coordinate 315,973, forward strand.
GTCCTATAAGCTGCTGAATTCGCTGGTCCATTCTAAGTTCTACTTCTTCTTCAGACACTGTAATAGAGTCAATCTGGGCTTTTTCAAGAAGTACATAATTATCAATAGCTGACTCTAGAAAGTTAAACCATAGTTCGCGGCTGAATTGAACGGGTTGTCCCTGTTGTTGAACTCTGGACTGACGTATGTAGTCAGCGACACTTTGGTCGATTTCAGACTTTAGAATAATATTATCATTTACATGAGCGACAATCTGATCTGCAAGCTGACGCTGCTGAGCCTGAGTATTAAATGTGAAAATTAAAGCTAGAAAAAGAAGGGGTATAAAAACGTATTTATTCTTCATTGATTAATTTGGTTCAGTGAAACAGTAGAGTCGTCCACTGCTGTATTCGTTTCGTTTATAACGCTATGAATTTTAATTTCATTATTTGCCTGTCCCTGAAGATAAAGATTCTTTACATATGTGTTGAACGCTCTTTTTCGTTTCTCCAAAGTCAGCCATTCTTTGATCTGGCCGATTAACCAATCTAAATCGGGGTGATCGCCCTGGGGGCGCTCATCTAATAATTGCACAAAATGATATTCACTCCCAGATCGATAGGTGGGAGATATTTCTGAAGGGCCAATGATATTTAAATACCGGTTTAGCATAGTAATATCGCCACCAGCAATGGAAATAGGCCAGAAACGTTCGGATTCTCTGATCTTCAGGTCTGCATGTTTTGAGTATTGTTTAGCTACGGTTTCCCACTCAATTCCTCGCATAAGGTCTCTTTTTGCCTGTTCTGCACCGTTGTTGCTGCTCGCTATTAGATGGCGATAGCGTACATATCGTTCGTCAAGTGTAAACTTATCCTTATTCTGCTGGTAATAATTTCGGGCTTCTTGTTCGCTGACATCTATATCACCTTCAAATTCAGTGATGATGTAATCCTGAACAGCCTGAAGAATGTATTCTTCACGAATTCGCTGTAATTTTTCTTGAACTCCTTTGCGTTGAGTAAAGTTTAATCGTTCGGCTTCTTGCAGAATTACCTGTCTGCGCACCCAGTTATCCCTATAATTCAAATAAGCAGAAGTGCTGTCTGATTGAAAAATATGAGTAGGAATTTCAGCTTTTGCTGCTGCTTTTGTTAACTGCTGACTTCCAACTTCAGCTAAAATTACTGGTTGCGTGCTGTTATCTTTTTGACACGATGATATCAGCAGTAAAAGGGTAGACAAAAGTAAAATATACCAAGACCGAGGTATTGCCATCAGATTATGCGTCTTTCTTATAAGCTTTTTGAAGCTTCTTAACGTGAACTCTCACATTATATTTGTCGCGGAGTTCCTGCAGCCATTCTTTCTCACGCTGCGGCTGGAACTCTGCCAAAATGCGATTAAATGCCTCATCAAAAGTCATATTCCGTGCAGGAAGCCTGTCTTGTAACCAAAACATCCCGCGTATACTGTTATACTCGAATGTGTCAGAGAAGCTTTCTTCATTCATTCCTGCCAGCTTATCGAATGGCTCCTGAACAAAAACGGTAGTAGAGTCAACCGAAACCCCCAGCTTATCAACCTTGGACTTAACACTATCCGGAGAGCCGCCATTAGTAATAAAGGTTTTGGCTTTCATCAGGATTGAATCGTGTCTTGCTGTGAACAAGTAATAGAAGGGACGCTCAGGATATTGATACTTGTCCAGATTATCCTCATACATTGAATGCAAACGTGAGCTATCTACAGTGGCTGCACTCCAAACATTTTGTTCATTGATGTTATATACCACCAGGCCATTAAGATAACTTTCTGATTGTTGCTCAAATTCAGGGAATTTTTTCAGGGTGAGTGGAATAATGTTATCGTCAACTACTTTTTGAGCATATTCATCCAACCAATTACTGCGATAATCTTTAGCCATACGGCTGCCATACTTATTTAGGATGAAGGTATGATATTCATCGGTGGTATAATCTTCACCATTAAACTCAAATACTGTTTCTCCAGCAAGGCCAGATGGACTAGAAAGAGAGGATATTTTTGAAGTGTCAAACTCAGTAATCCACTTTCTATATAGATCTTCTGATTCGGAAATTTTTTCAGCATCAAATTCTTTCTGTAGAAATTCAATGACAAATTGATTGCTTTCCTCGTAGTAAGGAGTATTCCGTAATTGCTGCATCAGAACCTGATTTCGTTCTTCCTCAGAGTTATAGGTCTCAACTGAATCTATCTTAAATATATGATAGCCATAGTTAGTTTTAACCGGCTCAGAATAAGGTTCTGAAGGGTCCTGGTTAATTACCGCCTCAACAAAATCCATGGCAAAGTTTTGCCTGTAGCTTACCCAGCCAATTCGGCCATTTGTTCTTTTAGAGGCTCCATCTTCAGTAAATTCGTTAAGCACCTGATTCCATGGCCGGCCGTTTTCAAGAGCATCATAAGCATTATGTATCTTATCATAGGCTGTAGAATCTCCGGTTCCGCGAACAAAAATATGGTTAACCAGACGCGCAGGGGTCAACTCCCGTTTGTCCTGAAGAAGGACTATGTGGTAACCAAACTGAGTTCTGAAAGGCTCAGAAATTTCACCTACTTCTAAATTATAGACTACTTCTTCAAATTCCTGAACAGTTCGCCCAACAGAGATCCATGGAATATCGCCACCCATGCTACGGCCACCTCGCACTGTTGAATACTTTTCATTGACTTCATCCAGAGGAATGCCATTTTTGATTTCTTCCTTTGCCTGATTCAATTTTGCAATTGCCTCGTTCGCTTGTTGTTCGGAGGCATCAGGTTCAACAGCAATTAAAATGTGATATGTTTTGAGCTCCAGTTCTGCTCTTTTTTTAAATTCACCGAAAGCTGCTGGTTTAATCTCATTTTCAAGCCAATATGCATAGGCGGCCTGAGTCACATATGACTTATGCTCTGCTACTAATGCAGAATCTTCGAAATAGCCTTGTTCTTTAGCTGAGATTAACTTCGCTTTATAATCCAGATAAATAGGAAGGAAGCTTTCAAGATCTTCAAGGGTAGGTGTTTCAGAAGTACCGCTGCTGTAGTTTTTCTTAAGTTCAGCATATGTCACCTTTTGATTTCCGACTTCCCCAACAACGGTTTTATCGTTTTTTGACTGCCCGATAACCAATGAAGGGACAATTAGTAAAAGAAATAAACTATAGAATGATCGATAAGTTATGTTCGCCATTGCGAATACTGATTTAGTTTTCTTGATGATTTTTGGTTCTGTTTAAAAAAGCATGCCAGCAAATGTAGCCGTCATTAAGTTAGCTAAAGTTCCGGCAAAAACGGCTTTAATTCCAAATTTTGCCAAATCTGATTTTCTGCTTGGTGCCAATCCTCCAATTCCACCAATTTGAATGGCTATAGAGGAGAGATTAGCGAACCCGCACAACGCAAATGTAGCCATTGCTATTGTTTTAGGAGATAAAGTTGCTGCACTTACACCTTCTGCGAGTTTTAAGTAAGCTACGAACTCATTTAATACAATTTTGGTACCTAACAACGAGCCCATATTAACTGCATCTGCCCAGGGAACGCCAATTAACCAGGCGATGGGGGCAAAGATCCAACCCAGCATCATCTCAATAGTCAGGCTTTCACCTAATAACCCGGTGATACCAGTGATATCACTTCCCCAGCCCAAAATGCCATTAAACATAGCCAATAATGCAATAAATGCTAACAACATTGCACCTACATTTAAAGCAAGGTGCAAACCCGTTCCGGCTCCTGATGCAGCAGCATCAATACCATTGGCATCCGTTTTCTCAACATTCATAGAGACGTCACCTTTTGTGACTGGTTCACCATCCTCTGGAAATAAAATCTTAGCGATTACAAGAGCAGCAGGGGCGGCCATTAAACTAGCACCCAATAGTCGCTCTGCAAAAAGTTGTTGAGCTACCTGTATTTCCAATCCATTAGCCTCAGCGAATGGGGCTCCGAGCATGGCTACATAAGCAGCCATCACACCACCAGCTATGGTAGCCATTCCACCGGTCATTACTACAAACAACTCAGACTTTGTCATTTTTTTAATGAATGGCTCAACTACCAATGGAGCTTCTGTTTGTCCAACAAAAATATTGGAAACCACCGATAAAGTTTCCGCACCAGAAGTTCCCAAAAGCTTTTGCATTCCTTTTGAAACCATCTTAACTATGAATTGCAAAATACCATAGTGGTAGAGAATTGCTGTCAGCGAAGCGAAGAAAACAATAGTAGGGAGAACCTGGAAAGCAAAAAACACGCCTAAACTATCTTCATACTCTGGGCCATGCCCTAATCTTCCAAAAATAAAAGAAGCTCCTTCTGTTGTATAATTAAGCACCACCACAAAAAAGCTGGCAATCTTCTGAAAAAGAATCATGGGCCAGCCAAGCGGCCCCCAAAAACCTGCCAGTACATCTGCTTTCAGAATAAAAATGGCAAGAATGAATTGGATTCCAATCCCAATACCAACCAATCTCCAGTTTATATTTTTTTTGCTATTGCTAAATATGAACGCAAGTCCAAGAAGACTTACAATTCCAATGATTCCGCGTATGATATCCATTAGGTGTGCTCTGAGTTTATTTCTTCGGTTTTGTCTGCAGAATCTTCTTCAGATTCTTTTACAGCCGGGTTTATAAAAGGTTTGATAGGGCGCCCCCGGCGGCGATCCACCGGAGGACGAAAACAGTGCCGGGCGCGAGGTTCATATGCATCGTACTCTCCAACTAAAACCTGACCTTCTTTTTCAACAACACGTTGGGAGTAATGAGCCATAGTTCCGCTTTCCGCACAAACAGCATGTAGTTTAGTTACATATTCGGCTATGGCAAGGAGGTAGGGCATAGGGCCGAAAGGCTGGCCTTTAAAATCCATGTCAAGCCCAGCTACAATTACTCTTTTCCCATCGTTGGCTAAAGAGTTGGCTACTTCAACCACACGATCATCAAAAAACTGAGCTTCATCGATACAAACTACACGCGCGTCTCCGGTGAGCAGAACAATTTGGTCGGCGGTATCTACCAAAATACTGGGAAGTGCTGTTTCATTATGAGAAACTACTTCGGTGTCGCTATATCTTTTATCGAGAGCGGGCTTTACAACTACAACTTTTTGTCCAGCGATGTGAGCTCGTTTTGCACGACGAATCAATTCCTCGGTTTTTCCGCTAAACATGCCGCCACAAACGACTTCTATCCATCCAAATTCCCGCGGTGCTAACGAAGGTTCGTTAATCATTTAATGCTTTACTTAATATTTGAACCCTATAATTTTGTGGACGGAATATATTTGGGTATTCGGACAATTGGAAAAACTAATTCTTAAGATTTATATAAGAATGGAAGTCGTATTTATCTTTTGAATTATTACGCTTCAAAACGATTAGTCTTTCTACATCAAAAGTATAGTAAAAAGGCTTTGAAATATATTTCTTCTTGATCTTTTTAAAAGCTTTAGTCGGTAGTTTTCTGGCAATAGTTACATGAGGAGTATTACTGTTGTAAAACCTGGTTGTCTTAACTACCTCTTTTTTGATGGTTTCAAATTCTTTGGCCAGGTACTTAAAAGATTTTGATTCTTCTACTCCAATAAAAAAAGTTCTGCCAGCATCGAAAGTTGAGAAGCCCTTAAGCTGTAACTCAAACTTAGGAAACAAGGATAATCTTCGGCCAATGGTTGATATTACCTTATCAATTCTGTTTTCTGCAACCAGGAAATTACTGAGAGTAATATGAGCTTTAGAACCACGTGAAAGAAAATCACCATATTCATCTTGTAGCTCTCTTTTTAGGATGGAAACGTAGTCAACCACATTTCGTGGCGGTTCAATTAATATCAAACACTCATTTACCTTAACCTCATCTTTAAATAAAGGGAGTTGAATTGGTTTGGCCATAATCTGCCTCTCTGAATTGATTTACATTACACATGTTATTTACATATATAGTATGATATAGTCAACAACGAATACATAATTTTTACATATACATTCAGATTACTATCTTAAAGCATGAAAAAATTTGTACTACAGAAAGAAGAGCCCAGAAAAAGGCCGGAAGATTACTCTATTCCTTATGCTGATCTGTTGAATAAGCAGCAGTTGGATGCTGTATTTCATGAAAAAGGGCCTGCTTTAGTGGTTGCCGGGGCTGGAACAGGTAAAACAAGAACCTTGGTTCATAGGGTAGCCAGGCTGGTAGAAAGTGGAGTAAAGCCTTCCAATATTCTATTGCTCACCTTTACACGACGGGCTGCAAAAGAGATGCTGAACAGAGCCAGCTATATCCTTGACGAGCGTTGCAGGCAGGTACAAGGAGGGACCTTTCATTTTTACTGTAGCTTACTCCTTCATCGTCATGCTGACGTAATCGGATACCCATCCAATTTCACTATCATAGATACAGCTGATGCATTAGAAGTCATTCAGTTTGTGAGAACAGAGCTTAAACTTCACAAAAAGAAGAAAAGATTTCCTAACAAAAATACTCTTCTGAATATTATCAGCACATGCATAAACAAACACCTTGATTTGAGAGTGGTTTTGCAAGAGCAGTACCCGCAGTTTTTAGAGCAGGAAGAGAAGATCGAAAAGGTAGCATTGGCATATCAGGATTATAAGGAAAAGAACTTTGTTATGGACTTTGATGATCTTCTCATAAAAACGCGGCAACTTCTTAAGCAGCATGATGATATACGGGTTAAGGTTGCTTCCAATAATGAGTTTGTTATGGTTGATGAATTCCAGGATACCAACAAACTTCAGGCCGAACTCACTGAGCTGTTTTCGAGCGTTCATGGTAATGTGATGGCAGTAGGAGATGATGCCCAGAGTATTTATTCATTCAGAGGGGCAGACCATCAAAATATTATGGATTTTCCTGAGCGCTTTGAGGGTACTAAATTAATCAAGCTGGAAGAAAACTATCGATCAACCCCACAGATTCTTGATGTAGCGAATAACCTCTTAAAACAAGCGAATTTCAAGTTTGATAAGGAGCTCTATTCAGAAATAAAGAATGGTGAACTTCCTGCACTTGTACAATCTTCAAGTGAACACGATCAAAGCCGTTTTATAACCCAGGCGGTTCTCCAGATGAGAGAGCAGGGAATGGAGTTAAATGAGATGGCCGTATTATTCCGGAACGGGCGTGATTCTTTTGATCTTGAAGTAGAGCTAAATCGAAAGAACATTCCTTTTGTTAAATATGGAGGACAAAAATTCACTGAAGCAGCTCACATAAAGGATGTCTTGGCTCATGTCAGAGTTTTGGTGAACCCAATGGACACTATTGCCTGGAATAGAGTGCTGATGTTATTGGATGGAATAGGACCAAAGACTGCTCAGGACTTATTTGAATGGATTAGATTAGCCAAAAATCCCTACCGTTTGGATCTGTCTGATACAACAAGTCAATCTTACATTGAGCAATTAAAAGTGCTTAGTAAATTGCTCGTGGAGCTTAAAGACAACGATCATTCTGTTTCCAAAGTGGTTGAATTAATAGTGGGATACTATCGGGACTTTTGCAAAGACCGATATGATGACTACCCTAAGCGCCTTAAAGACTTAGAAGCTTTCATTAACGTTTCTGATAGCTTCGCATCTTTGCCAAAAATGCTGGAAGAACTGGCTCTGGATCCAATCACAGCAACGGCCGTAGACACCGAACAAAAAACCAAGGAAGAGCCACCTTTGATACTCAGTACCATTCATTCTGCTAAAGGATTGGAATGGAAGCATGTATTCATCATACAATGCCTGGATGGAATTATTCCATCTGCGTATTCGGTGGAAGACGAGGAGCAATTGGATGAAGAATTAAGGCTGTTATATGTAGCTACCACCCGGGCCAAAGAGATGTTGTATTTCAGCTATCCGGTTTTAGCTCAGTCAGCCTATGGTGATTATTTTACACAACCTTCCCGCTTCATTAAAGAAATGAACAACGATTTAGTAGAAGAATGGAAACTGGTTGAAGAAGAGCAACAGCAGCTGTCGGATGGGAATCAACAGCAATTGACAGATTAATTTCCGTATTTCAGGCTGAATTTATAACACAACCATCGATCTTTGTTTAAAAAGTCTATTCTATTCATCACCTTTGTTTTATCCACTCAGTTATTAGTTGGACAAGGATTTAATTCGACTAGTGGAAGAAATCATCCAGAACTGGACTGGCAGGTTGCTGAGACAGCACACTTTCTAATCATGTATCCTGACAGGATTAAAGGTATTGAGGTTGAAGCGGCAGCCATTGCTGAGAAAACCTACGATGCACTTTCAAAAAACCTGGAAGTAGAATTTGATCAAAAGATCCGCATTTACCTTTCTGATGAAGATGAAGTAAATAACGGTTTTGCTGTTCCATTTACCCGGCCATACACAAATATTTGGGTTAACCTTAATGATTATAGTGAAATCTGGACCGGACGGGAGAAATGGCTTCGTAAAGTAATAGCTCATGAGCTAGCTCATATTTTCCATTTTGAAGCGGTAAAATCTCCCTTGGGATTACTTCAATATACGTTTGCAAACCCATTGCCAAGTTTTTGGACAGAAGGGTTGGCTCAATATGAAACTGAGAAATGGGATTCCCAGCGTGGTGACCGATGGCTTCGAAAAGCTATATTTGATGATGATTTAGATTTCAGCGGAGGCCAATCGTTAGAGAATGGTCGACTTCTATACGCCTTAGGAAATTCACAATTGCGCTATTTTGCCGAGCAATATGGTGATACAACGCTCGCTAGTCTTCTCAAATTTCGAAAAAAATTATTTGGCTTGTTCAGCTATCACGATTTTGAAAAAGCCTTTGAAGAAACCATTGACGGAGGTTACAGTACTTTTTATGATGAATGGCGTAAACATGTCAACGTCTATTATAACACCGTGGCCTCTCAAATGGAACGGACCGATTCACTCTATTCAAATAAATTTTCTTTTCCAGGTCAGTTCTATTTTGATGCCGCTGTAAGCCCTGATGATAGTCTCTTGGCAGTATTGTCTTTGACTTCAATGTCGCGTCCTGTGCGCAGATTATATGTTGCCAATACAGATTCTTCCAGAGAAAGTACCTTAATTAGTGAGGGAGGGATTAACTCTGATCTAAATTGGCTGAATAAAAATACACTGATTTATTCGCGAATAGTAAGAGGGCGGAACTCATCTCTTGTGAATGATATTTTTAAGTACGATTACAAAAAAAGAAAAGAGACACAGGTTACCTATAACCGAAAAGCCAAATTTCCTGTATCCGGCCCATCAGAAAATGAAATCGGATATATTGCTAATGAAGAGGGCACTGGAAATTTATTTACGCTGAATCTTGAGACAAAAGAAGAGAAGCGGATCACCCGTTTTTCCGGAGATGTTCAGCTCCTTTGGCCGCTTTGGGTAGAAAGTGAGAACAGCTGGCTTATTCATAGATTTGGAAAAGGTGGAGATCGAAATCTCATCCTGATTAACCCTGATACAGGTTCAGAAAGAATCCTGGATTCAGGAAATATAGATAACCGGAAAGCAACTCTGAGTCCCGATGGCAGCAAAATAGCTTATGTTTCTTTGAGAGACGAGGTACCAAACGTTTTTATTTATGATTTTAGATCCGGTGTAGAATCCCGGTTCACTAACTTGTTTACCGGAAGCGAGGTTTTTGGGTGGATATCAGATTTTGATTCTACAGGTGAGGAGCACTTGATAATTGGTGCGTCTGAGACAAGAATAGAGGATCATATTTATTTTGTTTCTGCATCCCGTAAGGTTTATCAACCTGAACTAACTATTCCTGAGGAATATGGAAGCTGGAGGTATTCCACACCGCCAGCCCAAATTCCTTCCAAAATAGAACCGGACCCAGAATTGATTAGCAACCGGTATTCCTACCATTCATTAAAAAACCTTACTCACGTTGCCAGCTTTGGCTTTCCTTATTATTCAGATTCTGAGGATTGGGGATTGTTCGCAACCACAAACTGGACCGAGCCTCTTGCTAAACATACAATATCTGGCGGGGGATGGTTTTCTATCCCTGATCCATTCATCAAATCATTTGGTGCTGTATCCTATATCAACAATCAGCTATATCCCACGCTAACTTTTTCTGTCTATAATATTCCAGGAAACGGTCAATTTTATGGAGATGAATTCTTAGTTGAGGAGTACTCAGGCGGAGATATTTCGATCTATTGGCCGTTGGATATGTTCTCGGGATCCTATCAAACAAGCAGTTGGTCTGCCAGGCTGAGACGATATTCAACAGATCCTATGGGAGAAAACCGGCTCGCTTCAATCCCAAATCTTTCGGCACCTCAAAATGCAACAATTGCTGACCTTCAGCTCAGCTGGCAAATAACGAAACAGCGTCCATGGAAAGATAACTCTTTTCATCCTTTAGATGGATCAGGACTGAAGTTAAGCTTAACAGGATCTGAAAAAATTCTTGGTTCCGATACACGAACCCTTACAAGTGATATTCATGGTTACACTATACAACCATTCTTTGGGCTGAACCGGTTTTTCCTGCAGGGAAGACTCCAATCACAATGGGGTAACAACTTGCCTCAAAATTACATTGGATTTTCGAAGTACGACAATATAAGCATCCATTTGCCTGATAATATTCCTCTGCAGTTCTTTGGTGATAATGAGCGGGTAAGAGGTTACCGTGAGTTTGTGACAGGTAAACATGTGGCTTTTGGTAGTTTGGAATATAGAATTCCATTAATACAGTCCTTGCAAACACAAATACTCGGGCTTCTCCGATTTGGGGGAGTAAGTTTAAATATCTTTACCGATGCCGGAATGGTTTGGAACGCAAAATCAACGTCTGGCGAAACAGGTACCATATATAGATGGGGAGCAGGGACAGAACTGAAGAACGAAGTATCTATTTTTGGAATAAACATATCGCATAGTGTTGGTCTGGCTCAACCAGCCCAAAAGGCATTCACAAATGCCCAGTCTGATTTATACTACCGGGTTCAGGCAGCAATACCTTTTTGAAAATTATTTTTCCTCTTCACGCATATATTTTCGCTGAAGATACATATCCACAATCAACCATATAACAGGATAGGGTGGAAATAGAACAGCTAAAATAACCTGCCAGTCTTTACCTTTTTTACGGCCTCCGTCATAGGGCAGAGAAATGCCGGCGATGCCAGCAATCCAAAAAATAAAAAAGATGAATAGAAAGAACGCGATGAAGAACGCGCCGAAGAAGCCGAGGTTGTCATAAAAGCTTTGTAGCATAGTTAATATAGTGCTGAATAATGCGTACCTTTATTGCTTGTTCAATCTAAGAATCTAAGACTTAAAATGCTCCCAGTAGTTTCCATTGTAGGACGCCCTAACGTTGGTAAATCCACATTATTTAATCGGCTAATCGGAACCCGTAAAGCAATTGTTCACGATGAGTATGGTGTAACACGTGACCGTCACTACGGTGAGTCGTTCTGGAACGGCCGTGATTTTACCGTTATTGATACCGGAGGATACCTGCCAAACGAAATGAATGTGATGGTGGTAGGTATACGTGAACAGGTTCATATTGCGCTCGAGGAATCAGATGTGATTCTTTTTGTTGTAGATGTAACCAATGGGATTAATACCCTGGACAAGTCGGTAGCTAATCTGTTACGACAACAGGATAAGCCTGTACTTCTTGTAAGCAACAAAGCCGATAATGAAGAGCGCAGAATGAATTCCACAGAATTCTATGAATTAGGTTTTGAGGATTTATTTGCGGTAAGCTCGATCAACGGAACCGGAACCGGAGATTTATTGGATCGGGTTGTGGAACTATTACCAGAAGAGACTGAGCCTGAACCGGAAAATGATACCCCGAAACTGGCTTTTATTGGCCGGCCCAATGTTGGCAAAAGCAGCCTTTTTAATGCTTTACTTGACGATGAACGTGCAATCGTAACCGACATCGCCGGAACCACCCGTGATTCTATAAACAGTAGTTTACAGTATGATGGGAAAGAGTATCTATTAGTGGATACTGCCGGCCTTAGAAAACGCACTAAAGTAAAAGAGAATATCGAATTCTATAGTACGATCAGAACCGACAGAGCCATCCGTGAATGTGATATTGCAATTCTGATTGTAGATGCTATGCAGGGCTTTGATGCTCAGGATAAACGGGTAATCCGAGAGGCTGAAAAGTTCAATAAAGGACTGGTTATAGTGCTAAATAAATGGGATTTAGTTCCTGAAAAGGACACCAACACCGTCCGCGATTTTGAGGATTATATCTATACTTCAGTACCACAACTTTATTATGTGCCTATTGTGACAATTTCTGCACTTAATAAGACAAGAATTCACCGGGTTTTGGATGTTGCAAATGAAGTAATCAATGAACGAAGAAAAGAAATCCCAACATCGGAATTCAATGACTTTTTGGACCAGATGCTAGGAGAGAAGCCGTTACCAATGAAAAGAGGACGGCAGTTAAAGATTACATATGCGACACAGGTAAAAAGCGATCCGCCGGTGTTTAAGTTTTTTATGAACAGTCCACATGATTTGCCGCCTAACTACCGTAAATACATAGAAAATAAAATAAGGGAACGTTTTGGATTTATTGGCGTTCCGATTACCATGATTTTCCGCCAAAAATAAAATAGAAAAGCTCAGAAATAACTTTGATGCTAACCCAACAAAGGTTTATTTTTGAGTGCTAATACAGACACGAAAACGATTCGAATTGAATGGCTAAGAATCTCGAAAAACCTACAGTAAACGCATTAAGCGATAATTATAAGAATGAGCGAAAGCTCAATTTTCTTGAAAAACTGTATCTGCCTGAGATATTTAAAGGAATGTGGTATTCCTTTAAACAAATGTTTCAGCCTACATTTACCCTTAATTATCCGGAAGAAAAATGGGATCCGCCCGCAATTTTCCGCGGCCGACCCGTTTTAGTTGAAGACCATAACAAGGAACGTTGTGTTGCATGTGGATTGTGTGCACGAGCTTGTCCGCCGCTTGCCATCAGTATGCAGGCAAAAGAAACAGAGGATGAGAAGGAGAGATACCCGGATTTCTTCGAGATCAATATGCTTCGATGCATTTATTGTGGTTATTGTGAGGAGGTTTGTCCTGAAGAAGCCATTGTTATGAGTAAAGACTATGATATAGTATTCGAATCACGAGAAGACGCTATTTATGATAAAGAGCGTTTATTGGTGCCGAAAGAGGATGTAGCTGATCGTCTTGAGTACCTCAAAAAGTATAGAAACCGTCAGTTTGGTTCATTCTGGGATTTCCAGGAAGAGAATAACATTCACTCCGTAAGAGACAGGGATAAAGACTGGAATACGGGATTGTCTTTGGTTGACATGATTGAGCAGCAAGAAAAAAATGATTCAACCCCGGCTTCTTCCAGCTGGAACACCTAATTACTCTTATAAGATGGATATAAAGCAAAGCCAAATTGATTCTCTTATCGATGATGTAGCTTACCTTGAACATGAGGCTGAAGCACTTAAATACGTAATAGATTCCGTCCCTTATGATGAAACCCCTCCAGGGGGAAGGTCCATAGCAGAAATTCTTCTGTTTTTGGATCACGCCCAGCAGAATTACTACAGAGAAGTGATAGAAGATGCCTTCAAAAGTGTTCGCCCAATAAACCTTAATGCGTACGCCGATCCTGAAGAGACTTTTGAGGTGGACGATGATCTTACAAAAGACATTCAAAAGTTACTTTATAAAATCTCAAAACATCGGGTCGCTATCTTAAATCTTATTAAGAACATTAACCTAATTGATTGGGAGAGAGAGATTAACAAGGGTAGACAAAGTATTTCTCTATATGAATTCGCCAATCAAATGGTTCGTAAAGAGCGAGCCACATTGAAAGAAATTGCTGATCTCGTTCTAACTTATCAAAACAGCAAACAAGTGCAGCGGGAGCTGGAAAGCAGAAATCCTGAAAGCTGATGGAACCAGCTAAATGGATTGATTTAGTTGTATCATCTTCATTTGGAGTAGTATGTGTTCTCTTACTGAAGCGTTTTATACAGCGCAGAACATTATTAGAACTTTATTTTAGTCTCTCTGCTTTATTCATCTCTATTCCATATTTGCTTGATCTTTTCCAGGTTGATGTGGTAATAAACCTTTTCCAGTGGGGAAAACTAATCTCTGTTACCATCTATATAAGCGGATTATTAGTACTTATAAGGGAGTCTAAACCGATATTTGCACGATTTCCGGTATATCTGACTGCGTTACCGTTTGTGAGTTTCTTCTTTTTTCCGCTGATTATCGATTCAATAGTTATCAAAGATCTGATTAACGCTATATACCAGGGCGGAGCTCTGGCAGTAACCGTTTTAGTATTTACCTTAAATCAGGCTAGAAAGCGTAGAAGAAGATATTATATTATCGGTTTATCCAGCATAGGAATATCATATTTGGGGTATTGGCTGATATTCAATCGAACAGCTCCGGAGTTAATATGGATATCTGAAATTTTACTAACTGTGGGAATTCTTTTTATGACATATAGATTTATCAAGAGCGAAGAATTCAACAACTAAAAATACATAAATGGAAAAAGCCTCAAATTTCACCCTCAAAGACACCAATAACGAAGACGTTACACTTGAGGACTACAAAGGCGAAAAAAATGTGGTTCTGCTTTTTTTCCCATTAGCATTTAGCGGTGTTTGTACAAAAGAACTTTGCTCCACAAGAGATAATCTTAAAATCTATAATTCCTTAGATGCAGAAGTATTAGCTATTAGCATTGATAGCTTTTTTACTCTAAGAGCTTTCAAGGAAGCCAATAACTTAAACTTTAAGCTTCTTAGCGACTTCAACAAGGAAGTAAGCGCACTGTATAATTCTCTATACGAAGATTACTTTGGAATGAAAGGCGTATCGAAACGCTCAGTATTTGTAATTAATAAAAAGGGAATAGTAGTTCATCAAGAAATTCTTGAGGACTCAGGCAAGATACCAAACCTTTCCAAAGTTCAGGAAGTCCTGGCAAGTCTGGACTAAAGCTAAAAGCATTAGATACTAACTTACTCAGTTTATATAGAACCAATATTAGTATAGGGAGGAGAGATTGTATTAACTTAAATACATATTACTTTACATAATATAAATTATAGGAAAGTTATGCTATTATAATTTTACCAAACTTAAATAACTTCTTACCTTGAAATTATATGATGGTTGGTTAATAGAAATAAAGTATCTTTGCTCAGTATGAAAATAATTATTGTAGAAGACGACAAAGTCCTTTCCTTGTTACTCTCAAAAATGATAGAACGACTGGACTATGAGGTCATGGAAATTATTACCAAAGGTCAGGAAGCCATTGAAAGAATTGATGCTCTGAATCCAGACCTTGTTTTGATGGACATCATGCTCGAAGATGACGTTGATGGAATCGATGCTATGATTGCCCTTCGTGAAAAGTCAAATAACGTTCCGGTTATCTATATCACGGGTAACTCTGACCCTATGAATCGTGACCGGGCAAAGGCAACAGATTTTGTGGACTATCTCATCAAACCTGTTAGTTTCGATGAGCTTAAAAGTACAATTAACCGACTTGCAGAAAAAGAGTCCTGAACATTTTAGCCCAGAACTCTTTCCTATTCCTATTTACAATTCTATGATTATCCGGTAATTGCGTTAGCTTTCAGTTTGTTGCAATTTGAATGTTACTGGCATACTGTATCGAACAACCACTGGTTTTCCTCTTTGCCTTCCTGGAATAAATTTAACTTTTTGAACTGCTTTGAGAGCTTCTTCGTCACAACCACCTCCAATTCCGCGAACTACAATAGGATCTTGAACATTACCTTCCTTGTCAATTAGAAATTGAACGACTACGCGACCTTCAATTCCAGCTTTTAAAGCCATTTCAGGATAAGTAATATGTTTTTGCACAGAAGCTAGACCACCAATAAGTTCAGGCATTTGCTCAACCACTACGAAGATTTCCTCTTCTTCTTCCTCTTCAATCATTCTGGGTGGTGGCGGCGGTAATTCCATCATAGCCGCATCCAAATCAAGTTCAGCATCCAAATCGATGATTTCATTGTCAATAATTTCATCATTTGGCACTTCAACAGGTACAACCGGACGCGGTGGCGGTGGTGCTTTAAGTTCTTGTTTAGTTTGCACGATCTCTTCTACAAATACTTCTTCCTGCTTATCTATAACAATTTGCTCTCCCTTATCGGAAGGTCTGATGTTAAGTTTTGAAGCGGAAATAAATATCAGTAAGGATAGTACAAAACCTATTTCCAGACGGACTAAATATCCTTGTTTCAGATCATTCTTGCGATCGATTATTTTTACCGGACCTCTCATAATTTCCTCCTTTAAATTTAGAAGTTAATTAAGAGTACTCCGAAATCGTGAAGATTTAATGAAGCGCTTTTCTGAATTTTTTTAAGCTATTATGACAGGTAATTCCCCCTTGTAAACCTCAAAGAAAAAATCAGCTGATTCTGATACCTGTTCGCCGTCTGCGTGAGATTTTAACTTTTTGTAGGTCTTAATTTTTGCAGCTGATGTCATAGAAAATTCAATAATAACATTCTTCTTAAAAGAAAAACCAAACGATAGCTTTAAGAACTCGATAATCAGACGAAGCCTGGAGACAGCTCTCACTAGTATGAGTTCAACTTTTCCATCATGATTAACAGATGAAGGAGAAATTATATACCTCCCTCCTTCAGATTTCCCATTGGCTACTGCCACCATCCAAACTGACAGTTCAACTTCTATATTTTGATCCGGAATTGAAATTTTGGTTCTAACGGGCTTGGATGTCAACAAAGCGGTCAATCCACCCAAAAAATAGCGCATAAAACCACTCTTGAATCGTGATTTTGAAGCATAGTAATTTGTGAGGCCATCTACACCGATTCCAAAAGTATTCAAAAAAAATCCCCAATTACTTTTAACCAGGTCTGTTCGAACAACTTTTCCCTTAAGAAGTGTATTCACATTCTTCTCAAAATCTTTTCCCAAGCCTATACTCTGAGCAAAATCATTTCCACTGCCAAGAGGAATAACACCAAGTATGCATTCACTACCAACTAATCCATTGGCCACCCGGTTGACAGTTCCATCTCCGCCACACGCAATAATATGCGAGTACTCTTGTGCCTTTTCTTTTACTATATCAACAATGGAATCGCCTTCACTGATATAAATGAATTCTGTATTCAAAAATTTACCAGTGAGAAACTTCTCTTTACTTCTGAAGAAGGCCTCAGCCCGGTTAGCATTGGATGCGCAATTGATAATAAAACAATATGAATGCTGATTGCTCAATCGAAATGCTTAACGTTAAGAGAAAACTTTCCCTTTTTATCGGAATGGAGTTTTATTTTATCAATAATGGCATCAATTGAGACCGCTCCCTGAATAGCGATAAATTTGAATCCATCTTCAGTGATATGCTTTATGGGAGATTGAATTCGAAGCGGATCAAGCACGATCAGCATCACTTTTTCTTCTCCTTTGAAGTAATGATTAAGGATATCTTCTGCCCGCTCGCCAGTAAAAGAACGAACATAACCAGCCTCCTCAACAGAATCAGGACTAAAACTTCCATTATCAGATACACTTTTCCAGTCAGCCGGTTTAATCGCGGTAAATAATAAGTCTATTTCCAAGGTAATATTTTTTTATTTGTTATATGCGAAATGAATAAGAGCATCGCCCTTATTTACTACAGGACAGTTATTTAGACCAATTACCATTCCATCCTGAGGAGCAACCACACGGGAATTAAGTTCTCCATAAGGATCCTTAATTGACCCAAGTACCTGACGTCTATTGAATATCTCGCCAAGTTCAGCTTTTGTGATGAAAAGTCCTGCATTTTTAGTTCTGATCCACGTGGAGTTATTAAAAACTTTGGTCTCATTAGGATCAGGAGCACTTTTAATCATGCCTAGATGTTTCATAAGTCTTTGGGTGCCGTCTATGCCTTCTTCAATTCCGGTTTCGTCGTACCGAAGTGATTCTCCGGTTTCGTACACCAGGATTTCTTTTCCCTTTTTATGGGCTGCACTTCGAAAAGACTTGGATATCAGCGAAGAATGCATCATCACCGGAGCACCCATAGCCTTTGCCAGCTCTTTCGCCTTTTTGATTTTAAATGAGCATCGTATTTGTGGATAGTTTGCTCTTGCCGAACCTCCTGTATGGAAATCAATTCCGCAATCAACTTCCGGAATGATCTCTTTCATTAATGTATGTGCCAGTAACTTGGCCAGTGATCCGCCTTTAGCACCAGGAAAGCTTCGGTTAATATCTTTTCCATCCGGTAACCCTCTGGAATTCTGTATGAAACCATAAATGTTTACAATAGGAATGGCGATAACAGTTCCTTTTTCGGGAATAACGATATCACGTTCAATCATCCGGCGTACTATTTCAACACCATTAACTTCATCCCCATGAAGCCCACCTGTAAGCAATAATACGGGGCCATCTTTGGGCGCCCGATAAACCAGTACAGGTAAGTCAATACTCGTGTAAGTGGGCAGCCTGGCTATATTCAGGTTGACAATTCTTTGTTCCCCAAGCCCGATTTTTTGCTTATTAATCGTTATAAAATCAGGCATGTTTTTTCGCTTTTTTCTTGCGTGCAGGATTTTGCTTCCGTTCTTCCACAGCTTTTTCTATATAACCGATGATAGCGGAAGCAATATCTTTCTTTGTTGTCTTTTCAATGCCCTCAAGCCCTGGAGAAGAATTTACTTCTAAAATTAATGGCCCGCGGTCAGATTGCAACATATCAACTCCTGCAATTTGAAGATCCATAGCTCTGGCAGCCGTCAGGGCCGCTTCCTTTTCACTCTTAGAAAGCTTGATAAGTGTACCGCTACCACCCTGGTGCAGGTTTGAACGGAACTCCCCTTCTTTTCCCTGCCGTTTCATTGCGCCAATTACTTTTCCATCCACAACAAAAGCCCTGATATCTGCTCCTTTAGACTCTGAAACAAACTCTTGAACAATTACCCGGGCTTTCATTGCATGAAAAGCTTCGATAATAGATTCCGCAGCTTTCTTTGTAGGCCCCAGAACCACACCATGTCCCTGTGTACCTTCCAGTAACTTAACAATAAGCGGAGCGCCCCCAACCGATTCAATTAACTTCTTCACCTCTTTAGAGTAGTTGGTAAATACTGTTTTTGGTAATCCAACTCCGGAACTGGCCAACAACTGAAGGCTTCTCAGTTTATCCCTGGAACGCACCAGAGCTTGAGAATGGACCGCGCTAAATACCTCCATCATTTCAAACTGCCGAACAACAGCAGCTCCATAAAAAGTCACTGATGCACCTATTCGGGGAATGATTGCATCCAGATAATCAATCCGGTTACTCTTATAGTATATTTTGGGATTATCCTGCTCAATAACAATATCACATTTGAGGTGATCAATAACTTCAACATCATGTCCCTTTTCTTCAGCTGCTTCAACCAACCGAGAAGTAGAATAAAGTGATTTGTTTCTGGAAAGAATTCCTAATTTCATTATTTAAGACTCCTTGGTCTTTATATTCTTTGAAAGATTTTTGTTTGTCACATCAACAATAAAAGGACCTTTTCTAAGAAATTTTCTCCCTATCAATAAGGGATATTTCATAGCAGAACGATCTGTAAGAGAGAATTCGATGGTATAAAGAGAGTTAAAAAACTCAATTTTGGT
The DNA here is from genome assembly GCF_040218225.1 of Gracilimonas sp. Classification (NCBI taxonomy): domain Bacteria; kingdom Pseudomonadati; phylum Balneolota; class Balneolia; order Balneolales; family Balneolaceae; genus Gracilimonas; species Gracilimonas sp. Next base: position 335,690 of record NZ_JAVJQO010000008.1, read on the forward strand.
TTGAATAAAGAAGCGCAGTTCAGTTTCTCCGTTCGAGCTCTTTACTTCACGCTGATCATGAAGAGGCATTTCAAGCATTTGCTCATTATAAGCATCGTGATCAGGATCGAGCATATAAAATCTAATCCAGGACTTACCGTCTTTTGTAAATGGCTCTATATGATGGCAATGAAGACTTGAAGTGAAAGCACCGGTGTCAATCTTTGCTTCCAAATCGGTAAAATTCCACTCTGGTAAATTTACCAGTTCAATACGACCAATAATTTTTTGGTTTGATGTGTTCATAGGATTCCCAAAAATACAGGTTTTATACTGCTTATCACATTTCCTTCTTAAAATTGTTTAGCTCTTCTTTTGATTTCCTATCTTAGGTGAAAAGTCAAAAGAAAATCATTGGTATGCATTACTTAAAAGTTGGTATCCTTTTATCTGCCATCACATTTGTTTCCTGTAGCTCTACTCAGAATATTAATATTCAAAATGATGCTACACTACAGTCCACTCTCTGGGTTCAAAACTCAGCCGAATATGATGCCCTCGCCTTACAAACATATGCCACGGCGGTAAGAACACTCCCCCTTCCATTGGAAGATTCATTCTGGACAGCGTCTCTGAATCAGGAACAGGATGATAATTTCATGTCCCTGCCTCCTGCTATTATTCTGGATGTGGATGAGACTGTTCTAGATAATTCTCCCTTCCAGGCCCGTATGATTAAACAAGGGAAAGATTTTAATATAGAGGATTGGAATGCTTGGTGTAAGCAAGCAAAAGCAAGTGCGATTCCGGGAGCTGTTGAGTTTACAAACTTTGCTGCAGAGCGTGGTGTCACTATTTTTTATATCACTAACCGCGGATATGAAGTCGAAGAAGCTACACGTAAAAACCTGATTGAAGAAGGATTTCCTGTTTCAAATTCCATAGATAACATCATGACAAATGGTGAAGAACCAGGCTGGAATTCCTCTAAAACTGAACGAAGAAAACAGGTTGAGGAAAATTATCGAGTGGTTATGATTATTGGGGATGATTTAAATGATTTTCTTCCGGCTAAAGACATCAGCCAAAAAAAACGAGCTGATTTAACTGAAAAATACAGTGAGTACTTTGGCCGCCGATGGTTCATCCTTCCTAACCCTGTTTATGGATCGTGGGAACAAGCTATTTTTGACTTTGAAGAAGGCTTGAGTGAATCAGAAAGAAATACTATTCTCAGAAAAAAATTGGACTCCAAAAACTGATATTGATGCAGCCGTTTCCTACCCTATTTGTTGACCTGGATATTGTCAGGTCTAATATCTCGCAAATGTCTTCCAAGGCAAAAAAAGCAGGAGTTGAATTACGCCCTCATTTTAAAACTCACCAATCTAAAGCTATTGGAGAAATTTTCCGGGAGTTTGATGTTACCGGCATCACAGTTTCATCCATAAAAATGGCAGAATACTTCCTAAGTGATGATTGGGATGATATAACTATTGCATTCCCTGCCAATGTGTTAGCTCATGAATATTATAATAGAATTGCAAAGAGAATATCTTTAAAAACACTTGTTCTTTCAGAAGAAGTAGTTAAGAAGCTGGATGAAAAACTGGATGCAGAACTAGGACTTTATATCGAAATTGACCCTGATTATGGAAGAAGCGGGATTCCTGTCTCTGATATAACCCGAATCCGTTCTTTAGTGAATGTCATTGAAGAATCTGAACATTGCTACCCTGCTGGATTTTATTGCCATGCAGGACATACCTACAAATCGAGATCCAGAGAGGAAATAGAGAAAAAAGGAAGACAAGTCCTGCAGAAATTGGAAGCACTTAAATCTCACTTTCCAAAATTACCCATTTGCTATGGCGACACGCCTTCCTGTAGTACATTGGAAGAGTTTGGCCCTGCTGAGCAGATAAGTCCCGGCAATTTTGTGTTCTATGACTGGATGCAGGTTCAAATTGGCTCTTGTTCTCCTAATGAAATCGCAGTGTATATGGAATGCCCGGTTATAGAAAAGTTTGCAGACCGGAACCAAGTACTAATTCATGGAGGAGCCGTCCATTTTTCTAAAGATTCCGTTCATATAGATGATTACCAGAGCTTTGGTGAACCTATGCTGAAATATCTTTCGGAAGAGACATACGTGAAGAGCCTTTCACAGGAACACGGGATTATTCAATGCAGTGCTGATGTGTTTGACAAACTGAACATAGGGGAAACCATTCAGATATTTCCTATTCACTCCTGCCTTACGGCTGATTTAATGCGTGAATATCATACCAAAGAAGGTCAGGTTCTGGACCATATGAATGGTATAAACTGAATTAATCCACGTTGAGATATTTTTTAATGACCAGGTACTTAAGTTCTGTGTCTCCAACGTTACGAATACCGTGCATGCTGTTGGGTGGGCAGTAAAAACTGGCATAGGGTTTCACAACGGTTGTTTCCCCATTGAGGTAAAACTCAGCAGTTCCTTCCAAAACAAAAAAGAATTCATCTTCCTCGTGTGAATGAGGCTCATGGGTTGCTTTATGAGGTTCCACCACACTCATTTTAAGTGTACGGCCATCCAGGAATTTTTTATCTACAAACCAGAACTGATATCCAACCCCGGTAGAATCTATTTCTTCCAGATTGAATTCAGACACCGCATTTTCTATGGTGAATGATTGTTGATTTTCCTGAGCCAGCAAGGGAAAATTTAGCAGTATTAATAAAAGCGTTAGTGTGATTTTCATCTATGCCTCAGTTTTTTTAAAGAGAAACGCCTCTTTTCCATGGTATGAAATCATATTGTTCGAGATCCATAGATTTAGCAGTTTTTTTACCACTTGCAATCTCGATAATATAGTCCAGTATCTCAGCTCCCATCTGTTCAATGGTTTTTTCACCCTTTATAACCGGGCCTGTATCAATATCTATGATATCCGGCATTTTTTTGGCTAAAGCTGAGTTAGAAGATAATTTCAATACAGGAGCAATAGGATTTCCGGTTGGTGTTCCAAGCCCGGTTGTAAACAAGATTACATTGGCGCCAGAACCAGCGAGTCCGGTAGTAGACTCAACATCATTTCCAGGTGTACAAAGCAGGTTTAAACCCGGTTTATGAGCGTATTCGGTATAATCAAGTACATCCTGAATCCTGGATGTTCCGCCTTTTTTAGCCGCTCCGGCCGATTTCATGGCATCCGTTATTAAACCATCTTTAATGTTGCCTGGAGAAGGGTTCATATCAAAACCCGAGCCGGCATCTATTGCAGATTGCTCAAATCTTCTCATAATGTCGACGAACTTTTCCGCCATCTCGTCGGTCTCCATTCGGTTTATGAGCTCTTGCTCAACGCCACATAGTTCAGGAAATTCAGATAAAATAGCCTTACCTCCCAGCGCTACAATTAAATCACTGGTGTATCCAATGGCTGGGTTTGCGGAAATTCCAGAGAATCCATCGGAACCACCACATTCCAAACCTATGGTGAGTTTACTTAATGGAGCCGGCTTCCGTGTTTGTTTATTGACTTCCACCAGTTCCATAAAGGTTTTCGTAATTGAATTCTTTATGAGCTTTTCTTCGGTTCCGGTAGCCTGTTGGTCTAGTATAACAACAGGTTTTTTCAGATCAGGATTAATTGATTTCAAGGCATCCCTGAACATGGTAATTTGAGCGTTCTGGCATCCCAGACTCAATACTGTAGCACCAGCTACATTTGGATTGTTTATATATCCGGATAACAGTCTGCACAAAGTTTCTGAATCTTGGCGTATTCCTCCACAGCCTCCCTGATGAGTTAAAAACCTGATTCCATCGATATTCTCGAATACTCTTTTTTGAGGAGTTGGCTTTGGCTGCTCCGGTTCAATATCAATATCCAGGCCGTTTCCACTACCATTAAGCTGATTATTCTCATAGCGATCCACCAGCTTGCTAACCATGCTTACGTATGGATCAGGTTTTTCAAAGCCGAGTGCTTTATTAAATGCTTTTTTTATGGTTTCAATATTTCGGTTCTCACAAAAAACCAATGGGAAAACCAGCCAGTAGTTAGCCGTACCAACCTGACCATCTTCCCTGTGGTAGCCGTCAAAGGTCACATCCTCCCATTTAGAAACATCGGGTTTATCCCACGAAATTTGTTTCCGGTTTTCGATACTAAAATCATCTGATGTATGAGATACATTTTCAGTAGTAATAGCCTCGCCTTTTTTAATAGCATACTTTGCCCGACCTACAGTTACATTATACATATGCATCTGGTCTTCGGGCTCAAAATCCTTCAAAGCAAATTTATGCTTGGCTTTGATAAAGTCTTTAACTGTTACCTCTTCCCCATTTACAGAGACTATCATTCCTTTTGGAATATCAGAAAGGGCAACAGCCAGATCGTCATTTTCATGAATGGTTATTGCTTCAATCATAATTAAATTTGTTGTATTGCTTTAGGCATTCCATGCTTCTGGATGTTTTTAAAGTACTCGAGGACCAATTCTTTCATTCCTTCAACTTTTGTAAGGTCCTGATCCCACATTTCGATATTACTCAAAGCATCATCAACCAGCTCTTCAGGAGACGCTGATTTTCTTTTAAAAAAGAATTCCAGGTTTTGCTCATCATCATTTAGCTCGCTCGTCCGTTTCTGATAAAGCTCAATCAGGCAAGCAAGAGCAAATACCAGTCTCTTTGGAAGTTCTCCTTTCAGCTTCAGGTAATCCAACACTGTTGGAAGGACCCTTACTTTATACTTGGAAACGGAGTTCAGTGAAATATCCATCAATTCATGCCGTATAAAAGGATTTTTAAACCGGGAAATGATTTCTTCTGCAAACTCTTTAGGGTCTTCACCGGGAATTTTTATGGTAGGTACGATTTCATCAAATATTATCCTGTTCATCATCTCACCAACCACCTCATCTTCGATGGCTTCTTTTACGGTTTCTAGTCCGCTTAGCAAACCAATCTGAACCATCGAAGTATGGGCGCCATTCAGGATTCTGACCTTCTGGGTTCTAAATGGTGTGATGTCTTCAACAAACTTCACATTTAAACCGGCTGCTTGTGCTGGGAAAAGCTTTTTTACTTTATCCGGAGCCTGAACTACAAAAAGGTGAAAAGCCTCCGACTTTACCACCAGATTATCATCATAGCCAATACGTTCTTTTATGGACTCTATTTCTTCTTTTGGGTAACCAGGGACGATTCTATCGACCAACGTATTCGCAAACGAGCAGTTTTGATCAATCCAGTTCTTAAATTCGTCGCCCAGATTCCAAACATCAACATATTTGAGAATGCATTCCTTGAGCTTGTCACCATTTTTTTCAATTAACTCGCAAGGTATTATTGCGAGACCTTTTTCGGGATCTCCGTTAAAATGATCATAGCGGCGTTTCAGAAGCTGAGTTAATTTACCGGGAAAAGTTTCAGCAAGGTCTCCATTTTGAGGGATGTCGCTGGCATCAAACTCAATTCCCGCCTCGGTTGTATTCGAAACTACCAGCTCTACTCCTTCTTCCTCAGCTAGGCCAAAATAAGTATCAAGTTCTTCAAAGGGATTTATAGCCGACGATACACATTCAATCTTTCTGACTTCATCAATTGTTTTTCCATTTTCAATGCCCTGTCGTAAATGATGATATAAACCATCCTGTTCTTTCAGATAGCTAACCATTCCTCTTTCGATCGGTTGCACGATAGCTACACTACCATTGAAATGATTTTTTTCGTTCAGGATGTCGATCATCCAGTTTATAAAAGCCCGTAGAAAATTACCCTCACCAAACTGTATTACTTTTAAAGGATTTCCGTGATCCTTTTGATCTCTTTTTAATCTATTCATGATCTATAATTATATGATAGCCGAACAATGTATTGACGATATGCGGCTTCTGAAAAATCTGCGAAATCAACAAAATGAAATACGAGAAATACTGTACTCATATTTATGGGTGGTCAAGTTTTTTGCTGGATTACAAATTTTAAGTTACCGATTAAGTAAGCCCAAAGTAAAGATTTGAAAATGAAAAATCATCTTAATTTATTTGTCGGTAAACCAAGAAGTAGCCTTTAAAGCAATATAGGGAGGTGCTTAAACTACAACTGCTAAGAAATGCGATAGATTGAGCGAGTGAATTATCATTATATATTATAAATGACGGGCATTTTCCCTTTCCATTTTTCCCAAAGATCAGAATCTAAAACCAGCTCAGACATAAAATCAGCAACATTGACGCGACTGGTTTTTCCAGCATCAAAAATAGGATTTCTTATTGGCGAGGCATAGATCTTATAGTCACTGACTTGCTCTTCATCAATCAGGCCATCGGGACGTACTACCACCCACTCCAGCTTATGGTTATCCTGACCAATCTGGACTCGAAGGAAATCTGCTGCCTGTTCATTATCCACATGAGGTGGCAGAATGAGCCGCAATAAGGCAACAACCAGTCTTTGAGAAAACGGTGGCTTTTCCGGTATATCCCGATTGCTGTTGCCGGTGGTGTTCATCAAAACCATTTTGATCGGGTGATCTGTCTGAACCAGCTCCACAGCTCTGGCCACTTTAGCAACCGCATCGGTCACTAACCGACGGGGATGTCCATATATACCCTTGAAGCTTATATTATGGCCCAGGCACGAAAATACAGAAGTGCACCCGGCAAGTAATTTCGCTAACTCCTGATCCGGTATGGTTGATATTTCCGCTTCCACAATATCTAATTGCCCATTGGAATCTATGATATTAGCGAGAGATCCCGCATTCCGGACTAAAGCGATTACCTGTACCCCTTTGTCCAGCAACAATTTCACCAATAACCGACCGGTGGCCCCGCTGGCGCCTAAGACTAATGCTTTACTCATGTATTCCTTTTGTGTGATAGAAACGGCTGCCTACGCAGGAACCTCGAAAAGGTTTAATTACCTCCGCCACTACTATTAATCATCAACATGATATTCACAGCTTACCGATGGATTAAACGGCATAAAGAGTCCGTGCTCATTTTCTTTATACAGCCACATATGGAGGTCATAATGAGGTTCAAACTTATGGGCTTCATCGGGTTCAGTTTCGGGATTGTCGACCATAGAAAAATAGTCGATACCCATAAAGTCAGGACGAGCTTCATTACCTGCATCATGCCATCCTTTCTGGAAAACCAGGTTCTCAATGGCTACTAACTTCATAGAGCCGTCCTCCATAGGTTCATAGATCAAAATAGCCGGATTGTTGAAGTCCGTATGAAGGCCATTTCCATCGACACGTTCGGTTCCGGGCACAAGCCCCAGTAAATCAGGTCGAACGTAGTGAACCCCCATTGCTCCGGTAAATTCAGGCCATCCCATCATCGGGCCTGTGTCACAAATATTAAACGGATCTCTTACATATCCTTCTTTCAGCGCTACTTCCACATCCTGAAATCGTTTAGTAGCGTGATATACTTCTATAAGTTTTTCAGCCATTTCAGCATTCTTATCAAATGCATTCTGAATGACAGCTGCTACACTTTCATTTTCAATTGAGTTAATCGAATTCTGGGCCTTCACGAAATATGAACCCGGCATTAACAGGCAAAGAGTGGTGATTAAAACACCAGTAGTTTTATTGAGACGCATATTTATCCCCATTATATTTTTAGTTTCCCTTTAGAAAAGCATGTTAGAAGGGATTATTCCGAATCTTAATTAATTCAGGAAAGATTTACAAAAGCAAAGATGGGCTACATCAATTCCCTTCCTGCAAGGCTATATAGACACCAACGGGATCCCTGATTACGGCGTGTCCGGCCTCCGTCTCTTCCTTAACGATTTCACCGCCGCCATCACGAACATGACGAAGGCTCTCGCTGAAGTCACCGACCGGCAAACTAAGTATCCAGACGGAAGGAATACGCTCGTTGTCGTTATTCTTAGGACAGATTTCTGCCGCGGCAATACCATCCGGTCTCCGCATTTCAAATCCACCTTCTGTGTCGGCCGGGGTCGCTGACCAACCAACGACCTGCTCGTAGAATTCACACATCGACGAAACGTCTGAGACCACAAGTGAAAGCCAGGATATGCAACCGATACGGACGGAACGACTTGAACTGTCCGGATCGTCAGCAGCAGCGGGGACTACCCCGAATGCCGCTCCACAGGGGTCAACCAAAACGGCCCACTGACTCTGCCCGTCATCGCCTTTGGCATGAATCAGCTCCTGCCCTCCGAGTTCGAGTGTACGATCCGCACTGGCTGCTACATCGGAAACCTGTATGTGCGGCATCCATTGCAGTGGCAGGGCTTCGTATTCAGGTGAACGTGCCCCCAATCCTATCACCGGCGTGCCTTGGTTGTTGGTTAAATCGTCCTGCCACAGCGGAGTCGAACCGGTCGTCAGAACCTTTGAGTAGAAACGTAGTTCCCGCTCATGCTCCGGTACTGCTATATCTGCGCTTAGTACTCCCCCAACACCGTGTAAGAATGGATTTTGCATGACTACCTCATTTGGTTTAGAGTTGGCAAGGTTTAAAATTTGGGTGTAATGATCCGGTGTTTAAACGGCGCGCGGTTTCGGTTTTTTGAAAGTAAGAGAAATAAATAGTTAGCTGAAAGTTTTAAATGCGGAGCCACTACCCAAGTCCGACTTGAAACGCTTGTTATTGGTTGATTTTTAAGGTGTTATATTTAATCCTTAGGTAATTGTAATGGGATAGAAAACTGAAAGACTTCGAAAAACTTTCAAAATAAATTCTTAGCTATCCAAATAATGTAGCTGAAGCTCCACCTCTTTAATAGAGCCCATATCAGATTCATTTATTTCTGGAATATTTATGAATAAATTTTCCATAGCCCTACTACATGCTACATAAAATATCCTTCCATCATCTTCATCGTTCTCTAGATAAGAAGGTGCATCCAAAATATATTTTTTAAAATCACTTAAGGTCTCGAAGTGAACTAAAGTATTTTCAAACTCAGTTCCCTTTGCACTATGTATAGTTCTAACTTTATCATCAGACCTAGTATCAACCTTAACGTGAGGGAGTAAATCATTAACTGTATTATTCTCATAGAATGTTTTTGCATTCCCACTACGTAATCCACTACCAATGGTAATACCAAATTTATCTGATACTTCTGACCTTAAATCTGTGTAAAGATCATAAATGGTTTGCTGTCTTTGGTTTTCATCAAGATTAGTTAGTAACCCAATAGCAATGTCTCTAAGTTCTATTTTTAAAACGGAACCATCATTTACTCGTTTTAAATGTCTCACAATCTCTTTGACTGAATTAAGATAGTCATGCTTATCATGAAATTTTAAACCCTTAAAGATTGAATGAATAAAACTAGCCCTCTGGGCATTTGAATCGTTTAAATACATTTCATTCAAACGATCATCTGTAGAAGAACCTATCTGGCTTGATATCTGATAAACAGAAGTATTCTTTCTTGTTAATATGTACAAGTCTTTATCGTCATGATGTGCGCTAAACCAATCCATAGACTGCTTTGGTGTTCCTACTAATACAACAACAGGCCCTCCATTCTTCTCTTCATCTCCATAGTCCTGTTGAATATCACTCCTAAGCATATTAAGAAAGTCAATTATGTTAGTCGTTGACCTATGGTTTTGTCCTAACTTAAATGCAGAAATATCCCCATTTTTGAAAGTGATAAAATCATTCCTCTGAGCGCCCGTAAACCGATAAATTGATTGGGCTAAGTCCCCGACCACACCAATGACAGTGTGTTGCTCAGATATTTTATCCAAAATCCATGTTTGAAGTTGAGTAGTATCTTGGAATTCATCTACAAAGATATAGGGAAACTTATTTCTAATAAGTTTTATTACTGATGGGTACTTAGATAAAATTAAATAGGAAAAATAAAGAACGTCTTCGTGATGCATGATTCCATCAGACCAATATTTGGATTTATAAATCCAAAGCTCCCCGTTTGATTTGGGTATTCTGGCACCTCTTCTAGCTCTAACAATTAATTGGACTTTCCCATCGTCGTCAAATTCATAATCAAGGCTAGACAGCTCTACAACTACATTTGGTTTATTTTGAGACCATTGTAAATAATTATAATTACCACTTAATGTATTTATCCACCTCCTTAGACGGTCTCCATGAACTACGTGTTCTTCATGACCATCTAAATTCGAAACATCAAATAATTCCTCACCATTATCATCGTATTCAATCAGATAAGAGAAAGGCTTCACAATATTTCTATATAAAAAGCTATGTATCGTTGAAATATCAAAACGAGATTTGTCACAATCCAGCCTTCCTATAAGCTCCTCAGCAGCTACGTTAGTGTAAGTTATACAAGCAATTTGCCTAGTTCTTTCCAGCCTAGTTGACTTTTTTAGGACTCTTTCTAAGTGTTCTATGAGCCAAGAGGTTTTTCCAGCACCAGGCCCGGCATATACTTTAAAATTGGTTTCAAGAGTATTCAACTCAGAAACATCTGGTAATTCATTCAAATCTGGCATATCAATCTGCTATCTCATTAATTGCACCTTCTATATAATCAGGAATAATGAAATCTAGTTGTCCATCATCTTTATCGAGGTTTTCTCTCAGATTCTTCTCAAGATAAAAAGCGTGTTCTCCCTTAGCACTCTTGACAATCCTATTATAAATGGCGGCTATGAAAGCTTTATTCTTCTCATTTTCATCCCATGTACAATTATCAATTCCTGACAAAATTTTATCCTTATTAATATCATCAATCCCTCTCATCTCTTTGTATTTATCAATAATGTTGTCTGTTTCTTGGTCTAGAATACTTTGGAGTTCACTAAAATTTTCTGGGGTATGCGCACTATTTTGCGAAGGAAAAGAAGTTGTTATGAGCAACTCAGATTTAGGATTGATAATAGCCAACTCATATTCTAGGGTTTTGCCTTTACCTTCCTCTGGATGAAACAGGTTGATATTCTCATAATTTTCTGAGTAATCGGTCTTTAAATCATCAATATGAAATGATATAGCCTTTGTTTCTTCATCAGCCAAACTTTCCAAAGTAAACGGATAAGCTGATACCCAATTATTACCCTTCTTAATAGTTGGGTCAGCATCTGTTATACATACGATCTTTTTATTGATCGCATATGGCAAGTCATCATTGAAAGAAAAAATCTTCAGGAAGTGTTTAAATGATCTACTATCAACACTAATGATTGCCGTGTGGTTATCCGTTAGCTTATCTTCTTTTTCCAAGTATGCCGCAAAGCAAGGGATAAGTATTTTTTCGCTAATTCCTTCAACAAAAATAACTTTTTCAGCAAAAAGCATATTGGATTTTGTTGCATCTAAAAACCTCTGAACAAATATTTTGGAGCTTTTGCCCTCATTATTTTCTGAAAAGACTTTCCCGGGGTATCCAACTCTGTATTCCTCTTCAATATCTGTATACAAACAAATGATTGAATTAAGTTCTATAGCAGAAGTAATATGCGTAGAATGAGTTGTAACAAAGGCTTGTCTTGCCTGTTGATTAGTTTCAAGGTTGGTTTCTAAAAACTTCAAAAATTTTGCCTGTAAATTTGGATGTAAGTGTGCCTCAGGCTCTTCAATAGCTAGTATTGGAAATACTTTTGCATTATCCCCCATGAAAGCTGATGAAACTTCCATTTGCATCTTTGCAAGTATGAGAGCCATATACAGAAGATTGTTATAACCAAGTCCGTTATTGTTAATCGGAATTTTTAGTCCACTTTTTTCAACAACAAGACGTAAAGCGAATAATAAATCATGTTCAGAAGCATCAGCATCAAAATTAGGTACACCTCCTTTATCTGCTCCTGTATCTTTTGAATATTTTAGGATCTCATTTTTATCTATTCTACCTATGAGTTCTTCTAAGAGTATTTTGGACTTTTCTTTAAAATCATCTTCTCTTTGTTTTATCTCTTCTAATTGTTCATCGGATAATTCTTCCATTTCCTGTCCTTGAGTTATGTCATAGTCCAAAAAATAATTTAATACATCTCTTAGAATTGTATTATTTCCAAAGAACATTTCCCTCTCTGCATCACGGATAGCTGTAAGAAATTGATAATCAAATCTATCTAAATTTTCATTTGAGGCTTTCTCTTTTTTAGCTGGGTTACCGCCATAAATTCTTGAAACATATTTTGAGAGAAATTTCTTATTTATAATTTGGAAACAGGCTTGAGCATCATACTGTCCATCGTCCTTCTTGCCTCCTTCTATTAAGTCAAGATACTCTTCATGATGTTTTACCGGAAGCTCAAAAATATAAGTGAGTTTTGCTCTGTAATTAGGAGGGTTTTCAACTAACCAATCATAAATGACATTTTGGTCGTCAGGCTCATCTTTATGCGGACAAATTAAAACCGAAATCTGTATGGATGGTGGCGAACTAAAGTCACTGATATTCTTACTAAAATCATCAATACTTGGCTTGTTATTGCCTGTTCTATCGAAAATAAACTGTAATGCTCTTAGAAGATTAGTTTTCCCAGAATTATTATGCCCTATAATTACATTTACCCCTGGATTAAATAGAACCGTTTCACTTTGAAAATTCCGAAAGTTTGTTAATGATATCTCTGATATATACATTTTCTCCCTAATTTGTAGTTGGTTGTAAGTCCAATTCTATTATCCAAATTTACCAATAATGTACCAGCACATAACAGGTGAGAAATATGAGTCAATAAATATTGATAATTTCTAAACAAGCAATTTTGGAAATCGGAGCTTCGTCCTCGTCCAAGTTGATGCGATTGTTAGTGGGCTGTTTTGTAATTAGTGTCTACGAATTTTATAAGATCTATATCATAAAAGTAAAGGTTCTGAAGTTTAGGAAGATCAATTTGATAATCTTGTTGACTGTATTTTTTAACCTTTTCTCGTATTTCCATCAATAATCTTCCTTGAGCATTTACTCCTATAAATTGATCATCCTTACTTGAAGCACCCCATATTTTATCTTTATTGGAATACTCAACTATGTTTTTGTCTTTTGTTGAAATTAAAACAGTTGAAAATTTATGATAGTTTTGTATTAGCTTAAGTTCGATACAGAGCTTCATCACTTTAAAACGTATTCTATTCCAGTCTTGTCTTGTATCATTTTGGTGTTTCCTTGAAATTTTTTTAGCAAATATTGGGCTTTTCATGGATACAATTTTTTCCTGTATCTCTACTCTATTAGGAAACTTTAGAGCTTGATATAAAGCTTCAGATGTCCTGACAGTGTAGGAGCCAACTCTTATCGGAAAACCACCAGCCATATTTGATAGTGATCCAAACTTATCTTTAGTACTTCTAAAAGAAATACTTTCTGTTTTGTCGTAATGTCTAAGATTCTTTTTATAATCCACGGTTTCCTACGGGAAATAAAGGTACCCATCCTTTGTTCTCCCACCAATATATGATAGGACAAGTATTTGAGATGTTCCTCCAAGTAAACGCATGACTTCCAGTTCCAAAAGTTTGATAACTTGGAGTTGTAATGCCTAAAGGTCTAATTGAAGGAGCAAGATTATCTGCTCTTTCTAATATTTCAAGTCCTTTATCTAAAACTATTTTTTCGTAACGAATTCTATTTTCTGGTGAACTAAAAAAAATCTCTTCTGAAGGTTGCTCATTGGCCCTGTAGGCAAACTTCCTATTATGTTCAGCATGTTCTAAAGAGTCTAAATAGTTATTCCATTTTTCGTTCTCTTGATCTTTTCTTGGATAAGCATGATTAAATGAAGGGTTTTTGTTGTAATTATTAATTCGAGGATTATTTTCTATTTCGTTACTGTAATGAATATCTAAACGATCGCTTATTTGATCATGAATATTTTTGTTTAGTATATATTTTGAGTTTCCACATCCCCATGAATGAAGAAAAAAGAAAAAACCAACTATCTTTATTTCCTCGTTAATAAAGTTCTCGACCCCATAATCATTTAGTTTCTCACTTATATTATTTCTGAACGTACCACCTGAAGCCAAAACATCATCAAAATATATCCAGTATTTAACACCATCTTTACCACATTCGTCAATATCTATTCCGATATCATTTTTTAAAAAGTCATCAACCTTATTGAGTATAATTGATTGGCTTTTGTAATTGGGTTGGCAATCCAAGAAAATAGATTCCCTTAAAAATTCTTGAATTGAATTGTATCCATAATGACTTGAGAGGTAACCTAATATGCTTTCAATCCCTTCATCAATATCAGATTGGGCTACATAAGAATTAGGTAGAATATGATTTAATTCTGTTAGTAAAAATTCTTGATCTTGGTCCTCAAATTGTTTTGCCCAGGTGATTACATGTTGGGCGTCGATCTGAATACCATCATCAGATCTGTAATCAGATATTTTACTAACAATATCATTTGCGATGTCAACCATTTGATCATTTTTGAATTTAAAAGCCCAATAACATAATATTATCCGAATAAGGACTTTGTTAGTAAGCCGTGGATAAAACCCAGAAATCACCCTTCAAAATCATTATTCGCTGTTGTATAGATATTATCCGTCTCATTAGTCGCATAAAGTTGTTGGACAATGTCTATTTCTAACTATCTACAATATAACATCTTAACCCTTTATTTCAACTGTGTTAATTCCCCAAAAAATTAGTAGCTGTAGGAATGCCTGAAGTTGTTAGGTTAAACACTGAGCTTAATTAAAGCAACCAGATTCCAGCCTTCACAGGAATGACTTTTTCCGGAAATGGTTTTTGGCTTAATGATGAGGTAAACAAAAAAGGCTCCCGAAGGAGCCTTTTTTCGTTGATCGTGTTTCGTTATTCGTTTAATCGGGATAATCTGTTATTCAATAACGAATAACGATTTCCCATTAACGAAAATTTATTCTTTTCCGGGGAGCATCATCTGCGTTGGGTTTGGGAATTCCCACTCGTAGGGAGCTGCTTTCACCTGCATTGGGTATAGCTGATCCAGCGTATCGCCGTCGTAAAGGCGGCCGTTTTTCATGACCCATTCAATAGAATTGGTGTTTCTGAGGTCATCCAGCGGGTTTGCATTCAGAATGATCAGGTCGGCCAGTTTGCCGGCTTCTATAGACCCTATATCACCGTCCAGGCCAATAGCGGTGGCACCGTCAATGGTGGCTACCTGAAGGGCGTCGTGGTTATTCATGCCTCCAGTGGCCATCGCCCACAGCTCCCAGTGGAAACCAAGTCCCTGCAACTGACCATGGCTTCCCACTCCGGAAAGTCCGCCTGCTTCTTTCAGGTCTTTCTGAAACTCTGCATGCTTCTGGAATACATGCTCATCGTCATGGAACCAGCCCGGACGACGGCGCGACTTGGAAGCCAGCTCTTCGTACGGAGTGAAGGTGCGCAGCTTCTCGTCAAAGAACGGATTCTCGCGGGAATAGAAATAATTTTCGGCCCACGGACCACCATAAGAAACCAATAAAGTGGGCGTAACCGCCATTTTCGCCTCAGCTGTTGTGGTGATTACATCTTTATAAATCGGATAGATAGGCAATGAATGCTCATGTCCCGGATACCCGTCAATAAGTTGCGTCATATTCAGTTTCCAGTCGAGGGCACCTTCGGTGGTTGGCATAATGCTCTGCTCTTTGGCTGCCATCAGAATCCATTGCCGCTGCTGTCGGTTTCCTGCCAAATACATCTTGATGGTTTTGGTGTTATAGTACTTGCTGTACTGTTTCATAACATCTTTGGCGTGCTCAAGGCTTTGAATGTTATATGCCCAGAATCCAAGTCCTGGACCTGTAGAATACACGCGCGGACCTTCCATCATTCCGGTTTCTACCATATCTGAGTATGTCAGAACATCTGTAGTAGCAGTTTGAGGATCACGGGTAGTAGTAACTCCATAAGCCAGATTAGCGGCATAGCCCCAGAAACGTTGTTTATGAATACCCCAGGAAGCCCAAAGGTGAGCATGAGTATCAACAAATCCCGGAACAATCGTTTTCCCGCTTAGGTCGCGGGTTTCTGCACCGCTTGGCGCTGTAAGATTAGTTCCCACTTCCACGATTCGGTTGTTCTCAATCAGAACATCGCCATTTTCAATCACCTCATCGCCATTCATAGTAATAATGCGGGCATTTTGGAGAAGAATAGTTCCTTCAGGAATATCTCTGGTAATGGATACCTCAATGCTGAGTTCTTCAGGCTTATACCCTTCGTCTTCCTTCTTCTCTTCCTTTTCTTCTTCAGGTTCTTCCTCATCTGCTTCTTCATCAGCATCACCAGAATCATCCCCATCGTCGGAGTCGTCGTCTTTCTTCATCTGCTCCTCCTCTTTCTTCTTCTCGGCTTCAGCTTTCTTAGCCGCTTCCACGCTGTCTTCGTAAGCTTCAGCAGCATTCAGATCATAAATAAAATGACCTTTACCAATCGACCAATGTACTTTACTCGCATCGTTCGACCAATGAGGAAACTGCCCGCCAATGGAGGTAAGCTTTTTGGAAGGAAAAGCCGCACTCGCTGCGCTCGCAACCGATATTCTCGGAGTATCACCACCTACTTTAGGCACTGTAACTACATAAATATCATTGTTGATAAGCGCCATAGCCTGATCTCCTTCGGGAGCCATTGTTACCATACTGGCATTAGAAGGCGGGTTATTTTCTTTAGCAGCCTCTTCCGGATGAAGCATCTCAGGAGACGCATAGTTCTCTCCCATAGAGTTAAAACCGGCTGTAGTGATTCCGGTAATACGAACATGCTCTTTCTCATCGGTTCCATCCCAGCGAACAGAAAGGAGCGTACCATTTCCACGGTTCAGGTAGATGCGATCATTTGATTTTACAAAGTGAGGATTAGATCGGCCATTGCTTTTAGCAATAAAGTTGCTCGAACCACCGTCTGCAGAAACCCAAACAAGGTCTTCGGTAGATCCAAATGCAAAAGGACCAGTGGAATGGTCATAGCTTCGGTTGTCTCCTTTAAGAGCAACAATTCGATTTTGTGATTTTGACCAAGCGGGTTCACTATATATTCCCGGATCGTTGGTAATCTTTTCAGCCCGGATTCTTCGTGCATTCGGGTTTACTTTATATAAAGCCCCGCCGTCTTCCATATCATAGGTAGCATAAACAATCCAGCTACCATCGGGCGACCATGTAGGCTGCGCTTCGATAAGGTCAGAATTGGTTATTCTTTTAGGCTCTCCATCCGGTAAATCCTGAATATAAAGTTTGTCGAGTACAGTGAATGCCAGCTGTTTTCCATTGGGAGAAGGCTCTGCATCACGAATTTGTGTAGCAATCATTTCTTTACTGTCATCCACAGGATATTTGAAGAAAACTTCAGGACCCATTTCGAGATCTGCATTTACTTCAAAAGGAATCTCTTTCGATTCCCCGCTTTCAATATTAATGCTATATATCTTTCCGCCATAAGAAGTTATAAGATTCTTATTATCTGGTGTAAAGGTCATTGCAGGTAATACACCCATTGTAGCAATAGACTCCTGATCATCTCTTTGAACCGGGTAAGCAAGCCATCTTTCATCACCTGTTTTCAGATCACGAATTACCAATCCGGTTTTATCTTCATACCTGGAACCATAAACCATCCACTTTCCGTCCGGGGATAAAGTTGGAGTGAAGGCCGAGCCATAGCGGGAAGTCACAGTCTGTCGCGAACCATCCTCACGATCATACCGTGCAATCTGATATTGTGGTAGCTGGGCATTGTAGTTCCATGCACCATTTCTTTGTGAGAAATACACATAACGCCCATCAGGAGAAATTGCAGGATCGATGATTTTAAGACCATTTGGTTCACCAATAAGCGCTGTTCCGCTTCCACCTTCTTTGTGAATCAGCCATAGCTTTGGAGTCAACCCTCCTTTTGACGCGATCACATATTCACCGTCAGGTGTCCAGTCAGCGTTGGTATAGCGCGTATTTCCACCTTTGGTGATCTGCGTGATTTCAGACGTATCAGCAACATCAACATAGTATAAATCCTCTTCACCGGAAGCATCCGAAGTAAAAAGAACATACTTACCATCGGGGCTGTATCGGGGGTGTGTATCAAAAGCCATTCCATCGGTAAGTTGTTCAGCCTCACCACCTGATGCAGGAATACGATATATATCCCCCATTAAATCAAAAACTATATGTTGACCGTCCGGGCTTATGTCAAGTGACATCCATGTGCCTTCGGTAGTATTGAATTCAATAATTCGCCCGGGTTTCATCGGGAGTTCGTTATCAGCTTTGGGGATCACTGTTGTATCCGCTTCAGTAGTGTCTTGCCGTACCTCGAAAATAGAAGCATGTACACTCTGAACCGTGAATAGCCCCAAAAAAAGGAAAAATGGGATCTTTGCCCATTTAGTGGTTGTAATCGTATTCATAGGTATAAGGGATTAATTGTAGTTAGAAATGCTTATCTACGGAATTAAAGCAAATAGTTGCTTCTTAACCCGTAAAATTTTGTTTTTGTACCAAACTGTTTTAAAACAGTAACAAAAAGCCAATAGAATTCCCAAACTCGCCATAGAGCTTCTTGCTCACTTCAGCATAGAAGATTCCAAAAATCTTGGAAGCAGCAATACCTATCTCCGCTTGTGTTTTAGATCCTGAGTACGGAAGCAATGGCTCCAGGCTGGAAGTCTGATCTATCACTCCCGCCGTTAAGACAGTGGAAATTTGTATCCCGCTTTTCTGAATAAATTTGATAGGTATGCTTCGGGTGAGTGAACTTCCAAATTTGTAGCGGACTTTAATTTGTGATATTCGATTTCCTAATGGTTCACGATAGTCTAATGTGCTAAAAGGCCGATACCTGACATAATCATCTGGAATATATCCGTTATATGTGAACAATCGCTGATTGGGCACTCCGCTGTTTGCAGCTCCGACAATAATATCTGTTTGAAAGAAATGAGATGAAAAAACAGGCCAATAAAATTTCAGAGCCAGTCGGTATCGATTGTAGTCAAAATCACTTTTCCACTCACTCATTCCCTTTTCAAGAACAGCATCGGCAAGCCAGCCAAACTCGCGGATATTATAATCCCGTAGAAATTGTGTTCTTAGGTACTGACGGGTATCATGGTGCAGATGAAGATATAAGCCATTAATATCCCCTGGCTCAGCAGGATAAACCGGATCGTTGTTTGCATATTTTTCAGGGCTAAGATCGTTACCAAAAATGCTGAAATTTCTTGTAGAAGTAAGTGAACGATGGGTTTCATTTATATACAAAAAGCGTAAAAAAGATTCCGTACCAAATCGAAAGCGCAATCCAGCCTCATATCCTTCACGCTCAAAAAAGTTATTACCCGAAGTACCTGTAGCCAATGCATACATCGTCTGGCGAGCCTCGAAAAAATCCAGCGGAGTTCGATTGTACTCATAATCCTGATATTGAGGCAATGTAAGTTTATGATAACTTCCTTCCGGAGCTACAAATGAATTCCCAAAGAAATGATATCCACTTAATTCATAGCTCCAGGATTGGTTGCCAAATCCGTACCCGCCTATAGCCCGGTATTCGTAGTCGGGGTGAACCGGAGTCCGGAGTCCAAGTCCAAGGTAGTTTCCTTCTACCCTGTTATAATGATAGATATCGCTAAAATTGGTCAGATAGAATCGCTCAAGTTGATAAGGCAGCCTGAAAAAGGTTCGCATAGCTGACATCCCTGCCTTTACCAGGGCCCGGTCTTCTTCATACTCTTTGGCTTCATCCAAGAGCCGGGTATTATCATTTTGATCCCGGTTAGAAAGCGTATCCCAATAAGTTTGCTTCCGTTTGTGGGCGTCCTGCAAAATATTGGTCGTATTTAATTCTATCTGCTGAGGATCTATACTTCGGGCATTAAGTTCATAATTATCCCAGGTCCATACATCATGATAGTAAATACGGTCTTTGGAGGTGATAAACTGCAGCATAGCCGAAAGCTCTGTTTCTTCCGGCAGCCAGAAATCTTCAACTTTTTTATAACTCTGCTGGTACCTCAGATCAGAAATTTTAAAGGTGCCGGAATTAGTTTCGGCATAGTCGTTAAGGGTTACATCTATGCCAAGTATGACCGACCGCTCTTCGTCGTACCAAACCTGACCTTCAAAAAGTGGACGGTTATCGGTTTTTGGTTCAAAGTATATCTCAATGGTCCCTTCCGGCCAGCTGCTGTCAGCTTCTTCATCATAAAGTTCATAAAACCGGCCGGCTTTATCTGAGATTGGGCCAACTACGGTCAAATCTTCTGAAAGGATACTCAGGATGACCTCATCAGAATTCAGGTTCAACGGAGCTCCCCCGGTAGAAAAGAAATCATATTCACTGAAGAAATTATCGCTGGCCCTGTTGGCTTCCAGTGTTTCGGAGTAACGTTCCGGCTCCGATATATATCGTATCTCTGATTTGCGTTCAGAGAAAGCAATGGGTTCTAATTCGTCTTGTTCAGCTTCTTCATAATTAAAGTCTTTGTCTACATTGCTGAGAATAGCCAACTTGTACACTTCAGCTTTGTAGGAGTTCAGATTCGAGTTCTGCTGATCACGCAGGCGGGCAAGTTCCTGAACCTTTCGTGCAACGCGATTGGCGCTTACCGTTACTTCCATAGATGCCAGGTCAGGTTTTAAATACACATCCTGTTTAATCTCTTTGCCGGCTTTAATATTAAACTGGATAACGGTATCGCGAAATGATATAAACCGATAGCGAATGCTGACTGTGCCGGTATCGAGTTGAATGGAATAGGAACCGTCGCTCGCCGTATAGGTTCCTTTGCTTGTTCCCTCTACTATAATATTGGCATATGGAAGGGTTTCCCGGGTTTCTGCATCATGCACAAAGCCGGATAAAGTCCCCTTTTGTGCAAAAACATTTAAACCCGCCATCAACAGTAAAACGAACACCATCAACCCAGAAAAACGGGACTCACAACTCATTATTTGTACCTGATTGCATACAAATTGAAATTTTTATTCGATCAAACAACAGCCGATTCTAATACGTGAATTGTTTTCTTTGTTGCATCTATTCTGGCACTCAAACCAACCGGCAGGGTGATATTTTCATCTTCATGACTGATCATAGCCCCATAAAAAGCCGGAATATCCAGTGGCTTGATGTGATCATCAAAAACCTGTTGTAACGTAAGGCTATTTTCTCCGGCATCGCAATCGGTGCATTTCCCAAAAACAAACCCTGAGATCTGATTTAGAATACCGGCCAGTTTAAGCTGGGTCAGCATCCGGTCGATTCGGTATACGCTTTCTCCAATATCTTCCAGGTACAAAACAGCGTTTTCAAAGGAAGGCAAATACTCAGAACCAATCATGGAGACCAATACCGAAAGGTTTCCTCCAAGTAGTTTTCCCTCAATGGTACCGGGATTTATAACAAAATTTCGGGTATCGGTTGGTGGAATTTCGAAGCTAGGAGTTTCCCCTTTCCAGATTATTTGTTTAAAAGCGTCCGTCGTAAACTTATTCCACTTCGACTTCCCTACTGGTCCGTGAAAAGTAATCAGATCACT
This sequence comes from Gracilimonas sp., assembly GCF_040218225.1. Lineage (NCBI taxonomy): Bacteria > Pseudomonadati > Balneolota > Balneolia > Balneolales > Balneolaceae > Gracilimonas > Gracilimonas sp. The sequence goes on from NZ_JAVJQO010000008.1 coordinate 357,148, forward strand.
TTTCTGAAACATGGCCATATGAAGCGAAGTGATGTCGCTGAAACCACAGAATGCTTTCGGGTTGTTTCGGAATACATCAAAATCCAAAAAGGGTAAAATACGGTTACACCCCCACCCTCCCCGAATACACATAATTCCGTCCACTTCGGGATCCCGGAACATATTCATTAAGTCATCCGCCCGCTGTTGGTCGGTACCAGCAAGATATCCTCTTTGGCTGCGTACATATTTTCCCAGCTTCAGTTTGAAGCCCAAACCCTGCAGGTTTGTAAGCATTTCATCAAAAACAGATGATTCATAAATAGGACTAGCCGGAGCCACCAGTCCTAAGGTATCGCCGGCTTTTAAGGCTTTGGGTTTAATTTTTTGGGTTGAACCGGGTGCAGCTTCTATTTCGGAATCTGAAATTCCTAATGCGGCTCCTGTTAAAGAAGCGAGTGCGGTTGTCTTGAGAAAGTCTTTTCGGGTAAATGCCATTCTGATAATATTTTATGAATGGCAGTAGTTAGCTATATAACTGCTCTTTTTCAATGACTTTTACGACTTCTTCGGGTACCTGATCAGAAATCGAACTTCCTCTGGCGATTTTTTTTCTGATCTCTGAAGAAGATATATCCAAAGGGGTATGATCTACGAAGTGAGTACGCTTTAGAATTTTGTCTTCAACTTCAGTATGGGTTTCGCCGGGTCTGCGTGCTACAATAAGTTCACACTCTTCCAAAATCTCCTCATAATATTTCCAGGTGTGAAAATAAGCCAGACTGTCTTCACCCATGCAATATAAATATGTTTGATTCGGATGCTTTTTCTTTAAATACCGAATGGTCTGAACACTATAGGAAGGCTTTGGCAGCTCATTCTCAATAGTTTTTATAGATAAGTTCTGAATACCAGAAAAAGCTTCTCTAAGCATCAACAAACGCATATCATAGTCGGTTTGATCCTGACTTTTATGGGGCGGATAAGGAGTTAAAAGTACCCAAAGTTCATCTATTAATTTCGATTCCAGAAAGGAGTGTGCAATAGACAGATGTCCGTTGTGCACCGGATCAAACGTACCCCCAAATAAACCAATACGGCGCGACATTAGCCTTGCCCTGAATCAGCAACTTCATCTTGGTTACTGTCTCTCTTTTGGACTTCGGCTAATTTCTGAACTGCTTCATCATGGTAGTTTTCAACTTCTTCCCGGAGTTTACTTTCAGGAAAAAGCTGAAGAAATTTTTCATAGTTCTCTATTGCTTTACTATATCGCTCTGCCTGCTTGTTGGCTACACTATTATCAGCATAATCAATATAAGTTTGAATCTGATCTACCAATGCGCGTTCAGCCCATTTAGACTCTGGATACTGATCAATGGTTTTATCCAGATAAATAGTAGCGGCTCTGTACTGTTCAGTCCGAACGTAAAAACGAGCAGCTTCATAGGACTTATGAGCCAGTTTTTCTCTTAATTCGTCGATTCGAGCTGCAGCTTCCTGAACTCTTTCATGGTCTGGATAGCGGTTATTGAATAAACGGAACCGGTCAATAGCTTTACGGGTTTGCGCCTGATCCAGCTTATATCTCGGGCTTAGCTTGTAAAAGCACATCGCTGATTTAAATTCAATCTCAGGGCGGCGCTCGTCTTGTGGAAAATAGCTCACATACCGGTCATATTCAGAGGCAGCCAGAAGGTATTGACGGTCTTTATAATAACTTTCGGCAAGATAATATTGGGCATCTTGGCCATACTCTGTTCCTCTTGCTACTCTGGTAACCGTATCAAAAGCATTTGCAGCCTCGCCATAGTCCCCTTCTTCATAAAACGCCATGGCTTTTTGATAAGCCACTTCAACAGAGTCTCCTCTTTTGATGAGACGGTCATTTTTACAAGCCGAAAACATGAATAAAAAAGCAAATACTACTAAAAGTTTACTGCGCATTGAATATGTTTTTTGTGATTTAGTGGTCACGGTTTCGTAAGAAGATAAGAAGTTTTTCAAGCTCTTGTTTGTATTCAGAAGATTCAAATTTATTGAGTAGGTGTAATGCCTTTTGGTAATGCTGATCTATTTCCTGAGCCACATCATCAAGAACACCTAAATTTGACATAATATCCAGCACTTCATCTACACGATCAGCTGCCGGATTTTCAGTGTCTAATGTATCTTTTATTAGTGTAGCCTGTTCATCATTTGCACGTTCTAACGCAAGTATGGTAAGATATGTTTTCTTTCCTTCAAAAATATCTCCGCCAGGACGTTTTCCAAATTTCTCAGGATCAGCTATCGCATCCAGCAGATCATCCTGTACCTGGAAGGCAATACCCATTTCATAGCCCAATTCAGCGAGCTCTTCCCTTTTCTGTGATGAAGCATGTGCTGAAATAGCTCCCATTTCGAGGGCTCCACTAAGCAACGCGGCCGTTTTACCTGCAATCATCTCAAGGTATTCATTATGATCGACATCTTTTCGATCAACGAACTCCATATCCAGTGCCTGGCCTTCACAAACGGTGATTACAGTCCGGGTAAAAACATCATGAATAGAAACATATTCTTCTTTTGAGTAAGAGTCATTATGTCCATAAAAATTAAGTTTCTGAAATGCATCAGCAAACATCACATCTCCGGATAGAATCGCGATGTTTTCATTCCATTTTTTGAATACGCTGGGTTCTCCACGTCGAGTATCGGCGCTATCCATAATGTCATCGTGTACGAGCGTAAAATTATGGAGAATCTCTATAGATAGTGCGGCAGGAAGTGCATCATCCAAATCCCCTCCGCAAAGCCCGTTCGCAAGTATAGTAAGCATGGGGCGAATCCGCTTCCCTCCAACCGATAAGGCATAACGGTATGGCTCATAAAGGGTTTTTGGGTGAACCGGGAAATCAAGGTCTTTTAAACCCCTTTCAATCTTTTCCAGTAATTTTTGCTGAAGGTTGTTGTTGCTCAATGCTCTTTTCGTAGATGAATAAACTGAATATAAGGAAATTACAGGACGATGTTAGTTTGAATCCGCCTGACAGCTCTACTTAATTTCCTCAACATGCGAACGATTTAAATCCCTCACGTTTGTGCATCCCAACAGGATTAAAATAGTTCTTAAGTCCTGTTTCCATTGATTAAAAAGCTTTTCCAATCCTTCATATCCTCCATTTTTTATCGCTTTTATCACAGGTTGTGCCGATGCTGAAAAATGAGCCCCCAGACACAGCGACCTGGCAATATCAAAGGAAGAACGAATGCCTCCAGAAGCAATGATTTCAAAACTGCGTTCCCATTCCAGTTTGCTTAGCTGTTGTATGCATTCAACAGTGGGAATACCCCACTCATCAAAATTATGGTTTGCACTATGATTAGACGATCTGAAATTCTCAACTTTTGCCCAGCTGGTGCCTCCGGCTCCTGCAACGTCAATTACTTCGATCCCAACATTTAATAATCTGCGAGCAGTATGTTCGGAAATTCCGGCTCCGGTTTCTTTCACAATAACCGGTAATTCGGTGTCTTTAACCAGCTGTTCTATGCCATCTAAAATCCCTTTAAAATTCCGATCTCCCTCAGGTTGCATAAGTTCTTGCAGTGGATTCAAATGAACAATTATGGCACTAGCCTTGATTGAATCTATCAGTTGGGTGATCTTCTTAGGTTTAAGTCCACCAATAAGTTGAGCTCCACCAATATTAGAACAAATAAAAGCATTTGGAGCCTTTTCCCTAACTACAGAAAAGGTATCTGTCAGGGATTGATCTTCCAGCATCGCACGCTGACTCCCAACTCCAAAAGGAAGATTCTCTGCCTCACAAAATTCAGCAATTATTGAATTCACAGGTCCGGCATCAGCATATCCTCCGGTCATCGAAGAAATGAATAGTGGGAAACTGAAAGTATGTCCCAAAAAATCTGCTGCAGTTGTTACTTCGTTGATATTAACTTCAGGTAATGCATTATGAATGAAGCGATAGCGTTCGAATCCTGCAGATAGATTATATTGGGTTCCGTCAGTAACGGTCAGCTCAACGTGGTCTTTTTTTCGGTCTCTGATGTCTGTCATGACGGAAATTCCACATTCCAAGCACCAAATTCCAATGCTTATTTATTGATTATCATCCCGGGGAGCTTCAAGACTATAAAAAAAATGAACACAGCTTTCGACGTGGCGATCTTCTTGGAATGCTTGGGTTCTTGAAATAGGGAGATTGCTTCGTCGAAATACTTATTAAATAGAATCTAAGATCTTTACTCCTCGCAATGACGTTTTTCTCTAGTAAGTCGTCATCCTGAACTTGATTCAGGATCTGTAGGGTATTTGCATGACGATCAGAAAATTCTATACCAGGTAACTTCCCGAGTTAATATGAAACGTCTGCCCCGTTGCGTGCTTCAGTTTTCCTGACGCCAGCAAATAACTGATTTCTGCTATTTGTTCGGGTGGAGCTATGGAATCTAAAGCTAAGTCCTTGGTGAGATAATCTTCTCCATACACTTCAATGCTACCCTGAGCCATATCAGTATTAACGAAGCCGGGAGCGACTGTGTAAGCGGTGATTCCATACTTTCCAAAGCTTCGAGCAATGCTTTTAGTCAGAGCGGTCATCCCTCCTTTACTGGCGGCGTAGCTGGCATACTCCTGCGTGTCTCCTCTTGTTCCCGCCCGGGATGAGATGTTGATAAGCCTCCCTTCCATTCCGGTTTTTTTCCAGGCATTCAGTGCCCACTTGGAAATGAGAGCAGCTGAACGGAGATTAACCTGAAGCGTCAGATCCCAGTTGGCCAGCCAATCTTCATCAGAGATATCAAAATCAGCTTCGGCAAACATTCCTGCATTGTTGATAAGCACTTCGGGGATTTCTTCTTCATGAAATACCGCCTTCAGCTTCTCTACTTCTTCCAGCTTTGATAAATCACAGGCAATGTGGCTATAGCGTTGGTTATTGGGAAATGGTGTATTGGTTGAACGGGATGTACCAATAACCAAATTGCCATTTTCCAATAACTTTTCTGCAATGGACTTTCCAATTCCGCGGGAGGTGCCGGTGATTAAGACTTTCATATTATCCTCTCCAAACAGGCACGTTCGAGCAGGCTTCCCCGTACATAATCTTTTTAGCTCTTTTCATTAACTTATTGGTAGCCAGCATGTAAATGGAATCAGGTACATGTACTTTACCGCATCCTTTCAGCAATACAAACTTGTCTTCGTATTGATCCCAATCATAACTGTCTAACTCTCTTTGATAGAGCTGGTGTTGAAAAACTTCCTTCCTCCCCTTGAATATTTCCTTGGCAAATTCTGAAGCATAGGAGGTAATCAACATCCAGGCCCAGGGAGCTATGATGGCGTCGGTGCTGCAAAAAACAGTCAGGTATTTACCCTCATATCGCGACCAGTCGAACTCTTTAATCTGCTCCCGGAAGTCTTTTTCCTTCAGCATCAATTCCTGAAACAAGAACTGTTTAATATCCAGCTCTTCGATAGGCGTATCGTCGTGGAATTTCTGTAAATCCAGCGTAACCAGCTTGGTGTTCTGCTGAACCCGATTTACAATTTCATTTTCTCCCATAAGAAGATCATTTTTGTTGCCAAAAAGCACGAAAACTCAAAATTTTAGTGCTTTCGTGATTTAGTGACAAAAATTATATAGAAAAAGATTCTCCGCAGGAGCAGGTTCGCGAAGCATTAGGATTCTTAAAATGGAACCCCTGCCCGTTCAGTCCTTCGGTATAATCCAGTTCGGTTCCGGCCAAATAGAGAAAACTGCGCATGTCGACCAATACTTTGAGGCCGTCTACATCAAATATCTTATCGTTCTCTTTTGGTTGAACATCAGAATTGAATTCCAGATCATAGGTTAAACCAGAGCAACCACCGCTTACAACACCCACACGTAAATAGGCGTCGTTGGGTACATTCTGCTCTTTCCGGATTAAGTTAATCCGTTCGGTTGCTCGATCTGTAATGGAAAGCTCTTCCATAATGTTACTTCCTTCTGTTTAAACAGACACAACTTGAATTTCAGGGTCAATGCGCTTCACCATGCTCTCAATGGCATAAAGCGTACCGGTCGTAGCTGTTGGGCATGTTCCGCAAGCACCCTGATAGTGCACTTTCAGTCGGTTTGATTCGAGACCCAATACTTTGAGTCCGCCACCGTCTGCCAACAGATATGGTCGAACCTGCTCATCCAGCATGCGGTTAATTTCCTGCAACCTTGGATCATCAGATTCTTGTGCCTCTTTACTTACATGCACTTCAGAATCATCTTCATTGTGATCGGTAGCTTCAGCCTCACGAATTGGAGGAGCCAACTTGCGAAGCAGTTCAGACCAAACAGCTTTACCATCTTGCGTTACAGTCACGTATTTGTCTACATAGTAAACATTGATCACGTTATCGATTGCAAACAAAGCAGATGCAAGTTCATCGCCTTCAGCTTCGGCCGCATTCTCAAACGAACGGGTAGTTCCATTCGTCAGCGGTTCAGCCAATACAAAGCGCATGGCATCCGGATTTGGTGTGCGTTCTATTTCTTTAATTTTTGCCATCTCGATTCTCGTTTGTTTTTAGAAAAATTCTTTTACGTATTTGATTCCTTCCACTAACCGGTCAACATCTTCTTTATTATTGTAGAAGGAAATCGATGCCCGTGCTGTACCCGGTATATTATAATGATCCATAATGGGCTGAGCGCAATGATGTCCGGTTCTTACTGCAATTCCTTTTTGATCCAGAATAGTGCCGGCATCCGTTGGATGAATATCCTCAAGTAAAAACGAAATTACCGACGCCTTATTCTTTGCTGTACCGACGATTTTAAGTCCGTCGATCTTACTCAGTTCAGCTGTGGCGTAATCCAGTAATTCCTTTTCACGGGCCGCGATGTTCTCCATCCCGACTTCATTCAGGAAGTCGATGGTTTCAGCAAAACCAACTCCGGCAGCAATAGGCGGAGTACCGGCTTCAAATTTATGCGGGAGATCATTCCAGGTGGTTTTCTCAAACGTTACCTTATCAATCATATCCCCTCCTCCTCTGTATGGAGGCATTTCTTCCAGCAACTTTTTCTTGCCATATAAAATACCAAATCCCGTAGGACCACACATCTTATGGGCTGAAAAGGCATAGAAATCAGCGTCCAGTTCCTGAACATTCACCACGGAATGGGGAACAGCTTGGGCTCCATCAATTAAAACAGGAATGCCTTTGGCGTGAGCCGATTCTATAATTTCTTTAACCGGGTTGATAGTACCTAGTGCATTAGAAACATGAAGAACGGCAACCATTTTGGTTCGATCGGAAAGTAAGTTGTGGAATTCATCCATCACCAACTCACCATCATCCGTCATAGGAATGACTTTGATCTTAGCACCGGTCTCTTCAGCAACCATTTGCCATGGTACAATATTGGCATGGTGTTCCATTTCAGAAAGGATGATTTCATCCCCCTCCTTGAAATGCTTACGACCGTAACTGTTGGCCACTAGATTAATGGAATCTGTGGTTCCGGTTGTATAAATAATTTCTTCCAGATGACGGGCATTGATAAAATCCTTCACCTTAGTGCGGGCTGCTTCAAAAGCATCGGTCCCCTCCTGACTCAAAGTATGAATGCCCCGGTGAACATTCGCATGCTCGTTGGCGTGATAATCATTAATCCGATCAATCACCCGCTGCGGCATCTGACTGGAAGCACTGTTATCAAGATACACCAATGGATTTCCCTTGATTTCCCGCTTAAGCACAGGAAACTGATTACGGATGGATTCCCAATCCGTAGTTAATGTGGCGGTATCTTGTTTTAGTGCTTCTTCCATTTTCTTCTTAAGTCATCCTGAGGCTACTGCCGAAGGATCTTCACAAGTTTGACAAGTGATGATTCTTCGCTGTCGCTCTGAATGACTCTTTTCTGGTAAATATTACTCACTTACCGCTACAAATTCCTCGTCACGGCTGGTGAATTTGACTACTTCATCTAATAATAATTTATGTACTGATTCCACTTCCATGTTCTCAATACTTTCTAGTGTAAAAGCGTAAACCAAAAGTTCACGCGCTTTTTTCTTGGTCAGACCACGGCTATGCAGATAAAATACCTCGTCTTCATTCAGATGACCTATGGTGGCTCCGTGCGAGCAAAGTACGTCGTCAGAAAAAATCTCAAGCTGTGGTTTGGTGTGAACCGTTCCGTCGTAGGATAACAACAGGTTTCGATTTTCCTGGAAGGAATCGATTTTCTGTGAGTCTTTACGAACAAAAATCTTACCGTTAAAAATGGAATGCGCTTTATCGTTCACCACTACTTTATGTAGCTGGTGGCTTTGCGCATGCCAGTGTCTGTGATCGATAGCAGAATGCGTATCAGCTATTTGTTCACCGTCAATCAGCACCAGGCCATCGATAGTAAAATTGACTTCTTCATCATTCTGGACAACTCGTGGATCGTTCCTGAACAATTTTGCTCCCAGACAAATAGTGTATGAGTGATATTCAGCATATTTATCCAGGTGAGCAATCGGACGTGAAATATGATTCGCCTTTTTACTGTCGCGCTGAATACGTGCATGGTGAACATGAGCGCCTTCAAAGAGCTTAAACTCATTCACAGTTACATTCAGATATTCATTTTGCTCCAGAGCTACGTGCTCCTCAACAATGGTTGATTTGGAATAAGCCTCACCTACAAAAAGCACCCTCGGAGTTGCGTAAAAAGCTTTGTCAGCACCCGTAAATACATTCAGGATATGAATCGGGGCTTCTACTTTGGTCTCTTTGGGAACATAAATAAAAGCACCATCTTTGAAATTAGCATCATTCAAAGCCGCAAACACATCCTGATCTTCATCATAATTGGTGTAAGCACCTAAATGCTTTTCGATAATCTCAGAATCAGCGTTTTCTGCCAGCGTTCCTACAATTACATTTTCAGGAATATCCGTTGTTGAAGACAGCTCCGCATCAAATTCGCCGTTCACAAAAACCAACCGACTGTTGGTGGCTTCCGGCAGATAATATTCACTAATATCACCAACTGAAACAGTTCCAGCTTCTGATACCGGCACAAAATGGCTTCGGCTGATTGATTTCAGGTCTGTAAATCGCCAGTCTTCGTCCTTCTTGGTTGGAAATGGGAATTCAGAAATATTTCCCGCTCCTTTCTCATTCAATCCGGCAATAGCTGAAACGTTAGATACGGTTTCAAAATTACCGTCCAGAAAGTCTAAAATGGTTTCTTTTTCTTTTACTGCTACACTCATTACTGAGCCTCTCCATTTAGGGAAAATTCTTTTTCTAACCAGTCGTAACCTTGATCTTCAAGCTCAAGTGCAAGGCTTTTGTCGCCTGATTTCACAATCTTACCACCCATCATTACATGCACATAATCAGGAGTAATATAATTCAGGAGACGCTGGTAGTGAGTAATCAGTACAATCCCATTTTCTGGTCCTGCAATTTTATTGATGCCGTCTGATACAATTTTCAGCGCATCGATATCCAGGCCGGAATCGGTTTCATCCATAAAAGCCAGCTTTGGATTCAGCACGGCCATTTGGAATACCTCATTCTTCTTCTTCTCACCACCGGAAAATCCAGTATTGATAGACCGCTCGAGAAATTCATCTTTCATATCAATGATTTCCAGACGATCTTTTAAATAGTCTTCAAACTCAATTGGGTCTAGTTCTTCGCGGCCGTTTTCTCGGGCAATAGTGTTGTATGATTCACGAAGAAGGGTTTTGTTGGTGATACCCGGAACTTCTACCGGATACTGAAATGCCAGGAACAGCCCAAGGTGAGCTCGTTCATCAGCATCCATATCAGTGATGTCTTCTCCTTCAAACAGGATTTCACCTTCGGTTACTTCATACTCCGGGTGACCAGAAACAACTTTGGCCAGCGTACTCTTCCCGCTGCCGTTTGGTCCCATAATGGCATGGATTTCACCTTTGTTGATCTTCAGGTTCACACCCTTCAGAATCTGTTCTTCTTCGCCTTCTACTGAGGCATGTAAATTTTTAATCTCTAACACGTTATCGTTCTTTTCTTTTTTGATTTTAAGTTCTTTGTCGTTTCTGGTCATCCTGAGGATACCTCCGAAGGATCTTCACATGTCGAACTAGTGAAGATTCATCGCTATCGCTCTGAATGACTTCATGGGTAGTTTCAATTACCCTACACTACCTTCCAGCTTGATATCCAACAGCTTGTTCGCCTCAACGGCAAATTCAAGCGGCAGTTCTTTCAGTACTTCTTTCACAAACCCATTAATAATCATGGAAATGGCATCCTGCTCACTTATACCACGCTGCATCAGGTAGAAAATCTGCTCTTCTCCTACTCGTGAAGTTGAAGCTTCGTGCTCCACACTTGCCGTTGGGTTCTGAGAAGAGATATATGGGAATGTATGTGCACCGCAAGTTTGCCCGATCAACATCGAGTCACAAACCGAATAATTACGTGCACCATCCGCTTTCTTAGAGATTTTCACTTCACCTCGGTAACTGTTTTGTGAGTTACCGGCAGAAATACCTTTAGAAATAATGGTACTCTTGGTGTTCTTACCGATGTGAATCATTTTGGTACCGGTATCGGCCTGCTGACGTTTGTTGGTAACAGCGACTGAATAAAACTCACCGATGGAATTATCCCCCTGTAAAATCACACTTGGATATTTCAGGGTTACGGCTGAGCCGGTTTCAAGCTGTGTCCAGGAAATCTTTGAATTCTTACCCCGGCAAGCACCACGCTTGGTTACAAAGTTATAGATACCACCTTTACCATCTTCATCACCGGCGTACCAGTTCTGAATGGTGGAGTATTTAATCTCGGCGTTATCCATCGCCACTAACTCAACAACCGCTGCGTGCAACTGGTGCTCATCATACATAGGAGCAGTACAGCCTTCGAGGTAGCTTACATGTGAATTGTCTTCAGCAATAATAAGCGTACGCTCAAACTGCCCGGAGTTCATGTTGTTAATCCGGAAATAGGTAGAAAGCTCCATCGGACAGATGGTGTCTTTCGGTACATAGCAGAAAGATCCGTCTGAAAACACAGCGGAATTTAGAGCAGCGTAGAAGTTATCCCGGGCTGGCACTACTGATCCCATATATTTCTTAACCAATTCCGGGTGATTTTTAACCGCTTCTGAAATGGAGCAGAAAATCACGCCGGCTTCAGCAAGCTTCTCCTTGAACGTTGTGAAGATAGAAACACTATCGAAAACAGCATCAACTGCAACTCCGGACAACATTTTTTGCTCATCCAGTGGAATTCCCAATTTATCATAAGTCTCACGAATCTTTGGGTCTACGTCATCCAGACTATCCAATTTGGGTTTATTCTTGGGAGCTGAGTAATATTGAATATTCTCAAAATCAGGCTTTTCATAGGTTGCATTGAACCAATCAGGTTCTTCCATTTCAGTCCACGCCCGATAAGCCTTCAAACGGAACTCAAGCATCCACTCCGGCTCTTCTTTTCGAGCAGAGAGTTCGCGGATGATATCTTCGTTAAGTCCCTTGGGAAAATCTTCGTATTCAACATCGGTGGAAAAGCCATATTTGTACTCTTCCCCAATCATTGACTCTAACGCTTGCGTTTCGCTCATTAGTTATATGGTCTTAAAATTTTGCTTCTTGATTACACCTGAAAAACAACCTTTCATCGGTTTAAGTTCGCTCTTTTACAGGCCTATTTAGATTGAGTACAAATATACGAAATCTACCTTTCTTAACTAAATCTGAAATGATTGAGAATCTCTATTGAATAAATAGGTTTGTAACGGTAAGTAATTGTAAGCCAAACGTTGAAAAGTTCGGGGTTTGTTTAGCCATGGAAATTGATTGCTTTCTCCCGACCAAGTCCTTCAGAGCGAAGCGATGAATATTTGCCAAGATGATATACTTAGGATTAATCAAGAAAATCCTCCCATCCCATAAATCAAGGTTCAAAATCATGGAACCTTGATTGGCTTGATTTTGGGATTACCATGATTACAACTTACTCCCTCCCCATCAGGGAGCATACACAGGCGGTATTTACAATATCTTCCCAGGAACAGCCTCTGGAAAGATCCATCATGGGCTTGGCTAATCCCTGAATAATCGGACCGGTTGCAGTAGCCCCGGCTAGTCGCTCTGTAATTTTGTAAGCGATATTTCCGGCATCAAGGTTTGGGAAAATAAACACATTGGCCTGTCCTGCTACTTCTGATCCCGGTGCTTTGCGTATGGCAATATCAGGAATTATAGAAGCATCGAATTGCAGTTCACCATCTACCGGAAAATCCAGATTATGAGATTTTACGATTTCCAGGGCTTCCCGGACCAGATCTATGCGCTCGTGTTCAGCACTGCCTTTTGTAGAAAAAGAAAGCATGGAGACTTTTGGACCAGCTCCGGTAACTTTTTTATGGGTTTGAGCTGAATCCATTGCGATGGTGGCCAGTTGCTCAGCATTGGGATATGGCACTACCGCACAATCTCCATAGGTAAACACACGGCCGTCATCAAAACTCATGAGGAATACACTGGATACGACATTAGAACCCGGTTTCAGGCCAATGGTTTGAATTGCTGCCCGAAGAACATCACCGGTTGTAGATACTGAACCAGCTACACAGCCGTCGGCATCACCTGCTGCAACCATAGCCGAAGCGAAGAAAAGCGGGTCTTTAATAATTTCAATAGCTTCTGCTTCAGATAGTCCTTTATGTTTCCTTCTCTCATAAAAAGAATGTGCATATTTCTTAAGGTTTTCGTCCGAAACCGGGTCAATAAATTTTAGTTCTTCAGGAATTGAAGCACTTTCATTCTGAATCAGTATGGGCTTAGCCAGATCATTTTCCTGCAAAAAAAGAGCTGCTTTAATTACCCGCTCATCCGAAGAGCGCGGAAACACGATGGTTTTTAAGTCCGATTTTGATCTTTTTCGAATGTCTTCAATGATATCCATTATCCTACTAGTAAAATGATTGAAATTACTGCTACAGCCAGTCCTGACCATTGCTTCGCCGAAGGTTTATCTTTCCATATTCCGATACCAATGATCGTCCCTAAAACAACCAGGCTCACGTTCACAAGTGGGAAGACGATAGAGCCGGGCATAAGTTTTAACGCATAAATCAAAAATATGGACGAATAGAGATTTACAACTCCGGTGGCTATACCATACACGATTTCTGTGAAGTTAAAATGAATCTCCCTCCTTTTTAAAAGAATTACTATTCCCACTAAAAAGGAAAAAAAGAAAATTCCCGAAACAAAAAGATCTTCCGAAATCTGTTGGGAAAACAACTGCTCATACACTTTCAGTCCGGTGTCGGCCATTCCTGTCATTAAAAAAATTAATACCGGCAACCACGCATGGGAGAATCCGGAAATACTTTTCGTGCTTATGCGTGGCACCATCAGCAACAATGAGCCCAAGGCCAGGATGATTCCAATGTATTTCAATCCACCGATGGCTTCACCAAATACAAACAGGCTAATTCCAATCGGGAAAATCAGAGACATTCGCATCGCGGCTATACTAACGCCCATTCCCACCCTGTCGATTGAACGGCTATAAACCACCATATTAGCGATGAATATTATCCCCAGAATGAGCGCAAGAATAATAAGCCAAATTCCTGGATCGGGAGAGATTTCGGGGAAAACAGAAAATTCAGTTGAATTGAACAAGCTGATTAAAAACCCAGCCAGATAATTGCAAACCAGTATTTTGAGTACATTCAGCTTTCTGTTTTCAGCAAGCTTTAGTATTTGGGCAATGGTAAGCGAACACGAAATACTCAGAAATATGTAGAGCAATCCCATCAGTTCAGAAGCTCAAGCTCACTGTTTCCGAAGAATAATGGATTCTGAGGGCGTTCATAAAGACTGCGGGACGTAAAAGGCACATTCCTTTCTAAATGATTATAGATGGCATTCATCGTCATATTTCGCTCTTTAATGGCTTCAGCCAGATAGTATGTAAAAATGCTATGTCTGTTTTGCTCTCCACTTGTGGAGGAATAAATTCCCGAACGTTGACCTGGCCTTGAAGAAAAGAATACAGCTGACGCAAAATTTCTATCTGTAATAATGGAAGCAAGATTATCCAGAGGCTGGGTTGAACCATTTTCATTCAGTATATCGAGATCCGCAAAAACTTTAATAGAGTTTAAGTCCAGGTTATTGAAAGCTCTGAATAATTTTTGAAGATCAATATATTGTAGTTCCCCATCATCAGATAACTCGCTTCCCAACAGATAAACCTGGCCATCCCTGATTTCTGCATAGCCATTAATGTATACATTAAGATTGTGCCGGGAATCATTTATAGTTGAAGCCAGTCGGGAGTAAGCTCTGTCTACCATCATATCGCTGGTGGCATTCATTGCCTTTACGACTCTCGTACTTCTGACACCAAAACCCTGAATGAAATATTCTTCCATTAATTTCGCGTCACGCTGACCATAAATACGTTCCGAAAATTCTCCTTCATACTGATTGTTGGACAGTATAAAAGCTCCTGAATTAAGCGAGCTTCTTCCCAATACCGGAATATTTCTCTCCACATCAACCGAGCCAAAGGGAACATTGGGGATGGCAACAACAGAAAGATCGGAAGCAAATTCAGAGGGCCTCCAAATAGTGCGTACATCATTTACCGAAACCCAGGTTTCAGAAATACCATACAACACTTTATACCAATCGCCTTCTTTAGAAACCAGCTTTAGCTGACTTCCTTCAGCCAGATCGGTTAGAATATTACCCGGGTTAGATTCCGGTTCATTCCTAAGAGCCGTAATTTGCACGTTTACTACCACAAATTGTTCAAAAACAGACGGAACCGCTACTTCTTTTCTATGAGTTAAAGAATCATATGATGCTTCAACAACGATATTCTGTCGGGGATTTTCATCAAATATTCCGGCATCCACTTCTTCTGCAAGGTTAATTGAGATACGTCCCCTGTTAAAATCCCATTCTTTATTCTCTACCAATATCCTGTTGTTGTAAGAAATTCGGATTCCGGGGTTATCGGTGTTATATGGACGAGCAGAGGTAGTATCAACCTCCGTGGTGGTACCGGTCTGCCTCAATAAACGGCTTTCCCCGGTGCGTGTAGGCTCACCAACAGGTTTCATATTTAAAAAAGACAAACCGGTTAGCAGGGTGCCTGCTCCGGTTAAAGCATACCGCTGTATATCAGAAGGACGATCCAGAAATTGATCAGAAAAAGCAGCATAGTAAGACAGTCCCGCTCCGGCAGCACCGAGTAAAACATATCCTAGCCTGGGGCGATACCTTTGTATATAACGCTCAGTTTTCACCCTTTCAGCGTATTCATAGGTATTAATTGATTTCAGGTCAAAATGAATAATGGGCTGGTTTGGCGTGATACCATTGGTGCTTTCTAAATAATACTGGGATGAAATAAGCTCATAGTCGTTAATATCAAGAGCCTGATCATCAACAACTACCCAACTGGTACTTGAGCATCCCTGTAATAACAAGCTTGCTACTAAAGCAGCAAAAATTAAATAGTTTTTTAAGCCCATGGAGTTTGCTTTGAAGCCGTAGCTATTTTGGCTGCATCTATTGCGATCACCAATTCTTCATTAGTTGGAATAACGTGAACATCCACATCTGAATTGTCTGCACTAATTTTAGTTTCGTTGCCCAAATCTGCGTTTTTGTTCACATCAATTTCAATGCCGGCATATTGCATATTCCCTAGTATTTTCTCACGGATGGGGGCTGCATTTTCACCTATACCACCTGTAAAAATGATCGCATCCACTCCATTTAATGCCGCAATGTAAGATCCGATGTATTTCTTTACCCGATAGCAAAAAACATCAATGGCTTCATTACTGCGGCGGTCACCACTTTCAGCTTCATCCAGTAAATCACGCATATCGGCAGCATATCCGCTGAGGCCCAGAAGTCCGCTATGCTTGTTCAATAAAGCATGAACATTTGCAAGAGATAATTCCTCTTTCTCTATGAGGTAGAACAAAATAGATGGATCTATATCGCCACTTCTGGTTCCCATAACCAAGCCTTCGAGTGGAGAAAAACCCATGCTGGTATCGTATGATTTACCATCTTTGATAGCGGTTACCGAACATCCGTTACCCAAATGACATGTAATTACTTTGGAACCTTCCTTTGGTTTGCCTGATATTTTGTGATACTGACGACTCACGTAATAATGTGAGGTTCCATGAAAACCATACTTTCTGATTTTATATCTGCGATAGAGTCGATTGGGAATACCATATAAATAGGCATGTTGTGGTAAAGAATGATGGAAAGCTGTATCAAAAACAGCCACGTGCGGCACATTGGGCAGATGCTGTTTGGCAGCGCGAATCCCCTCCAGATTTGGGGGATTATGCAACGGAGCGATATCAAAAGCTTGCTGAATCGCTTCTTCAACATCTTCGTCGATGAGTACAGAATCTTTAAAGGTTTCCCCTCCGTGTACCACCCGATGGCCAACAGCTTCAATTTCATCAAGGGATTGAAGAGAATCATTGTCAGACTCAATCAACAATTCCATAATTTTCTTAAGAGCAGCTGCATGGTTTTCAATTACCATAGACTTTTTAAGCGGCTTCTCATCCTTAAATTCTTGTTTGATAATTGAAGTCACCGCCCCGATACGCTCGACTAACCCCTTGCATAAACACTCTTTATTCTCCGTGTTTATGAGTTGGTATTTAATAGATGAACTACCGCAGTTTATTACCAGAATTTTCATGAGTGAGTTAAAGTGAGATTACTGCTCCAATGCCTATCAAATTACGAAATTTGAAAGTTTTTTCTCCATTCTCGGGATCAGATATCCAAAATGGCACCTCATACCTGATTGCAAAGCCTCTGTCCTTTCCTAACCAGTCAGGAATATTAATAGAAAACTGTACGCCAACCCCTGCATCGGATACTGTTTTTTCAAGGTCTACAGCAATGTCGTCCTCAATTCTAACACCGCTGACTTTTCCAATATCATGGAATAGGTAAGATTTAAGATGGATAAAATCACCCATAATGGTGCGGTTAAGCAAAGAATTAATATAATTAGGAAAGATGAGTTCTGTATTCAGCGAAATTCCTTTATCAATAGTACCTACATAACTAATTGAATAATCCTTATCACCATCAGGATTGATAAAAGATTCTGTGTTATATCCTCTAATATTTAATCCACCGGCAACCTGAACAAGTCCGTTCTCAAAGAATAAATCCGGAATTGTTCCGCTTGCCCTTGTCACCCCGTTATTCAGCCAGGATACCGGAGCCCTGTTAGCCAAACTGAAATTATATTCCATTGGTGCATCAGAGCTGACCAAGGCGCCAAAAGCTCTTAAATTTAAGCCAAACCCTTTTCCTAAATCGGTCAGATGTTTTATCTCAGCATTTCCAATAGAGAAGTTTCCGGAAGCTCCGTTAATGTTCTGTTTTAAGACCAAAGATGTTTTCAGGGCACCTAATGGGGTAAATCCGCTCGTATTGAGATCAAATCCAACTAATGTTTTCCAATCAGTTTCCCGAAATGGGTTAAGCCTGTATTCATTACCGATCGCTTTTTCTTGTGAGACTTCAATACTTATTTCCTGATGGCGAAGCTCATCAAATCCTTTTTGGAATCTTTTATTTAATGAAATTCCATGTCTGCTATAACCGGTTCTGATACTGCTTTTAAGCTGAACATTAAACTCCTCACCGAAATCAGAAAGCCCCGGAATAGGTTCTGTAAATGAGACATAATAAGAAACGGGCTGATCGGGAAAGCTGGTACCAAGCCAGGCCCCGGCATCCAGACGATGTGGTCCATCGAGGAAGGTCCCCTCCATATCTCCTAAAACCCTGACACCGACACGTATTCCATCTACACTGTTATACCAAAGGTCAGGAGCAAACTCCAGTTTATACTTATCGCTCTGAGCATGAACTGCTCCGGGAATCAACAAAAAAAGAAGTACAACTAAGAAATATCGATTATCCACTCTGGAAGTATTTCAAGGAATTGATCTGTTAAAATATCATAGGTTAGCTCCATAAGCCGGCGTTGTTCGGGCCAGCTTATGTAGGGCTGAATGCCTTCAATACTAACCCATTTGAACTCGGAATGTTCTGCGTCCAGTTGGATTTCTTCATCTCCGGCCAGCTCTGCTGCAAATGCCGGTATGGAATAAACGGTATCCGAATTGGGCTCATAAAATTGATTTACTGAGGGGATGGCCCAGAATTTTTTTGGAGCTAGTCCGGTTTCTTCTTTGAGTTCACGAAGAGCCCCCTCCCAGCTAGCCTCTCCATCTTTTACCTTACCACCCACCATTCGCCATTGTTCGCCATAGATCTTATCAGAAGACCGTTTAAAGATCAGAAACAGAGGCTGTCCCCCCTTTATCTTATACGGATAAACATCAATGAGCTTTTTCATGGGTGAGAGTCAGAAATCAGATTTCGATGTTTTTCACTTCCAGCTCAAGCTTACCAGCCGGAACATCAACTTCAACAGACTCACCAATTTCCAGCCCCATCAGAGCTTGCCCTATAGGAGAATCAACTGAGATTTTACCTGCAGCAAAATCAGCTTCATTCGGAGATACAAGCGTATATTTCATCTCTTTATTCATCTTCTTATTCAAGATGGTAACCGTCGTTAACACCCGAACCTTAGAAAGGTCAAGTTCACTTTTATCAAGTACACGGGAATTCGCCAAAGCATCTTCCAGCTTGGTAATACGGTCTTCCATATGCCCCTGAGCTTCTTTAGCGGCATCATATTCAGCATTTTCACTCAAATCTCCTTTTGCCCGCGCTTCAGCTATTTCGTTCGCAATTTCTCTTCTTCCACGGGTTTTAAGGTCCTTTAATTCCGCTTCCAACTTATCATAACCTTCTTGTGTGAGGTATTGAACTTTGCTCATAATCTCTTCTTTTGTTCGGTTTCAATAAATAAAAAAAGCAATCTACCAACAGCAGACGCCTTTCATTTTTTCTTCTACAATGTAGTCTAAAATAAGGTGTTATAAGATGTATATCCATCTTTGATTTTGCAATTACATTTGTACGATAAGATATTATATGCTTGACCGCTCCTCTTCAGAAACCACCACTTTTTCCTTAATCCCCAACGATTTAGTTGACCAAATAATAGCTGCTATTACTAAAATCGCGCCAAGGAAAAAAGGCGCACCAGGAAAATAAATGGGAGCAATATCTGAAGTAAAATAGCCAAACAGGTTAGTCATCATCGGTGGACCAAATATAGCTGAGAAGCTTATCAGGCTTGTAAGGGCTCCCTGTAGCTCGCCCTGAGCATTTTGGGGCACCTCATTCGAGATGATACCCTGCAAAGCCGGAGTAGCAAGCCCACCAATACAAAATGGTACTATTATGGCAAACATCATCCAGCCCTGAGTAGCGAAAGCAAAACCTAAAAACCCAATCACGTACATCATCAAACCAAAATATACGGTTCGGTTATTCCCAAGCTTAGGAATAGCAACTTTGATAAGTCCACCTTGCACAGCTACAACTGATAAGCCTACCACACCTAAAGATAAGCCAACGGTCATTTCTGTCCAGCTGAACTTCTCCATGGTAAAATAGGTCCAGGTACTTTGTGTGGCATGATTTGCTACATAGACCAAAAAGAATACCCCCACTAAACTGGCGATTTTGGGATATTGTTTAATCTGTTTTAAAGCTCCGAAAGGATTTGCGCGAGTCCAGTCAAAAGGCCGCCTGTTTTCTTTGGAAAGAGACTCTGGAAGTACAAAATATCCATAGAGCATGTTCATTAAAACCAATCCAGCCGCCGCAAAGAAAGGAATTCTGGCCCCATATTCTCCTAAAATTCCCCCGACTGATGGACCAATTATAAAACCGAGCCCAAAAGCAGCACCAATCAATCCAAAGTCCTGTGATCTTCGCTCCGGCGGACTGATATCAGCAATATAGGCACTGGCTGTTGTGTAGCTTGCACCAGTAATACCCGAAAGAAATCGGCCAATAAACAGCCAAACGATTGTTGGTGCAAAACCCAGAAGAATGTAATCTAATCCAAAGCCTAAAAGAGAAAGCAGTAACACGGGTCTGCGCCCAAATCTATCACTTAAACCTCCAATAACCGGAGCAAATAAAAACTGGGTAGTTGCATAGGTAAAGGTTATCCATCCTGCATATAAAGATGCCTCGCTAAGTCCGCCACCCGTAAGTTCCATAATCAGTGCTGGCATCACAGGAATGATGATACCTAAGCCAATGACATCCACCAGAACCGTAATAAAAATGAAGATGAGCGCTGCGCTTCTCTTTTGTTTCATGAATTAATGCAATGATGCCTGAACAATGATATTTTAAGCGGAGTAATTATGGCTTCAAAGTTAAGTAATCCTTTTCTGTAATGAGGCTTTTTCTGAAATAATTTTAAGATGGAAAGTTCAGTTTTGAATAAACTCACCACAAAAGAAATACTTGAAGAAAACCTGGCGCGTACCGCTCCTGAAAAGCTGAGAAGCCTAAAAGTGCTGGTTCATAATATTAGAAGCCTTCACAATGTAGGCTCTATATTTCGCTCTGCCGATGCCTTTGGCATATCAGAAGTTATTTTATCTGGTTATTCTCCTACTCCACCACGACCAGAAATTAATAAGACAGCCATCGGTGCTGAAGAATTTGTGAATTGGTCGTATGTAGAAAATGGAGTCGATGCCACTAACAATTTAAAAGAACAAGGGTATTATATTCTTGGCCTGGAACAAACATCGGGCAGTATTTCTTTGCCTGATCTAGATCTGACATCAGTCAATAAAATCTGTATAGTATTGGGTAATGAAGTAACAGGAATTGATGAAGAGCTTCTTCCACTTGTTGACCAATTTGTAGCAATTCCTCAATATGGCCAAAAACACTCTTTGAATGTATCAGTAGCCGCTGGGGTAGTTTTGTATGCTATGTTAGAGAAGTTGTGGTGATTCCCTTTTATCTTATCCGGAGAACTAACAAACAGTAATCATATATCCATGAACGATCCCAAAAGATTTATAGAACGAGCCGCTGAATTTTTGAAACAGCAACGGGAAATGTATGGAGATTTTTCAGTGAAGCTGGATACAGATTCTGAAACAAGAAATCCACAGATAAAAGAACCCGCTACAGGTTTTATCTCCAAACCGACAGATAATAAACAATCTGACAAGGCTCAGGCTAAAGCTGAAAACGTAACAGAAAAAAAGTCAACGGCAGAGCGTATACAAGATTGCGCCACCCTTGAAGAACTCATGGAGTTGTGTAAAGAAGCAGAAGAGTTAAAAACGGATCTAGATGGTACTAACCTGGTATTTGGTGTAGGAAATCCTAGCGCAGATTTGATGATAGTTGGAGAAGCTCCGGGGTACAATGAGGATCAACAGGGTGAACCTTTTGTAGGGCAAGCGGGGCAACTGTTAGACAAAATTATGGGGGCTATCAATTTCAAAAGATCTGAAATCTACATCGCCAACATTTTAAAACATCGTCCTCCAGATAACCGTGACCCTAAACCGGAAGAACGCCAGCGAAGCCTTCCTTATCTTCTGCGCCAGATCGAACTAATAGACCCTAAACTGATTCTTTGCGTTGGCAGAATTTCAGCTACAACCTTGCTGGACAAAGAAACGTCTTTGGGTAATCTCAGAAACACGTTTCATGAATTTCACGGCAGGGAATTAATAGTTACCTATCACCCTGCGGCTTTACTTTATAATCAAAAGTATAAACGCCCCACTTGGGAAGATGTACAATTGCTGAGAAAAAGATATGACGAACTGGGCGGAAAACCCTGACGTTAAGTTGAGATGGTTTCTTTAATTCGGTCTGCCACAACTTCAGAACTGTAGGGTTTTTGGATATATTCTTCAACCAATCCCTGCCTGATGGCATCTTTGACTGCGTCACTTTTTTCAAATCCTGAAAGAATAATGTACGGCCTATCATCAAATTTTTTCTTTGCTTCTTTTATGAACTCAAGACCATCCATTTTTGGCATTCGCAAATCAGTGATAACAACTTTGACTTCAGGATTTTCATCAAGCATTTGTAAACCTTCCATAGCAGAAGCAGCAGTTAAAACCTCGAAGTGCTTACTCATTAATCTGCCAAATAAAAGCAGATTGATGTGTTCATCATCTACATAAAGAATTACTGATTTTACCGACATGATTAACCCAAATCTGCAGGAAATTTAATTGTAACAATCGTACCAGAACCCGGAACTGAATTAAAATGGATTTCTCCGTTGTGTACTTCCACGATATTATAGGCTATAGCTAAACCTAATCCGGTTCCCTTTCCCGGATCTTTGGTTGTAAAAAATGGATCAAATAATTTTTCTTTAATCAAATCATCAAACCCTTTGCCATTATCCTTTATTTCAATATAAATGTTCTGCTCTTTATTCCAAGTCTTGATTGCAACCTCTCCTTCACCATCGATTGCCTGAACAGCATTTAGAATAATATTCGTAAACAACTGATATAATTTACCTTCATTTCCTTGAATACTAACTTTTTGGTTGCTATAACTTTTAACAATTTCGACCCTTCCGGTGAACTCGCTTTTGAGTATCAACAGACATTCATCAAGTATTTTATTGATGTCACACTCCCCTTTATCCTCTTCATTTGTTCGGCTAAAGGAGCCCAGGCTTCTTACAATCGATACAATTCTTTCTACTCCAATTTCAATGCTTTTGAATACTTCATCGAAAACATCTTTCTCTTTGATGACAAGCTTGTCTTCTTCCTCCTCAATCATCTCACTGATCACTTCAGAGGCTGATTTAATATAATTAACCGGATTATTTATTTCGTGAGCAACTCCGGCAGTCAGAACTCCAAGTGCTGCCATTTTCTCTTTTTGAATAAGTTTAACCTGGGCAGTTTCTAATTTTTTTAGTGCCTCATTAAGAGAGTCCGTTTTTTTGTGCAACTCGGTATTAACCTGAGTCAACTCTTCGTTCTTTGATTTAATCTGAAGGTTTTTCTCAGTAATACTCCTGGTACGTTCATCTATAAGTTCCTTCAGCTTCTTTTGTTTAGCAATTAAATATATGTATCTCAACCTGAGTGCCAGGTATGAAATTACCAATACAGCTAATAACACCATTAAAATAAACCACCAGGTTTCATAGAAGGGTTTTTCTATGGTAAAGCTGAATGTACTACTGCCACTCCATGCACTTACTTCATTTCTTGCCTGAATCTCAAATGTATAATCACCGGAATCCAGATTCCTGTACGTAACAGCTGGATTGCTGAAATTAGTAGAGAAGTTCCAGTCTTTTTCCAGTCCGGATAACCGATACCTGTAAAAGATTTTGTCGTTATGCAGGAATGAGATTGCTCTGAATTTAAATATTAACGAACTAAGGTCGGCTGGCAAAGATGGCCGAACCTCTGATTTAATATCCTGACTATCTTCGGATGTGATTGAGGTAAAATAAAGATCAGGTACTTTATCAGCCGACCTATCTTCACTTTCATCATAGGCACTTACACCAAGCTCGGTTCCTATCCAGATATCACCAGCTTTATCCTGTATTAATGCATTTCTGTTTATTTCATTTCCTATAAGTCCCTGAGCTACAGAAAAATGCTTTATAGTCTCCCCGTCCCATCTGAAAACACCATTAAACGTTCCAATCCAAAGCTGATTATTGTGATCGACCAAAAGAGAGAAAACAACATCTTCAAAATCATTTATCTGAAAAGGTACTATTTGATTGTTTTCCAAAGTGGCTAATCCAGCAGATGTGCCCAAAATGATCTGCCCATTCCAACTTGTCGCATCATAGATATTATTATAGTTCAAAAGACCTGAGTTGTAGCTAGTCACTGTGCCTTTCTCAAACAGATATAAACCCTCTATAGCACTTAAAAACCCTACTCTTCCATCTCCAAGTTCTACAATATTTCTGATATAGTGATATGGCTTTTCGTTTATTTTTATAGGTACGTTATTCTCAGAAAGCTTATATACATGCCTCGAATCAGAGAAATAAATTGTACCGCCAGCTTCTAAAACACTGGTAACCATTGGGAAGGAAGAAGACGTAAAAACGGGTATAAGTATTCCATTTTTTAAATGATATAATCCAGCATCACCTGCTGCCAAATACACAGACCCATCATTCCTTTCAGCCATTTGTAAAACCCTTACCTGAGTCTCATTATCAGCTTCTAAAGAATATTGGTCCGTTATTTCCCCATTCCTGAATACATTCAAATTGGAAGGGTTTGCAATATATAATGTCCCGTCAGAAGCTTCAAAAATTGCACTTACTTCGTTTTCAGCGAGCCCCGAGTCTCTGTTATAACTCTTAAAATTGAGAATGTTAAACTTAAAAAGCCCCCTGTTGTCGACCGACCATATATTATTTTCTTTGTCCAGATACAGTTTGTTAGAGAAGATGTTATTGGTTCGTCCATTTACTTCAAGCGGTATACTTTGTCCGCTTTCTCTGTCGTACTGCATTACCCGGGAGTTACTGCTGTAAAATATTCGATCTCTTTGGTCAATTATTAAAGAGTGGCGGTTATAAGCCGACCTGGTATGGATTCCAGGATTTTCAGACAGAATTTCAAACTGGCTATTTTGAATTTTTGCCAGCCAGTTGAATCCTAAAACATAAACAGTACTATCCTTTTTGGCGATGGTCAGAATATCCTGATACCTGTTGAAAAAAGAGTCGTATTCACTTCTTACAATCTGACCATCTTGTACCGTAAACTGACCTGATTGCGTATTTATAAATACCTCTTCGTCAATATTGACTGTTGAGTTAATCTCGGATGATTCATTTTCAGGAAACGGAAGATTTTCCCATTTTCCATCTTTTGTCGAGTATAGATATACAGCGCGTGTTCCAGCTAATACAATCTGATGTTGTCCATCATTTGTTAAGACCTCAAAAGTGAAAGTAGGCTGTTTTTCACTCCAAAAATCCGGAAAGGGAATGGTTCTCCAGCTCTCTGAATCAAAAACCTTAATTACGAACTCGGTATCATTTTTCCCCGCTACCCAAATCAGCCCATCACTACTTTTTTCTATCTTAGAACTCAGATAAGTCGGCAATTGTAAACTATCCGGAAATACATACCAATTGTGTGTATCGTAAGTAGTAACACCTTTTGAAGTCAAAAACCACATTACGCTATTGTCAGCTTGCGTAACGTCGTAAATGGCGTTAGACGGCAAACCGTCTACGATTGAATAGGTTTTTGCCGGATAGAACTGTGCAACCGAGATGAACGGAGCAAACAGTATAAAACAAATGGGCACAAACCGTAGGATGAAATATTTATAATACTTCAAAAACAAAGAGAATTTTTTAGTGTTGGAAAAAATTCATCAGCATTCTCTTGATAAACCAAAGCTGCTAATTAATTATCCCTGATATTTTTATTTGCCAAATATACGATGTTTAATATTTAAGCTTTTCATATAATTTCCTTGTTAATTCTAGCTAAAAAGCACTCATGATATCAACCCTTAAAACTGAGCGACTTGTATTGCGCTCCTTTAAAGACAGCGACCTTGATAATGTATTTAAGGGACTATCAAATCCGGACATCATCAAATATTACGGTATAAGCTTTGATACTAAAGAGTCAGCTAAAGAACAGATGAAATGGTTCGCTAATCATGAAAAAAATGAAACCGGCAAATGGTGGGCTATTTGTTTAAAGGGATCAGGCACTTTTATTGGTGCTGGTGGATTAAATGATATCGAACGTGAGCATAATAAAGCTGAATTTGGATTTTGGCTTCTTCCCGAATATTGGGGTAATGCTTTTATGGGTGAGGCAATACCTGCCATTCTTAATTTCGGATTTCAGGAATTAAACCTGCACCGTATCGTGGGGTATGTGGAAAGCCATAACACTAACTGCAAAAAAGCTCTGGATAAACTCGACTTTACTTTTGAAGGAACTATGAGGAATGCAGAGCTCAAAAATGACACCTATATCGACATCGAAATCTATTCTAAGCTCAGTACAGATTAAGATTATTGAATGTGGATAACCTTGTTCTAAATTTGTGGAAAAAGAATCTCATTTTGCTTTCAATTTATACCTATTTTTGTAATTCGGTTTTCAGCAGTACTCTTTAGTTTTCACTTTCACTCATGGCAAAAAAGAACGGATCTTACGGTAATAATTATAAGAATGATGATAAAGTTCTGGAGCAAGGAGGACGTGTTCCCCCTCAAGCCGTAGAAGTTGAAGAAGCTGTTTTGGGTGCCATGTTGATTGAACACGGAGCGGCTACTATTGCCCTGCAGATGCTAAAGCCTACCGATTTCTACAAGACTGCCAACCGCCATATTTTTGAGACTCTGTCCAACTTATATGAACGTGATAATCCGCTGGATCTCCTTACCGTTGAAACAGAATTAAAGGATAACAATCTGCTGGATGCATGTGGAGGTCCTACCTATTTATCTGACCTGACACGCTCCGTCAGTTCTTCAGCAAACATTGAGTATCACTCTCAAATCATCATCGAAAAAGCTATCAAGCGGAATCTGATTCTCGCCAGCAATGATGTCATCAAAGATGCTTATGATACCACCAGCGATGCCTACGATGTGTTAGATACTGCCGAACAGCGTATTTTTGATCTTTCAAACCAGAAAAGCCGAAGCTCTGCCGTTCCTGTTGAAAAGCTTTTGAAAGATACTCTTTCCTATCTGGAAGATCTTCGGGGCAAAGACTACGGTATTACAGGTGTACCTTCCGGACTAGCCGTTGACGACATGACTGCTGGTTGGCAAAACGGTGATTTGATTATTATTGCAGCTCGGCCATCTATGGGTAAAACGGCTTTTGTATTAACTGCTGCCCGTAATGCAGCTATGCATCCCGATGAAAATCTCCGAACTCCCATTGCTCTTTTTAGTCTGGAGATGTCGAATCAGTCTTTAGTGCAACGTTTACTAACTATGGAAGCCCGTGTTCGTGCAGATGAAGCACGTAAAGGAACCTTAAAGGATGAAGACTTCCGCAAACTGATTGATGCAGCGAGCCGGTTATTCAGTGCTGAGATTTTTATTGATGATACACCGGGCATCAGCCTGATGGAATTGAGAACCAAATGCCGGCGACTGAAGAGTGAAAAAGGAATTGGGTTGATTGTAGTCGATTACCTTCAGCTGATGCAGTCTAACGCAAAAGATATTGGAAGCCGTGAACAGGAAATCGCATCTATTTCCCGTGGATTAAAAGGACTAGCCAAAGAGCTTGATGTTCCGGTCATTGCCCTGTCACAGCTTTCACGTGCGGTTGAGCAGCGCGGAGGTGACAAACGCCCACAACTTAGTGACCTTCGTGAGTCTGGATCTATTGAGCAGGATGCCGATATCGTTATGTTCCTATATCGTCCAGAGTATTACGGAATTACGACCACTGCTGAAGGCCAATCCACGGCTGGTATAGCTGAAGTGATTATAGGAAAGCAACGTAACGGTCCTGTTGGAAGTAAAATGATGTACTTCGTGAAGGATTATGCTCGTTTCGAAAACCTCACGTCTGCCGAGAAGAATGACCCTTTTCTTGGTGATGGTAGTGGAAATAATGGAGGTAACGGAAACGACGGTCCTCCACCCTTACCACATAATCCTGCTCCAGATGAGGACGCTCCTTTTTAATTTATTACTCCATCAAAGAGCTTATCGAAATCTTTAATCCGCTTCGACCAATCCAGATGTCGGTTGATGTTTTGAAGTGAATTTTTCGGGAGAGATTTGGTTTTACCGGTCAGCAGTTCCTTCATATGATGAAAAAGATCATCTTCCGTTTCATATAGAACCGGAGCATGCAAAAGCGGATCATGCAGACTTTTTGGAATAAGTTCAGGATAATGTAAACTGTTGGGCACCAATGGATGACATCCACAATATATCGCTTCCATAATGGCAACGCAGAAGAACTCATAGCTAGCTGTAGACACAACAATGTCACCAGAATGAAGTAGTTTACTGTAGTTTTCTTTGTCATCCACATACCCAAAGTGGGTGATTTGCTGCCCGAATCGCTGCCAGGCTTTTTCAAACTCTTCGGGCTTTTCATGCTGTGTGTCACCAGCCAGAATCAGGTCAAATTTCAGGTCTATATCATTGAGCCTGTTTAACACTCGGAAAAACATAGCTGGATTCCGGTCAAACTGCCAGCGCTGGTTCCAAACAATAACCGGATTTTCATTTTGAGACCGGGTATCCGGTTGCTTGTCAAAACTGGAAAGATCCAGTCCCGGGTGCATTACAATGCTCTTTTTTTCAATCCTTTCTACAGTATTATATTGATTGGCATCAGGAAATTTATCCAAAAATTTTGGCAGTGCTTCCATTAAATCATTCAGGTGAAACTGAGAGGAAAAAAGCAGCTTATCAGCCACCAACATGCTTAAATAGTTGATATAACAATACGTTAAATCCCGGGTTTCTCCTTCCGGTATCGGACGGGTAAACTGATTGTCATGCATGTACATAATCACCGGCGTATGAGCAAATCTTGGATTTGTGAGAGCCATAAAAGCAGGTAAATTAGTCATGCTGCTCGTGAGCAACAGGTCAATGTCTTCATCAACCTTTTTTGTCATTTCAGCCAATGAAACCGAATCTCCATGCATGCGCCATTTCCATCCCTTATAATTTAGTTTGATAGGGATAATATTATGGCTTGAATGCTTTTCAAGTCCTTTAAGAAAAGCCTTATGAGAGCCGCTGTAAAATGGTTCTACCGCCAGAATGTTCATACAAATGATCTTAAGATCTTAGGAAAGCGATAAGTATAAGGAATTTATTATTGAACCGAATAAAGTGAGTTTTAAGATGGTTCTAAACTCTGATTTTTAGGATGGGTAGATTTCCAGAATTGGCTGTATTGACGTCATCGCGAGGAGCATCGATAACTTACCATTTACATCTATGCTTTACGACGACGCGATCTCGTTGAACCATTTTGGAGCTCGATTCAGGGAGATTGCTTCGTCGTTGTACATCCCAAACCGACATTCGATATTTTAGACTCCTCGCAATGACGTGGTACATTCTACGGGTTCCACTGCTCTGCTGTGGAATCTCGGAGGAGGATTACGGAGCGGAGCTCTGCAACGAGACTAAGACTACCTAAACCGGGACTGTATTTCATCCAGCGGAATGTAGCTGATCGTAGGCTTTTTCAACGGATCTAAATAAGGTTGTTCGCAGGCAAAAAGTTGATCAACCAGCCCTTCCATCTCCTGTTCGGTAAGTTTTTTACCACGTGGAATAGCTGCTTTAGCTGCAAAAGCGATCGCTAATTTTTCCCGGGCTTCCAGCTTTACTTTCTGCCCCAGTTCCTGGTACTGATGCAGCATCGAGATCAGTACTTCTTCCTCATTGCCAATTTCAATATCGGCTGGCACCCCATTAATCATGGCGGTATTTCCACTCAGCAGTTGTACAGAAAAACCCATCCGCTGAATGATGGAATGCAGCTCTTTCAGTAGCGTATAATCTGATGCAGACAGCTCTAGTGTTTGCGCAAAAAGTAACTGCTGCGTACTTGGAAGTGCTTCTTCGGTAGCATTGATCGCCTTTTCAAAAATGATGCGCTTATGCGCCAAATGCTGGTCAATTACGGTAAGTCCGGTTCGTGTTTGGGTAAGGATATATGTGTTATGTAGCTGCCAAAAGCCTTTATCCTGTGTGACTTTCTTCTGTTGGTCTTCAGAAGGTTCGAAGTTATTCGCATCTGAGAAATCAGCACGTTGAGCCGAGTTGCTTCCATATAATTTCTCTCCAAATTCATCACCCTTTCCTTGAATGTTCGAAGAACGGTTGTTAATTCGGGAAGGCATTTGGAATCCACCTCCACCCTGACCAGAAGATTGTGACCGGGGTTTATTAAAGCTGAACCCTGAATCAAATCCTTTGGATGGATCATCACTCAAAAAAGCATCCTGGTCCTGTTGAATATTTGGAACCTGAAAGTGCTTATTCAGGGCACGATTAACCACCGAGCGTGCCAGCTGTATAACACTGCGTTCGTCTTCGAACTTAACTTCCATTTTGGACGGATGAACATTCACATCCACCTTGGAAGGATCAATATCAAAAAACAAAGCATAAAACGGATATTCATTATTCCTCGTCCACGCATCATATAAACTCAGAATTACATGAGTAAGATAACGATGCTGAAATGGGCGGCCATTAACAAACAAAAATTGCTCACCGCGGCTTTTCTTTGCCAGTTTGGGATCCGAGGCAAATCCGTGAATTTTCACATAGCTGGTTTCTTCTCCAAATTCTATAAGGCTGGCTTTATAAGAACTTCCAAAAATCTGTGTAACGCGATCTTTAAGGTCCTGGATGGGTAAATCATAAATGATATCCCCATCTGCCTCAACATAAAAAGCTACATCTGTATTAGCCAATGCTGTATACTGAATGGTTCGCAAGATGTGCCGAAGTTCAGTCACGTCAGTCTTTAAAAACTGCCGGCGAGCCGGTACGTTAAAAAATAGGTTTCGAACAGCTATAGTAGTTCCATTATCGGTAGCAGTGGGCTTAATTTCCCTTTCCTCTCCGCCCCAAACTTCAAATTCCCAGCCATTTTCATCTCCGGCTCGCTTTGTTTTAACAGTAACCTGCGAAACAGAAGCAATGGACGCCATGGCCTCCCCCCGGAAACCCAACGTCCGGATTTTGAAAAGATCATCAACAGAATTGATTTTAGAAGTAGCATGCCGTTCAAAACAAAGCGGAAGATCTTCCTTACTCATTCCGCACCCGTTATCGGAAACCTGAATCAAGGTTCGGCCTGCATTTTGGATAAGAATTTTGACCTGATCGCCACCGGCATCAATGGCATTATCGAGAAGTTCTTTAACTACCGAAGCAGGGCGTTGAATAACCTCACCGGCCGCAATTTTATTACTAATTTCTGGGGGAAGCTGATGTATAATGGAATCGCTAATCCGGGTATCGCTCAATGGTTATCTGTACGTCTTTTATAGTGAAATTAAATAAACAATAAGGGCAAGGCATGCCGCATAAAATACTACGCGGGTAAACTGTGCCGGTCTTCGTCGTGTATGGGTCTCGAATTTGATCCGCTTTCGGCGCTTTTCTTTCTCATCCTTTTCGGGATCGTAGTAGCGAAACGGGTAATCAAATTTTTTGGGTTTAGGCCGGAAGCCGAACATCGGTCTGATCATAACAACACCTCAATTTTATTGGCTTTGAATGGCTAACGCAGGTGGTTACCAAATCTTGCCTAATATACAGAATTTGCGGGGTGAATATCGAACATTCAATTTTGAATAATGCATATTGCAGGTTGGGTATTCTTTCAAATGTTCTTTTGCTACTAAAATTTGTAAACTCCCTGCCCTATTATTTTTCTTCGGAAACCATTTTTTCGATCTTAACATTAATTAATTGAACATTAACCATTTACTTAAAAATGAGCACTGATAAAGCCAAGATTTTTTATACCATAACGGATGAAGGACCTTATTTAGCGACCCACTCTTTCCTCCCAATTATTGAGTCATTTACCAAAGCAGCCGGAGTTAATGTTGAGACGAAAGACATTTCTCTTGCAGGACGCATTCTTGCCAATTTCCCGGATTACCTCAAAGAAGACCAGAGGGTATCTGATGCCCTTACCGAATTGGGTGAGCTTGCAAAGAAACCGGAAGCTAATATCATAAAGTTACCTAACATCAGTGCTTCAATTCCCCAGTTGGTTGCAGCTATTAAAGAGTTGCAGAGTAAAGGTTATGACTTACCCGATTACCCGGAAGAGCCTCAAACCGAAGAAGAGAAGAAAATTCAAAAAAGCTACGACGTAGTTAAAGGGAGTGCCGTAAATCCGGTTCTTCGGGAAGGAAACTCTGATCGACGAGCTCCAAAACCTGTTAAAGAATATGCCCGAAATAACCCCCATTCTATGGGTGAATGGAGCTCCGAGTCCAAATCTCACGTATCAACCATGGATGGAAATGATTTTGCTCACTCCGAGAAGTCTATTACCGTTTCTGATGCCGATGATGTCCGAATCGAGTTTGTAGATGCCAATGGTAATGTGCAAGTCTTAAAAGAAAGCACTCCCCTGCTTCCCGGCGAAGTTATTGATGCCGCAGCCATGAGCAAAAAAGCCTTAATTAATTTCCTTGAGAATGAGATTAAAGATGCCAAGGATAAGGGTGTGCTCTTTTCGTTGCATATGAAAGCAACCATGATGAAGGTATCTGACCCAATTATTTTTGGGCACGCCGTGAAAGTGTATTTCAAGGATGTATTTGAGAAACATGGAGAAACACTGAAAGAACTAGGAGTCGATCCAAACAATGGTTTTGGAGATCTGGAGTCCAAAATTCAGGAACTGCCGGAAAGTAAGCAGGCAGAAATTAAAGCAGATATTCAAAAATGCTATGACAACGGGCCTGACCTTGCGATGGTAAATTCCCATAAAGGAATTACTAATCTTCACGTTCCCAGTGATGTTATTATCGACGCCTCCATGCCTGCCATGATCCGTACTTCTGGTCAAATGTGGAATAAGAATGATGAAACGCAGGATACCAAAGCCGTTATTCCTGAAAGTAGTTACGCTGGTATTTATCAGGAAGTAATTGACTTCTGCAAAGAACACGGAGCTTTCGATCCTACTACCATGGGAAGTGTGCCTAATGTTGGACTCATGGCTAAGAAAGCTGAGGAGTATGGCTCACACGACAAAACGTTTGAGATTCCTGGAAATGGCTCCGTAAAAGTTGTTAATAAAGCCGGGAAGACTGTGTTAGAACATCCGGTTGAAGAAGGTGATATATGGAGAATGTGCCAGACTAAAGATGCCCCCATCAAAGATTGGGTTGGTTTAGCGGTTCGCAGAGCTCGTGAAACGGGAGATCCTGCTGTATTCTGGCTGGACGAAAGTCGGGAGCATGATGCAGAGCTCATTAAAAAAGTAAATACGTACTTGCCTGAGTTTGATACTGAAGGACTGGAAATTCATATCATGTCGCCGGTTAAAGCAATGCGTTATACCCTGGAGCGAATCAAAGATGGAAAAGACACCATTTCTGTTACCGGGAATGTATTGCGTGATTACCTCACCGACCTCTTTCCAATTCTGGAAGTTGGAACCAGTGCCAAAATGCTTTCTATTGTTCCACTGATGAATGGCGGTGGGTTGTTTGAGACAGGTGCAGGTGGATCTGCACCAAAACATATTCAGCAATTTTTGGATGAAGGGCACTTGCGCTGGGATTCTCTCGGAGAGTTTCTGGCTTTAGCCGTTTCCCTGGAGCATCTCGGTAAAACTTTTGATAACGACCGGGCCCTTGTGCTTTCAGAAACATTGGATGAAGCAAATACACAGTATTTACAGAATGATAAGTCTCCTTCCCGTAAAGTGAATGAGCACGATAACCGTGGTAGTCATTTTTATCTGGCTATGTATTGGGCTCGTGCTTTGGCAAATCAGACCAAGGATGCTGAACTAGCCAAGCGATTTAAGCCGGTAGCTGATAAACTGGAAGAGAATGAAGCACAGATCAATGAAGAATTGATTGCAGCCCAGGGAAATCCGGAAAACATTGAAGGATACTACTGGCCTAATAGCGAGATCGTTTATGACCGCATGAGACCCAGCAAAACATTGAACTCAATCATTGAATCTGTTTAGTCTCTGATAAACTTAGACCATAAGCCCGGTTCTTAAAAGATCCGGGCTTTTTTATTTCCCTTTTTCATACCCACACCCGAATACTTGCTTACATTCAAAGCTGGAATTTCATCAATTAAAAGCGCTACAAATTCTATCTTACTAACTGATTTATCTTCACTTAAAAAGAAATTGATTTTCAGTGTTTACTTTCAGTCTCAAATAAAATAGACTTAAGCAATGAAATTTAATCAAACACATAGCTCCAAAAATCCGGCTCTTTCAATGGCTTTGAGCACAGCTATGTCTTTGGTTATCAATTCAACTACGACTACAATTACAACCCCTTAGGGGGTGCTTATCTACATATCGCCATTTGGCATTATGCCAATCTCAGACAGCCTTAAAGTCATTAACCTAGTTTTATATCTATTATGTTTGTATTGAAATTTGGTGGAACCTCTGTAGCCACTGCGGAAAATCTTAATAAAGTACAGAGTATAGTTCAGGAACAGGCAAAAGCAGAAAAAGTTATAGCGGTAGTCTCTGCCCTGGGAGGAATAACAAATCAACTCCAGGAATCTGCAAATCTTGCATCCAATGGTGATGAAAGCTATTTGAAAATCCTTTCTGCAATTGAAGAGCGTCACCTTACCCTTTGTAACGAGTTGTTACCAGTTAAAGAACGAAATAGCACGCTTACACAAACTAAACTTCTGCTTAATGACCTTGAGGATATTTGTCGTGGTGTGTTTTTAATCAGAGAACTCTCACCCCGTTCTCTGGATCATATTCTGAGTTATGGTGAAATACTTTCTGCGACAATTATCAATGATTATTTTAAATCAACAGGGCTGGATTCTGACTTATTTAATTCGAAGGATTTGATAAAAACCGATAATCGTTTCGGTAAAGCCACCGTAGATACCAAAACCACCTATAATCAGATTCAAAAACAATTCAGGTCAGCAGGTTCTGTTTCTGTTTGTCCGGGATTCGTGGCTTCTTCCAAAAATGATGGTCTTATCACCACTCTGGGGCGTGGGGGTTCTGATTATACTGCCGCTTTGTTAGCAGCAGCTTTAAAGGCTGAAGAATTGCAAATCTGGACAGACGTTAGTGGCATGATGACCTCAGATCCCCGTCTGGTGCCTAATGCTCATCCTATCGATCATCTTTCTTATGAGGAAGCTATGGAGCTTTCGCATTTCGGGGCAAAGGTGATCTATCCCCCTACTATTCAGCCCGTACTGGACGCAGATATACCGGTTCATATAAAAAACACTTTCGAGCCGGATAGCCCCGGAACACTTATTTCAAAAGACGGCCCTGAAAATGGACAGGTTGTTAAAGGAACATCTTGTATACAGGAAATCGCGTTATGTACCCTCACGGGAAGTGGAATGATTGCCGTACCTAATATTTCGTATCGGTTATTTGGTTCATTAAGCCGTCAAGAGGTAAATGTAATAATGATAACTCAGGCATCATCTGAGCATTCAATAACAGTCGGAATTGCTCTGGAAGATGTTGATAAAGCGAGACAGGCTATATCTGAAGAGTTCTCTTTTGAAATCGAAACACATAAAATAAATCCGCTTGAAGTAGAAACCGACCTTTCTATTGTAGCTCTGGTTGGTTCCCGAATGAAAAAGCAAGTAGGTGTAAGTGCAAAATTGTTCGATACGCTGAGTCATAACGGAGTGAATGTCAGGGCCATTGCCCAGGGCTCTACCGAATTGAACATTTCTGTTGTCATATCAAAGAAAGATCTAAAGAAGTCTCTCAATAGTATTCATGAGAGCTTCTTCTTGTCTGACCGCAGAAAGCTTCACTTATTCATGATCGGTGTTGGAAATGTCGGGCAGGTATTTATAGATCAAATTAAAGCCCAACAGGAGTATCTGGCAAAGAAACATAATCTCGACATATTTATCGCAGGTTTGGCAAATTCACGCCAAATGTATTTTGATGAGGAAGGAATTGACCTGGACAACTGGCAACAGCTTCTGGATGAAAAGCACCAAAAAATGAATGTGGATGCTTTTGTGGAAATCATGAAAGATTTGAATCTTAGAAATACGGTTTTCATTGACTCTACTGCTTCAGAGGAGATAGCGAGACTTTACAAAGACATTCTTGAAAGCAGTATTTCTGTAGTTACTCCTAATAAAATAGCCTGTTCATCATCCTATAAAAATTTCAAAGAGCTCACAGATTCAGCTATTAAATACAAATCGAAGTTTCTTTATGAGACGAATGTCGGAGCTGGTCTGCCCGTAATTTCAACGCTGAATGATCTTATCAAAAGCGGTGATGAAGTACATAAAATTCAGGCCGTGCTTTCCGGAACTTTAAATTTCATCTTTAACAATTATGACGGTACCCAAAAATTCAGCGAGGTAGTAAAGGCGGCTAAAGAAGCCGGGTTTACCGAACCTGATCCTCGTATCGACTTAAGCGGTGTAGATGTGATGAGAAAAATCCTGATCCTGGCACGTGTAAGTGGCTACGACCTGGAACTGGATGACATAACCAATAATGGATTTGTGCCAGAAGAATGTATGGAAACTGATTCGCTCGACGAGTTCTACTCTAAGCTTGATGAACATGACGATGTTTTCAAAGAGATTTTTACAAAAGCCAGTGAACAAAGTAAAAGACTCAAATATGTAGCAACTTTTGAAGATGGAAAATCTCAGACCGGTCTTGAAGCTTTTGCATCAGACCATCCATTCTATAATTTAGGAGGAAAAGATAACATTGTACTTTTCTATACCAATCGATATAGTGACCAACCATTAGTAGTAAAAGGAGCCGGGGCCGGAGCAGCCGTAACAGCTTCCGGTATTTTTGCTGACATCATGAAAATTGCATCTGCCTGATATGGATTCTATAAAAGTTTTTGCTCCTGCAACCGTAGCTAATGTAGCTTGTGGTTTTGATGTAATGGGATTTGCCCTTAAGGGAATTGGCGATGAACTTATCATCCGAAAAACAGAAAAACCTGAACTAAAGATTACGGAAATCCACGGTTCAGATTCATTATCAAAAGAACCTGATGAAAATGTAGTAACTGTTTCTGTTCAGGCTCTTTTGAATAATATAGACAACAAACCAAGCTTCGGATTTGAATTTGAGCTCACCAAAAAGGTTAAACCCGGCAGTGGGCTTGGTTCCAGTGCATCAAGCTCTGCAGCAGCTGTTTTTGGGGTGAATGAGTTGCTTGGCCGTCCTTTCACCATAAAAGAATTGATCCCATTCGCCATGGAAGGTGAACGACTGGCATCGGGAATTCCCCATGCCGACAACGTTGCCCCTTCTTTACTTGGAGGTTTCATCCTAATCCGAAGTTACGAACCTCTGGATGTAATTGACCTGGATTATCCTGAGGACTTAGTAGCTACTGTTGTTCACCCTCAAATTGAAATTAAAACAGCAGATGCTAAAAAAATGCTCCGCAAACAAATTGAACTTAAAGACGCCATAACACAGTGGGGAAATATTGGTGGGCTGGTTAGTGGATTGGCTAAGGCAGACTATGATCTTATTGGGCGATCGCTGCAGGACGTAATCGCTGAGCCCATACGGGGAATGTTGATACCATCATTTCAGGAAGCTAAAACCATTGCGCTGGAAACAGAAGCTCTCGGCTGTAGTATTTCCGGATCGGGG
Organism: Gracilimonas sp.; assembly: GCF_040218225.1. NCBI lineage: Bacteria > Pseudomonadati > Balneolota > Balneolia > Balneolales > Balneolaceae > Gracilimonas > Gracilimonas sp. Next base: position 394,515 of record NZ_JAVJQO010000008.1, read on the forward strand.
CCTTCAATCTTCACACTTAGTCGTGGAGAAGCAATTGCTAATAAAGTAGCTGCCAGGTTTGAAGCCCTTTTCAAAAGCATTGGTTTGGAAAGTCATGTCCATGTTTCAGCCATAAATCCTGTTGGCTCAGAGATAATATCATGAAGTATTATAGCACAAATAGAGAGTCATCATCAGCTTCGTTTAAAGAGGCGATATTTAAAGGGCTTCCGGATGATAATGGCTTATATATGCCTGAACGCATCCCCATTCTTCCCCCTTCTTTTTTTAATGAACTTAAAAAACTTTCCCTTTCAGAAATTGGCTTTCAGGTTCTCAGGCCTTTTGTAAGCGGAGAAATTGAAGATGACAAACTCCGGAATATTCTTGAGGAAACACTGAACTTTGAAATCCCCCTGGTTCCTGTTACTGACCGTATTTACTCCCTCGAATTGTTTCATGGGCCTACATTTGCCTTTAAAGATGTAGGAGCAAGATTTCTGGCAAGATGCCTTAGTCACTTTAGTAATCAAACAACCCGGAAACTGACCGTCTTGGTAGCCACTTCAGGAGATACGGGCAGTGCGGTTGCTCAGGGTTTTTATGATGTACCGAATATCGATGTTGTAATTCTTTATCCGTCAGGAAAAATCAGTCCTTTTCAGGAGCAACAAATGACCACCCTGGGTAAAAACATCACAGCCCTTGAAGTAGATGGGACCTTCGATGATTGTCAAAAAATGGTGAAGGCAGCTTTTCTTGACGAGGAGTTGAATAGCAAAATCACACTAACCTCTGCCAACTCAATTAACATCGCCCGATTACTGCCACAAAGCATTTACTACTTTTATGGAATAGCTCAGTTACCAAAAAAAGAATGGGACAAAGTTGTAGTATCAGTACCAAGTGGTAACTATGGAAACTTATCGGCCGGACTTTTAGCCCAGCGTATGAATTTGCCTATAAAACATTTCCTGGCCTGTTCTAATGCCAATGATACCGTACCAAAATATCTACAGCATGGAGAATATAAAGCTCAACCTAGTGTTCAAACCATTTCAAATGCTATGGATGTAGGCGACCCAAGTAACTTCGTTAGAATGCTAGAGCTATTTGCTGGCTCACATTCAGAAATGATGAAGAGCATTTCGGGGTATTCTTTTTCAGATGAAGAAACCAGATCAGCAATAGAGCATCTTTATCAAGAAACAGAATATGTTCTTGATCCACACGGCGCAATAGGATTCTTGGGTTTAAAAGAATATATCCATCAGCATGGTGGCACTGGTATTTTTCTGGAAACGGCGCACCCCTGTAAATTCAGAAAAACAGTAGAAAATGAGATCCATACAGAATTACCTTCTGTTCTTTCTTTTGATGAACTCCCAAAAAAATCCTTACTATTTTCATCTGAATTTGATGACCTTAAGGCTTTTTTACTGAAGAAATAGTTTAAACCTTGAACTTCGTTTTCAAAGCAGGGATCAGGTATTTCAGAAGAATCAGTAAAAATATGAATACGGCTAAAATAGCCCATATAGCATAATTTTCGTAGGTCTCATAAAACAGCAACAGCTCATTGCCGGTAATAACAGAAAACCAAACAAAGGTGGGTGTCCATAGCAAAGCTGTTAATCCAAAATATAGCAGGAAGGTCCAAAATCCTGTTTTCAGAATGCCCGCACTCAGATAAACAGGAAAACGACTGCCCGGGATAAATCTGCTCAAAACAAGTATAACAGGCCCTTTTTTCTGGAACCAAGCCTCAGCGCTATACACATTTTCTTTCTTGACCATCCACTTAAAAGGTGGAATATCGAAAATTGCCATACCCATAATTCGACCAGCGAAGTATAGGGTAAAATCTCCAACAAAAATTCCGGCAGTTGCTGCAATGGCAGCAGGCCAGAAATCAATCAAACCCTGAGCTGCCATTATACCTGCTCCAATACAAGCAAGGTCTTCACTCATAAAAGTGGCAAGAACGATTAACAACATATAAATAACGATAAGCTCGTTCTTTGAATCTGCCTCTACCTCATCGAGATAAGGTACCAATTTCTCAAGACTGTCTTTCTTGAACTTAACCGAATCTGAAGCTTGCCCTATGCTATCCTGAACAACAGAATCCTGAAAAGAGTATCCCTCTGAAAAGGAATAAACATCGTGATCAGAGCCCGAAAAAGCTAAAGCCAAAACAAAGATTATGCAGATTTTAATGACTTTCACAGACTGAGTCTCCTTGCCGGGTTAAGGGAAAGCAATGGGTGTAAATTCCAGGTTTTTATCATGAAACTCTTCTTCTGTGATAACGGGATCGAAATGAGACTCTATATCACCTTGCAGCCTTTCAGCTAACTGCTTACGATCCTGATCCATTATTCTTTCAGGACCAAAATTAAGAACGGCTGTAAAGGATTTAAGTTTCAGCAAGTTAAAGAAATGTACAAAGAATGGGGTATCATCCCACCAACAAATAGCGTTAAAAGCCGGAACCTGATCTGGTCTTGTTCTGTAGGAAAGTGCAACCGTTGAAACCGGAAATTTTTCAGAAGCGGGATATTCCAACAGAGAAGTTCTAAAGGGCAAAATTTCGTAACCAGGGCTAGTTGTTCCTTCGGGAAATAAAATTATACCCTGATTATCATTAATGTTCTTTGAGATAAGTTTATTAACTCTTGTTACATCCCTTTTCCTTTGACGGTCTATAAATAAAATTCCACAGGTCCGGATTAAAAACCCAATTAATGGCCAGGTTTTGACGTCACTCTTAGCCACAAAAAGGCATCTCAGCTGAGAGAAAAGCACAAATATATCTATGTAACTAAGATGATTTGATACTAACAAAAAAGGAGGGTCGGGTACTTTATTATTGATTTCTACTTTTGCTCCAATTATCCAGCAACATACTTTACCCCACGCACGAAGCAGGTATCCCCTTAGCTTTTCATAGTTGATTCCAAGCACAGAACCAACCAGACATAGCATGATCAGGGAATAAAAGAAAAGGGTTGCAACCAAAAAGCTGATTAATTTTGTAATAGCCCGTAGAATACTCATGGGCGGAAATTAACAATTTCTATTTGAAAAACAGGTTTTTTGTTTCGGGTTTGATTGTGTTCAAATCTAACAAGATCAGAAAATCAATAGATTTAAAAGTCCTGTCGATAGCGGGCGAACTACATACTTTCGCACCAATTTGGAGGTAGAGTTGAAATAACTTGGGAAGCTCTATTTCGGAATGATTAGATACAACCCTCCCCGGGCAATGGAATGCAGGCTCAACTGGTATATTAATGCAATGATGAAGGTGCCCTCTTCGTGTCACGTAATTAAATACTCTCCAGGCTTCCTCAGATGATTGTGAAGTTAGTGAGCAACATCCAAATAGAAATCGCTTTTCTGTTATTACCAGATATTTTGCTATTGCCTTCCAAAGGAGAAAAAGTACTCTTCCATTACGATGTTCTTTATGAATGCAAGCCCTCCCTAGTTCTATTCCGTTAAATAAAACTTCAGCCGGGAAAAGGCTGATTGTAAATTCGGATGCAGTATAAAATCCATTCCCTTGTTCGGCCATGTCCCCATCCTGTACACGATAAGTACCAATCACTTTATTTGTAGCATTCTCAATTACCAATAAATGATGAAACTGCTTATCAAATTCATCTTCATCCATCATATTGATATATGATTGAGGCAATCCTTCCCCCAGCTCAAGATTAAAAACCTCAAAACGTAGTTTCAGTGCCAGTTCTACTTCCTGCCAGCTTTTAGCCAGTCGGACAGTGTATTTATTTGTCTGAATGTTTAAAGAATCAAACTTTGCAACGTCAGAATTCGTTTTATTTTCAACTTTAGTAACAGAGACCATAGTATCTTGTTTAAGAAGGTTCAACTGAAACTAAATTCCCTGGATTAAGGATATATTTAGTAATTGTTGTGAAAATGTATTTAACCTTAAGCTCGCTTTGATATTTACTTAATTGATAAATATTTGTACCCTTAATTATGCTGTACTACAAAGAATATAAATCTTCTGAAGAGAGAGACTGGGTTGTGTTTGTCCACGGTGCAGGTGGAAGCTCATCTATTTGGTTTAGCCAGCTAAGGGACTTTAAAAAACACTTTAATGTGTTAATGGTGGATTTACGAGGACATGGGAAATCTAAAGACCTGCTTCAGAAGTATTATGAGGAGAATTATTCCTTTGAGTTTATTAGCCAGGATATCATTGAGGTACTGGATCATCTTAAAATTCAAAAAGCGCACTTCATTGGGGTATCACTAGGAACTATAATAATTCGTACAATCGCTGAAATTGCGCCAGAACGGGTTAAATCTTCTATCCTATGCGGTGCCATTACCCGACTAAATGTACGCTCCAGAATTCTTGTATTCGTTGGTCATATGTTTAAGCGGTTCATCCCCTATATGTGGCTTTATAAATTATTTGCCTGGATTATTATGCCAAGAAAGCGCCACGCTAAATCCAGAAATCTATTTATCAGGGAAGCAAAAAAACTATATCAAAAAGAATTTCTAAGATGGTTTAAGCTAACCAATGAGGTGAATCCGCTGCTTCGTTATTTCAAGGAAAAAGAAGTTCAAACACCCATGCTTTACGTGATGGGCAGTGAAGACTATATGTTTCTCCCTCCTGTGAAGCAAATCGTAGAAAAGCATAAAAACTCTACACTACAGGTAATAGAAAATTGTGGTCATGTTTGTAATGTAGAGCGCCCCGGAGCCTTTAACAGGGTTTCCATTCAGTACCTGAAGGCTCACTCCTGATTCGATTTTATTCGCTGCTACCGTTAATTCGTTCAGCATTGGGATTATTCCCATTTCTGAGAGTGAATAACCAAGCTTCACTATTAAAGCTATTTCTGATTTCGAGCGTACGATTTACAGCTGCATCAAAATCAGCAAAAGCTTCATAAGCTACATAATTGAATCTCGTTTCAGGATTGAACAGAATCTGAGTTTCGTATCCTTCTTGTTCAAGCGTTGATTTAAAATTCTGGGCATTACCAGGAACCAGGAATGAACCACCAATTATAAAATACTTCAGGTTTGAGGTTTCTTCCTGCATTGTTTCTACCTCTACTTCATTTTGCTGATACTCAAGATATTCATCCAAATTAAATGCCTTGGGTACAACCACCATCAATTCTGGTTTATCAACCGGCATACTTAGATCTTTGGCAATTTCTTTTTGATCATCAGTTAAAGCATCATCTTCTGCAGCAATAACAGGTGTTTCTTCAACTTCAACCGTATCGGGCTCCATTTCTTCCGAGTCCGTTTCTGCAAGTGTTGAATCTTCCATTACAGGTTGCTCTTCCAACTCAGCTTCTGCTTCTTCTTCCTCAACGGGCATATCAAAAGTTTCGGTAGTAAAAACCCTATCCAGATTTGTTCTCATGCCATCACGGGTATCGTTTAGCACTTCTCTCTGTGTAAGTTTACGTTGAGATATACGCTCTGAAACAGGCTTAATCAGCTCAGCCTGAATGATAATAATCAGTTCATTCTCAAGATAATCTTTAGAATTGTATCCGAATAAATAACGCAAGCCAAAGAACCATCCTGGCAGGTCTTTCAAGATTGGCACTCCCCTGCGGACTGATGTTTCTTCTGTTCTGTATAAACCAGCCACGTATGTAGCTTCGCCATTGAGCAGGATTGCAGAAGTTGTAGCTTCTTGTTTATTCACAATAGTACTTACAACATCGGGCTGAACCGTTGATCTTTCTACTTCCAGAGACAAATAAATAAATGAGGTATCGCCTTGAGTGATAATTTCCGGTGTAACTGTTAAGATTGTACCGGTGCTCACAAAGTTATCGATCACATTTCCTGCAATATCCTGTTGTTTAATCGAGAAATCCTGCCCAACCTGAATATTACCTTCTTCACCATCAACCACTTTAATAGATGGGGTCGCTAAAACTTTACCAAGGTTATCAGCTTCAAAAGCACTGAAAAGAGCTTGTACACTAATGCCCGGTCCTACTTCACCAAGGTTTACTAATGCATTAAAAGCATTTTGAGATACACTGGCGGCATTATAGGAATTGACTGAAACAAACTGATCATTAAACTCAGTAGCAGGTATACCCTCTCCTCCTCCAGAAGCTCCAACGAAGTCAGATAAATTATCAGGCACATCACTTGTTAAAGTTGACCAGTCAATACCAATTTCCTGCAGCGCCCTTTTATTACCTTCGAAAAAAGTAGCGTTAATACGAACTTCCTGTGTGCGTGTTGTTGCTGATGGTGGTTCACCCTGTGCTGAAGAACCACTTGACCCACCTGACGAGGCCTGGGTTGTAGTGCCTGTTGTCTCAGGAGCCGGCACCGTAATCTCATAGAAATCATCATATTCTGTCAACTCAAGATCGTTGAACCTCATGATGTATTGGAGAGCGTCTTTCCAGTGCATTGCCGGCAAAGTAACACCAATAGTACCGCTATAGGCAGAGTTATCGACGATAAATCTATTCTCAAATTCCTGTGCAAAAGTATTAATAATCTCTATCGCTTCATTGTAAGTCGTACTTTTGTCGAAGGCTACGATTTCATCCGGATTAGTGTATTCTCTAAACGGATCTACGATCTGAGCATTACTTAGCCCGGGCATCATTATACTAACCAAACCGATAAGGACTAATGATAAAAAACCTTTTTTGTAGAATGTTGCTTTCATTGGGTTCATCGCTCTATCTCCAAGGTAACCAATTCCGTGATGCCACCTTTGTTTAGATTAAAAGTAGCGGATTTATTATTAAGGTCTATAGATTCTAATTCACCAAGATAAACTTTATCTCCTTTTCTAAGTGAATTTATGTTACCTCCCTGATCTACGATAAAAATTCGAGATGCGGTGAGGCCTATAAGTCTGCTTTGCTCCACATTAATGAGATTTTCATCGTTAGGAGGAATTATTTCTTGTATTAGCGGATAGAATGGATTGAATGTTGAAACACGCTCATCCATAGTTAGCTGACTTGATAAAGCCAGCCCTTCCTGAATCGGAATCCGCTCATAATAACTTTCAATGGTAAATGTGAAGGTAATATCGTTTAATTCTTCAGGATTTGAACTGGGCGGTGCTAATGAAATTTCAGAAATCTTATTCAACAGCTGGCTGTTTTCAATTTTGTTAATAAAATTCATAAAGTTAGAATAACTGCCGTACCCATTAATGTCTGCGTTTACCACTCCATATTGATCCTGAGCCGTAGAGTCCACAAAAACAAAGTCAAAAAACACTTTAGAATTGGTGCTGCTGTTACTTATGTAATTCAGGTAATCATAAATATCATCAGGATTTGGAGACTTGAATAGCGATTTATCAGCGTCTTCTATAATAGATAATGCTTGTTGATATCGCTGATTTAATGCAGGAAAAGCATCACTTGTAGCCTTTTTACTGTTGAAGTCTTTCTGCTTTTCAGTTACAGAGGTCTGAAGTTCTTCCAGTTCAGACATCTGAAAAAACTTGATATAAGTAAAAGCAGCCCCTACGAACAACGTAAGCGTTACTAAAAGAATAATGGTATTTCTGACCGCGTATGACAATTGACTATTAGTTTCCTTCTATTAAATCTTCGATTCCCTGTACACTTTGAGGTGTATAGATACTTTCATCATCAAAAAACTCTGAGACAACATAAGTAAAGTTGTAAATATCCTGTTCTCTAATTTGATCTGAAGTCACGTCCAATAAAGTAGCATGCTCAAAAACATCTGCTAACTCTGCAATACGTTCTCTGTAAACAGCGTATCCATTTAATTCAATATCACCGTTTGGTAAAGTTGTAGCCGATGTCAACCAAACTGAATTAACATCTTCGAAACCACTATTCAACCGATCCATGTTCTTACTCCAGCGCAATGTCCCCTGGTTAAGTTCACTCAACAATACAAGTTTGGCTTGAATTTGTTCTAAGTCAGAACTTATCTGATTATATCTTTGAACAGTAGGCTCGAGTGATTGAATTTGTGCATTAAGGGTACTCACGTCATTACGCAGCCTGTCAATTTCAGCCGCATTTTGAGTGTAAAAGTGATTTGAAACAATTGGAGTCAATAAAATCAAAAGAAGAAGCAGAAAACCGTGCCATTGCAGTTTAAAAATCTTCTGACGATCTCTTACATAGTTAGGCAGAAAAGAGATGCTAGGAAACTTATCCTTTTCGTAACCAGAAGCCGACCAGGCGGCGCCAATAGCTGTTGTAAAAGCAGGAATTGATGATGGATTTATTTCCGCGGAGTCAAAAAACTCATCCGAAAATTCGAACTCAGATACATTCACATCCTGAAAACGTTCCTCAAAAAACTCAATAGCATCATCGCCAAGGGAGTTATTACAAATAATCAGACGATCCAGGTTAGGAACTTCACCAGTATCTAGCTGGAAAAGAATCTTACTGAATATAGTATTGAGGAATTTTGGATTTTTAATACCTTCGGTGATAATCGGAGAAACAATCCATAGCTGTGGGCCTTTCAAAAACAGAATTCTGCTTGTTTTTTCACCAAACTGAACTACACCTGTAATACTGTTAATATCCAGGTCATAATTAGCTCTTATCAATCCTAAAAGCAGAATCTCATCTGGTAAAATTTCATTGATGAACATCTTCCCGCGATAGATATCACGGGTGCGATTCATCAACTTGAGCAAATCAGGCTCATCATCGATAGAGGTAAGTAATAGGGCTCCATCATCCCTGACCGAATAAGAGTAGTAATCTTCGGCCTTGGAAACGCCATGCAGAGCTTCAAGCCGGTCGTCTACAATTACCTGTAAATCTTTTCTTTTAGTTTCAGAAAAATCAACATCTTTAAGAATCTGAAAAATAGTTTGACCTGCGGGAATACTAAGGCCAATATCTGCTCTTTTTGAATCTGTTGAACTTAAGAGATTATAAACTAACAACTCATTTGAGGCAGCTGCTTCAGTTTCATCTACCATATCGGTATCTACAATCTCATCTGAGCCTTCTAAATCATCAAGGTTATCAAAATCGATATCTTCAAAATCATCGAGATCATCCTCAAAGGCTTCCAGGTCTAACTCTTCAGTCTGATCTTCTTCCTCTTCTTCTAGCCCGAATATTACATCTTCATCATCAAGACTATCATCTATGCTATCGAAAACATCTACGGTTTCTTCTTCTTTCGGGGCTTTGGCTTTCCCTTTTAAACTCTCTACCAAGCGAACTTTATCCAGACTAACTAAAGAAACTTTCTTGCCAGATATTTTAACCCTGGCGATTTTCAGAAACTCTTCGTCAACAACAATTCCGGTATATGTCTTATTTCCTAACATGCTTCAGAGTCTAGTAATTTACTTCACTTAAAAGTTGAACCATTTTAGTTTTGTTGTTGGCGTGATTGAGGGCATTCTCTTTGGAAATAATACCATCGGTATACAATCTCTTAAGATCCTGCTCCATTGTATTCATCCCTTTATCACTACCCTCCATTAGCATCTGGTATATCTCGCTAATGTTATTATTTCGGATAGCCGCTCGCACTGATGTATTAACCATTAATACTTCTTTGGCCAAAACTCGCTTCCCATCCAGGCTGGGAACCAGTTTTTGACTTACTACACAAGTTAAAACATCCGCAAGCCTCACTCTTACCCTATTTTGTTCTTCCGTTGGGACCTCACCCAAAATCCGCTCAATACTTTCCATAGCTGATGAGGTGTGCAGAGTACCGAAAGTTTTGTGGCCAGAGTCAGTAATTTCCAGAGCTGTCATAATCGTTTCCGGATCTCGAAGCTCACCAATCACGATGATATCGGGATCCTGACGAAGTGCCTGCACAGCACCTTCCTTGAAGGATTCAACATCTCGTCCAACTTCTCTGTGCCGAACTACTGACTTTATCGGGGTGTGAATTAATTCTACTGGCGAAGCAATAATAACAATGTGAGAATCAACCGTCCGGTTATTTGCATCAATAATAGTATCAAGAGTTGAGGACTTACCTGAACCTGTAATACCCGTAATAAGCGTTAATCCATACTTGTAATATTTCAAGCTTAACGCCTTAGCAACCTCTGTATGGACGTTTAAATTCTTGAAAGGACGAATAGTGTTATCAATTTTCCGCATGTTCAGAGCAAGATGCTCAAGATCAAAATACATATCGGCCCTGAAACGTTGCTGTGTACCGCCCCCAAGATCTATCGAATATGAAAAGTCGAGGTTTTTATCCTCAATTAATTTTTTTCGCTGGGTGGGAAGAATCGCATTGTGCAACAATACATTTGTTTCGTCAAGTGTGAGGCTAACTGGTTCTTTTGCAGGCTTCTTATCACCATAAATTCGATACCATACCCGACCATCACATCCGGGGCCTCCCAAGTCAATATCAGAAGCATCATTCTTGAGCATCTTTTTAAGGTAGTTGTCCAAAATCTCAGAGAGCTTTTCACGGTGCTCATCTCCTAAATTATCAACAACATTTCCCAATTGGATATGGCGATCTATACCCCTGGAAGTTCGGGGTAATTTCTCAATAACTGGTTTTACCAGTTCTGATAGCTTTTCGGATTTTTTAGTTGCCGCCTCCATAATAAAGCCAAATCATTTTGTTGATGACAAATAACAGGATAACTGTAGAGGTTCATTGTTACGAAAAAAATTAAAAAAAACTAATATTCCAAGCCTATGTGCTTGCGAATTATAAGTTTGCCGTACAATAAACCGTTTTCAGTATTACCAGTTTGTGTCGTTCAATAATCTTTTCTTCAGATTAAGTAATTGAACATTCATGTTACTGATCTTACGCTGCTGTATTTCGATGATATTTTTTGTAAAGATATTAAAGAGCTTTTCAGGCTTTTTCCTGAAAAAATTAAGAGCTTCGTACCTTTCATACCTTAACAGTACGCAATCGCCTTCAGCTGTAACCTTAGCCATTCTATTATTCTTACTGAATAAAAAAGTTTCCCCTAAAAAGTTTCCTTCTCCCAACGTAGCTAACTGTATGTTATCTTTCCATATACATACCTTACCCTCGGCTACTAAATAGGCTGAATTAACATATTCCGATTCATTCAGGATTATTTCATCAGACAAAAATCTTTCTTCCTTCCCTAACTGAAGGAATTCCAGAACGTCTTCATAATGAAAGTTTTTCAGAAGCAACGGAGGTTCTTTCAAAAACTTCTTTATGTAATCGGTCATTAATTCATCGCCGGAATTTGACATCTCAGTACTCATACTAAACCCCTGTAATGGTTACTACTGGCATAACAGCAATATGCATTAAGTTAATATTTAATTTCAAGTTTTCCGCTTATTAATCTTCAATAGTTGCAGCCACAATTTCCTCGATCGTAGAAACACCTTCTTTGATACGCTCCCGGCCAGACCCACGTAATGTAAGCATCCCCTGGGACATTGCTAGTTCTTTAATGGCGCCTTCATCAATATCGCCACCTGCATCTAATATCATTTGTTTAATTTCTTTAGAGAAGTACAGGGCTTCATGAATACCTGCACGTCCTTTAAACCCAGTCTGATTACATTTTTCACAACCCACAGCCTTATAAAATGTAGCTTCTTCAATTTCCTGGTCTGTAAAACCAATGCCTTTAGCTGACTCAGGGTGTGGGGTGTAAACTTCCTTACAACTACCACACAGACGTCGAATCAAACGCTGAGCAACTACCAGATTAACAGCGTTAGCAATCAAAAAGGGCTCAACCCCCATCTTAAAAAGACGAGAAATTGCACTAGGTGCATCGTTGGTGTGAAGTGTTGAAAATGTTAAGTGACCAGTGTTTGCCAGTTTGATGGCAATCTCAGCAGTCTTTAAATCCCTCATCTCACCTACCAGTACAATATCAGGGTCATGTCGTAAGATACCCCTAATAGACTGGTCGAAAGTCATGTGATTACTAATTTTAAGCTGTCTGGCTCCTTCAATAATGTACTCAACAGGTTCCTCCACAGTTAACACATTTTTTGTTGGGTCAATCACATAATACAAAGCGGCTACCAACGTCGTTGACTTACCACTACCGGTAGGTCCCGTGATAATTACGATACCCGAAGGCTTTTGGATTGACTTGACAAAATTAGCTTTTGCCTGCTTTTGCAGGCCAAGTTTATCCAGATCTCTAATTACATTTCGATCATCCAAAACACGAATTACAATGGATTCAAACTTGCGATCGTATTGTTTACCAACAATGGGCATGATGGAAACCCGGTATCGAATACCTACACCATCAATCTGACGCTGAATAAATCCATCCTGAGAAGCATCCCGTTCAAAACGGTCAACATTTCGTGTTTTATCTTTAATAACAGCTGAAATAGCTTCAGGTTTTACATTCTTCTGCTGATACCAAAGTTGCAGTTTACCATCCACACGAAACCGAATATCTGTTGTAGTCGGGGAGCTGGGAACAATGTGCATATCACTAACACCCTGACGAACTGATTCAACCAACATCCCCTCCACCAGAGAGTTGAGCATACTCTGATTGATCTCAGCATCAATCTCTTCTTCATCAATTTCTTCCTGATTTTTATCTAAATCAGGCTCTTCATAATCGATTTCCTCGAGCAGATCCAGGAATTCGTTTTTCTGCTCATATACTTTGGAAAGAATGTCTTCTATCGACTCATATTTACAGTAGACTAATTCGGTTTGTTTGAAATTAATCTTATTGAGTACGCTCTGGATATTGGGATCAGATGGGTCTGCAGCAGCAATTATGATGGAATTCTTGGTTTTTTGGTACGGTAACGCCTTATGATGTACCAGTTCATCCACAATCTCTTTCGGGAGGTCTTCGAGGTTTTCTTTGATATGATCAAGAACCTCTCCCGGTATTTCATCTACATCTTTAAGAACTTCACGAAATGCATATATACTGGCAATTTCTTTCATCACCAAATGCCTGTTAAGGCCTAAATCCTGAGAAAGAATTTGCCCTAACCTGCGGTTACTTTCCTTGGGTTCCTCAGAAAGTATAGACAAGCCTTTTTGCAACTGCTCATTAGTGATTATCCCTTTGTTTACAAGGATATCCCCTATATGTCTTCGTATGTTTATTTTTCCCATTTAAAACTCTTAAACACCAGAATTTGGCTGAATTACAGCTGATTCGGAAGAAACAACAGTAATAGCAATCAGAGCTACCATGATAAATAAATTGATAAACAAATTTATCATGTCAATTACTGACTGCATCTTGTAGGTAGTTTGAATCTCGTAATATTCGGCCAGCTGTTTGGCATTTTCCCTTAAAGCACCAGATTCTGCACCTAATCTAAATCTACTTAATGCCGTATTTGTAAATACCCCTGTGGCCTCCATAGACTCAATAAGCCCGGCACCATCCTTTAACATTTTACGAATCGCGACTTCTTTGATCTGCTTTTCCATGTATTTATTCCGGCATGCTTCAGAAGCTACTTTAATTACTTCAATATTTTGTCCTGAGCCACTGTAAAGAGTATAAAATACACGAGCAAAAATTTCGATACTTGTTTTATGTAATAAATCACCCAAAACGGGCAGATGTATTATATATTTATCTTTGAGCAACTGCCCCTTCGGGGTTCGAATAAAGTATACAAAGCCAGCGATTGGGATTATAAATGACAATACAATTAAGATCCAATTATCTCTCAGCCAATAACTCATATCCAAAGTTGCTGCTGTCATAGGTGGAAGAGCGATGTCCATTTCGAGAAACATTTCAGCTGTAGCAGGAAAAATGTAACCTACATAAAACAGCACAACACCGATAACCGCTAAAACGGTTACGGCGGGCATCATAAGAGCACGCCTCATATTCTTTTTAAACTCAGCATCCCTCTCCATGAACTTAGCAGTACTTTCAAATACCAATGCCATATTACCTGAGGTGGAAGCAACACTTAGCATATAAGCAGCAAATTTACCGAAGATATCTTCATGTTTACCATATACTTCAGAACCTTCTTTACCATCCTTTAAGTCTTTCTGAATGGTTTTAATAACCTCTTTCATCCTCTTGTTCTGAGTATCCTCGTATAGAAGATTCAAAATCTCATCATAAGGCAACTGTTGTTGAAGCAGATCGGATGATAGCCGGATAAAAGTAACTACCTCTTGCTGTGGAACCCCTCCTTTAAAGTCAAAAAGCTTTTTGTTTATACTCTTAACTTTATAGCCAAGCTTAACAAGAGCCTTTTCCAGCTCTTCTTTGGTATAAGCTTCCTGTTCACCGGTAACTACTGGTTTACCCGGTCGCTGAACCTTATACATAAACATTACTTTCTCGTCAACAGACTGGATTTTTAGTCCATTAGTCTTTGAAAGCCTGTCGACCTTAAGCTGAGCTTCCTTTTTATTGTCAGCCTCAAATTCAGTTTGTACAACTTTTCCCTTTTGTGATATCGCTTTTAGCCTGAATTGTGCCATAATGCTAAAATTTACCCATCTCAGTTTTTAGACATTTAGTCTGCATTAATATAGTTTCAATAATCCAGTATTTCTTAATTCGATTACGAATTGTTTACTAAACCGGGTTGCCACTTAATGATGATATATATCTTTATTTGTTACAATAAACTACTTTTTTTTTAGAAATAAGAATAATCTTGTAAAAGCAACTATTAAAATCTCTTATACTATTTCATATGTATTCGGCAGTATTCCAAAAAACATAAATCAAACTTTGATAAAAAGCGCAGACATCGTTGCTGAAAAATTATTTACTGTTTTTTATAAACCAGCATTCTATCTTGGTTCAAAGAATTTAGAATGACAAAGAAGCAAGACGGCAATCCCTACCTAATTATTTTTGCCCTCTGGTTACTTGTTTTTGCAGCAAGTAGTCAGGTCATGATTATTTCACCCATTCTCCCCCGTATAAGCGAACAACTTGGAACCCCTTTAGAAATCCTTGGAAATTTAGTCACCGTTTATGCAGTTATGGTTGGCTTGTTTGCAATTATCATGGGGCCTCTTTCCGACAAAATTGGACGCCGTAAGATTTTATTAATTGGAACGGGTGGAATTTCCTTCTTCCTGTTTCTTCATGGACTTGTTGATTCATTCATAGGCTTATTAGTTGTTCGTGCCCTCGCAGGGATGGCCGGAGGTGTTCTAAGTGGCTCGGCTGTAGCATATGTTGGTGATTACTTTCCCTACGAAAAAAGAGGCTGGGCAAACGGTTGGATCATGAGTGGCATAGCTATGGGCCAGATATTGGGGATCCCATTAGGAACATTGTTGGCAGATTTAATGGGCTTCCGAATTCCTTTTGTTCTATTCGGTGCCATCATGGCCCTTACCTATGTTTTGATTTTGGCAAAAGTACCACAGCCAAATGTTGAATTATCTCAAGAGCGGGTTACATTTAAAGGATCCATTTCGAAATATTACACCTTACTAAAACGAAGTGAGGTAAGAGCTGTAGCTTTTGCATATGTAGTGATGTTTCTCAGCATATCAGTTTATGTGGTATACCTTCCTACATGGCTTGAAAATAAATTTGGAGTTAGCGGTACGGCCATTGCTTCCCTCTTCTTCGTGGGAGGAATAGCTAATGTAATCACAGGTCCAATTGCCGGTAAAATATCAGATCGTATTGGGCGAAAAAAAATTATAATAATTTCCTGTCTTGGGCTCGCATTGGTTATGGGAATTACTACTTATGTTATTTCCGAATTCTGGATTGCCTACATCGTCTTTTTTGTCACTATGGTGCTTATCGCAATGCGAATCAGTCCATTTCAAGCACTCTCTACTCAGCTGATAAAATCTGATAACCGGGGTTCTTTGATGAGTTTACTGGTAGCTATTGGTCAGGTTGGATATGGAGTTGGAGGAGCAATAGCCGGGCCTTTTTACGTAGAAAGTGGATATGTCAGTAATACCTTTATGGGTACATGCATGATACTTTTAATGGCATATGTGGTATGGAAACATGTTCCTGAGCCGGAACTAAATACTGAAAACCATGCCTAACTTATTCCAATTCAATTTCTTTTCTGTATTCTGATTCTTTCTTTCCTAATTTACTTTTATAACGTATTTCTAACTTGAAATGAATTTTATTGTAACTTAGTATCCCTTTAGTTCTCTATAAAAGAAAAAACTATGCGTAAAATATCTCTACTTCTTTGCACGGCTTTTTTATTACATATTTTCGTTGGATGTACATCAAATGATGACGAAACCGTTGTCATTCAGGGTGCAGTTACGAATTCAGATAATGGTAATTCCATAGCAAATGCTACTGTACAAATTACCAGCCCTCAAGAATTCAGTGACTTTACAAGAACTGATTCGGCGGGTCAATATTCATTTAGTAACATTAATGTTTCAGAGCTAACTGATTTAACATTGGCTGCCTCGGCAACTGACTATGTTTCAGAAAGCCGAAATGTTCAGGTTGCTTCCGGAGATAATATTACAAGCTTCAACTTTCAGCTTACTCCCGAAGGCAATAATAATGGCGGCGGTGGTAACGACGATGATGGAGGTGTTTCGGGCCCCTCTGCAGGTGCAGCAGCAATTATCCTTGATGGGATATCAGAGGAAACAATCAACATTGCTGAGACCGGTGGAATTGTTAATACCAGTTTTTCTTTTCAGGTTCAGGATTCTTCAGGTAGAAATCTCGACTTAAACAATTCAGAAGAAGTGACATTTTCTATTATCTCTGGCCCCAATGGTGGTGAAGGTATTACTCCTATAACAGCAACTACCAATGCCAACGGTACTGTCACTTCAAATCTTTATAGTGGAAATTTAGCTGGTGTAGTGCAAATTCAGGCTGAAATTGTAAGAGAAGATATAGGCCTGACAATCAGATCAAGACCAGTGGCAATTACCATTCATGGTGGTTTTCCAGACTTGGATCATTTCAGTATTGCGGCAGATAACTATAATTTTGAGGGTTGGTCTATCAATGGAAACCGAAATCCTTTAACTGTAATATTGGGAGATCAGTTTGGTAATCCCGTAAAACCAGGAACAGCTGTCTATTTTACTACTACAGGTGGTATCATTCAGGGATCAGGAGCAGGAAACACTAATAGTGATGGAGAGGTAACAGTTAATCTGATTTCCGGTGACCCACGCCCTAACGACAATGTGACCGGAAGTGGTGGTCGCGACGGGTATGCCACAGTAACTGCCAGAACTATCAATGGAAACAACCAGGAAATAGAGAAGAATGTAATTATTGTATTTTCTACATCTGCAGCATCTATTTCAGCAAACCCTACAACCTTTGATTTACAACCCAATGGCGGTGCAAGTTTTACTTATACGGTCACCGATCTAAATGGAAACCCGATGGCTGCCGGTACAGAAATTTCGATTGATGGAGGGGACGATATTGAAGTTACCGGAGATACGGATTTCACACTTGGCAATTATCTATATCCGGGCCCCGGTGCTACTGAATTCCAATTTTCAATTCGGGATACGGATGAAGAATCAGCTGATCCTGCAGATCTGACAATAAAAATTTCAGTTACCACGCCTTCTGGCCAACAAACAACGTACTCAGGTATTTCTGGAACCAGAAGAAAAAGCGTAAACTGATTTTTAAATAATCATTCTTTCCAAAGTCCGCCTTAATCAAGGTGGACTTTTTTATTTTAATCCTTTCTTACAATCGTTCTAACCGCTACCTTTGAAGCTCATCACTAATACAGGTATAATTTTCGATTATGAACGCAGAAAATACTTTTGAATACAACAGTGTTAATTACAAAGAGTTTCTTAAAAAATTCAGAAATACAGATAGCTCAAAGCACACACTGATTGTATATGCTGGTCCTTTCACAACAAACCGTAAAGCTTCTATTGACGAGCTGAAAAGAGAGGTGATCGGTGAGGCTGTTGTTATAGATCTGGCGGAAGTAGTTACACCATACGAAGAAGAAAGTTATGCCAATATTGATGAATGCCTTTCTTCAATTGATGACAAAGCTCCTTTGGTCATTTTTAAAAATGCAGAGCAGCTCAACGGTGTTTACACTGGGTTTTCAGGATCTGTGGTTAAGTATGCTTCGCCACAGGAAAAGTACTTTCTCAAAAATGTCAACAAGATTAAAGCTCCTGTTGTACTGGAGTTTAAAGAATTTGATCAGCTTGACCGGATGGTTGTAAGAAAGGCCGACTCAGTTGTGCTATTTAAAGCCCCCTCCTCCTTAATTGAAAGATTAGCCTGGAAAGTCCAGAATGTACACGTACACGGGTCTAATTTTTTATCCCCTCGTCCACATTAATTTATGACCGAAATACAGCCAGAAAACTCCCCACGATCTTTATGGGTTGATATTAAAGCCTCTCTGGCTGGAACTGAACTAGATTTCACTACAGGAAGCATAGGCCGGGCTATATTAATCCTCTCCATCCCAATGGTATTGGAGATGATGATGGAATCCATCTTTGCTGTTGTCGATATCTTCTTTGTTAGCAAACTAGGAGCCGATGCTGTTGCTGCTGTTGGAATCACAGAATCCGTTCTTACACTTGTGTATGCCATCGGAATTGGATTTAGCATGGCCACAACGGCTATTATATCCCGCCGAATTGGTGAAAAAAATAAAGATGAAGCCGCTATTTCTGCTGTTCAGGCTATTTTCGTTTGTCTGATTATTTCTGCTCCAATTTCTATAACCGGAATTTTCTTCGCTGAAGAGATTCTCTTGCTTATGGGGGCTAATGAAAATATTGCAAGTAACCTTTCTTCCTACACTGCAATTATGTTAGGAGGAAATTTGGTCATTATGTTTCTGTTTGTCATTAATTCCATCTTTCGGGGAGCTGGAGATGCTGCAATAGCAATGCGTGTTTTATGGATAGCAAACGGGATTAATATTGTGTTAGACCCATTACTTATTTTTGGTTATGGTCCTTTCCCCGAGCTTGGAATCGCTGGAGCGGCAGTCGCAACTACTATTGGACGAGGCGTTGGAGTATGTTATCAATTCTATCGTTTATTTGATGATAATGGCCGAATAAAAATTTTGCGCAAACACTTATCAATTCAGACAGAGATCCTGAAAAAGATGGTGCGTGTTTCGATTGGCGGAATAGGCCAATTTTTAATTGCCACTGCCAGCTGGGTCGGCTTGGTGAGAATTATTGCTGAATTTGGAAGTATTGCATTGGCTGGGTACACCATTGCCATCCGAATTTTGATCTTTTCAATTCTCCCTTCCTGGGGAATGAGTAATGCAGCCGCAACTCTTGTGGGACAGAACCTTGGGGCAAATCAACCCGACCGGGCAGAGAAATCTACATGGATATCAGCTATTATAAACATGATTTTTCTGGGACTGGTTGGTGTGCTCTTTCTAATTTTTGCTGAAAACCTCGTAAGTATTTTCACCGACGACTTAGCCATTATTGAAGTAGGCTCAAAATGCCTGCGTATCATGAGTTACGGATATCTTGCCTATGCTTTCGGAATGGTTATAATTCAGGCTTTTAACGGTGCAGGAGATACTAAAACCCCCACTTTAATTAACCTTATTTGCTTCTGGATTATTGAAATACCACTCGCTTACTTCCTCGCCATTACGCTTGAATGGAACGAAGAAGGCGTTTTTTACTCTATAGTAATAGCGGAATCACTATTGGGCGTAATAGGCTTTATATTGTTCCGACGCGGAAATTGGAAAAAAACTAAAGTATAGAATGAAAGTTAGTGTAAAAATGGAAACAGCCGGACGAAGAGGAAAGCAAGTTTCGGTTATAAGAGGAATCACACACAATCCCCAGGTAATTGAAGACCTTGAAAAAAAGCTAAAAACACAGCTTGGTACCGGGGGAACAATTAAGGGTAAAACAATAGAAATCCAGGGAGATCACGTAGACCGGATAAAGAAAATCCTGGAAAAAGAAGGCTACGAGGTGAAATAGGTTTTAGTGGCAAGGTGTTAGGCTCATCCCTAACACCTAAAGCCTATCGCCTAAACCTACTCCCATCACAATTTTACTTTACTCTCCTGACGAGGGTCCAGATCATAAAGCGAGGAAGCCGTTGCCTGAATGGTTTTATACCATTCGTTACCAAACTTATCGTTGATGGTATAGAAATCGGCAAAATCAGGCTTTCGAATGGTCATCTTCCACTCTTGTGTCTTCGACTTAAAGGTAGGGTCAACATGAAGCAATTCATGATAAAGCATCATCTCTTTAGTCTCGTTATCAAGCATATCCCAAAGCTCTCCTGATATTTCAATCAGGTAGTCATTTCCGGAGTAGTGCTTTACTTCCCGGCTGGCTTTCATACATTTAGCCGCACGCTGCTTGGATAAGTTTGGATAAACAAGGAAATAGCCGATTTCAGCCGGACCAAATTCCAGCTTATGCTTTTCGATAACTTTTTTTGCGATGGCCTCCACTTCAGGAGATTCCATCAATTGCTTTGTTGAATGAATAGTTGCTTCAGCTTGTAAAAAATCGTTCTCTGGCATGAATAGTTTAGAACTCTAAAAATGAAAGTTATGATTTAGGGACCATAATAGATGTGGCCACAATTGAATACTCTTTCTGTGGTCCATTAATAGCATCTGCGTCTTCTCCTGCATCTTCAGCATAGTGCTTAGCCTGCTCTTCAGAAAGTTCTTTCACATTGAAAGTACCGACAAGTTTTACGGTCTTACCCTGCGAATCTGTAGGGATAAAAAACCCATAATCCTTAAATGTAATTCGGGCAGAATAACCATCCTGATTGGCTACAAAAAAGCAGCCTTTTTTCTGGCAAACCTTGGCTACTTGAGTTTCGAGAGTAACTTCTTTACCTGAAATATCCTCTTCTGATTCAATAATTGAAGCCAGCGATCTCGCTTCACTCCACTCATCTATTTCAGAACCAAATACCTCATGGGTCTCGGTTACTTGTACAGGCTCAGATAAACGTACGACTTCTGTTTCCTGAGCGAACACAGAAAAAGGAATCATCAATAAAAACAGGGAAATAAATAAATTCTTCATTCTCTTTTGTTTGATTTTAAGGAGACCAAACATACAAAGTTTAGCACCAATTATGCATCAAAAAGAATGATTTAATTATGGTTTTTCTGCTCGGTTACACAATAGTAGACCTTACGCCCCCCGGTTTCCATAACGAGTATATCTTTGCCACATTTGTAGCAAGGTTTGCCAGCTCTTCCATATGCATAATGCCTGTATTGTCCTCTTGATGCCCCTTCCTCTTTTAACGCCTCAACTAAGCTATCAGGAGTAGTAAGCCCACCTGTTTTATATGACCTTCTTGAAAGATCCAGAGAATTTCTTGCTAATGCTTCGATTTGCTCTTCGCTACAATCCTTTGGACGAAAATCCGGATCAACTCCGGAGCAGAATAAAATTTCACTCCGTAAATAATTCCCCAAACCACTTAGGAAACCCTGATCCAATAATAATGTAGATAGTTTCCGATTTTTAAAGGTGCTGCTTATATATCTCTCTAAAACTTCTTCATAGGTAGTTCCGGGGTGAACCACATCAGGGCCAAGTTTCTTTATATAAGAGTGATTTTCAACCTCCCCATCATCAAGTATTTCAATTTCTGAAGCGGAATACAAGAATGCAGATTTATCATGCGTATGAATAGCTACTCTCAACGACCTGTTGGTATCGGGTTCATCTCCATTTTCACTAATCATCCATTTCCCATACAGCTGATTATGTGAATATAAACTCAGGTTATTCTCAAAGGAAGTTATGATTGCCTTTCCTCTCGGTGTAACAGAATTTATCTTTAAACCCTGTAAGCTTTTCTCAAATTGCTTTAGCTCATCAAAAGCAAAAAATATAGCTTCAATTTCCTTACCTGTAATTGCATTACTGATTTTATCTGCTGCTCTCCAAATTTCTGGTCCTTCTGGCATATCTTAGTTTGGTTAAAGGTTTGGAAGTCCATACAATCCATAGCAAAAATCCGTTCATGAAATCTTTTATAACTATATCATCTGCCTTAGTCGGCTTTCTATTTTTTGAGGGATTCGCACGACTAATCATCACCTTCTATCATCGTATAGAGTTTAACTTTTATGGTATTTCACATCTTCCCTCTCCGGTTTGGGTTGTCGTGATTTTGATTTCTGTTCTAACCAGTACCTGGTTGGTAACCATGCTCATCCTTACGGTGATAAATAAAGATACAAGACTCCATTCGGTAATTTTTGCGTGTGTTTTAATTGCATGGAGAGCTATGGAATTCTATAATTCATATCAGTCAGAGCCTTTATGGTATTTCGGTTCCGTAATATTTTTACATTTAACTGGTATATTTTTAGCCTATCAATTATTTAAGAATCAACATGAGATTACTGCTACTTAGCTTCTTTTTACTACTATCCGGTTGTTCTGAAACTAATGAGATTCAGCTTTCAGAGATATCTTCTCCTCCAAATGAAGGAAGTTCTCTGCCCTTTTTATATACTGATAACACCGGAAAGATCTTTATGAGTTGGGTTGAAGAAAACGAAAATATAGCTAAGTTAAAGTATGCAACGTATGTCAACAATTCGTGGTCAGAGCCTTCTCTTATTTCTGCTGACTCAACCTGGTTTGTAAACTGGGCTGACTACCCTTCCATTATTGGTAAAAATGGAAAGCCTTTTGCTGCTCATTGGCTTAATAAAAAACCTGGCGGCACTTATGCATACGATATCAATATCTCATCTTTTAACGGTGACTGGTCTCCGGGTTATGTTCCTCACCACGATGAGACAGCCACCGAGCATGGGTTTTTAAGCATGATTCCCGCTTCTGACTCAACGTTTCTAGCTATATGGTTAGACGGCAGAGAAACAGCGGGAAGAGGTCATCATGAATATTCTGACCTCAATAAAGCCATGACCCTTAGAGGAGCTATTATTGATACAAATGGAAACATCCTGGAAAAGTACCTGATTGATGATTCTGTTTGTGACTGTTGCGATACTTCTATAACTGAAACAGATACCGGATTTATCATTGCCTACAGAAACCGTACAGATAATGAGGTCCGGGATATCTACACCTCTGCTTTTAGTAATGGTGTTTGGAGTGAACCTAGGGCTATATATAATGACGAATGGGAAATTGCAGCTTGTCCTGTTAATGGTCCATCCATTGATGCTGAAAATCAAACCGTAGTAACCGGCTGGTTTACAGGTGCTGAAGGCAAGGCAAAAGTCAAACTAGGTATTTCCAACGATCATGGAGATACATTCCAAAACATAGTTTTAGTAGATGATAAGAATCCGGTTGGCAGAGTTGATACAATTATCAAGGAAGAAAAAATATGGATAAGTTGGCTCTCTAAAGTTGATGAAACCGGACAATTGAATATTGCGGCTTACACCTTAAAAGGTGAACTCATTAATCAATATGTTATTCCAAATATTTCGGAAGAAAGAAGTGCAGGATTTCCTCAGATTACAGAAGCTGATAAAGGTGTCCTAATAGCCTTTACCGATGTTTCTGAAGAAGGTAAAAGAATCCGAACCTTTGAATTAAATTAGTCATTTTATACCTGAGTACTATGCAACATAATCTGCTTCTCTCAATCCTAGTTTTTTTCCTGGCGTATTCAGGTTGTAATGATGAAAAAGTGTCTCCCCCCAAACAGAGTTATTTTCAATCCATCTTAACAGATAGCACATTGAATGAATGGAGCGGTAAATCGGGATATTGGACATTTGAGGATGGTGTACTAACTGGCGAGATCACCCCTAATAATATACTTCTTGAGAACACCTTCTTTATCTGGAACGGTGAGATCAGTGAGAACTTTGAATTGAAAGCAGAGTTTCGAATTTCAGGAAAAGGTAATAGCGGGATCAATTACAGAAGCAGCCTTGTAGAAGGTAAAGATTTTGCACTAAAAGGATATCAAGCTGATTTTAATGGTTCACATGAATTTACCGGCAATATATATGATGAAAAAGGTCGCGGTACTTTAGCCAAACGCGGACAAATAGTTTATGTCCCTAGTACTAATTCTGCTACAAATATAGTCAGAACTGGAACAGGAGAAGCTTTGTTCTCAAAGATTGATACTACGAAAAACGGCTGGAATGAATATCATATAATCGCTAATGGAAATACTGTAATTCATTTAGTAAACGGACACATAATGAGCACTCTGATTGATGAATCTGATTCCAGAATTATCGGAAAAAAACTGGGATTACAACTTCATCTTGGCCCACCAATGAAAGTAGAGTTCAGGAATATCCAATTGAAGAAATTGTAAATACAATTATTACTTTAGTTTAGTATATCATCAGGAAACTTACCCTTCACATATTCTGCATGCATAAATTTAAAAAAAGACTCAGCAGTACTTGCCTCGCATTAATTGGAACCTCCCTTCTACTTACTACGGGCTGTAATTCTTCTACAGATCAGGAAAAAGAAATAACCCAACCGCCGGTGAGTCAAAAGGAGCTTGGCAGCACAGGCATTCAAACCTTGCCTGGGTTTGAGGCTCAGCTGCTCTACGAAGTTCCAAGAGGCAGTTATGGCACCTGGATTGCCCTGACTGTAGATAGCCAAGGCAGATTGATAGCTTCGGACCAAAGCAATAAAGGCATGTACAGGGTTACTATTAATGAGACAAAGGAAAAGCCTGAGATTCAAATTGAAGAGTTTACAATTCCTCTTTCAGGAGCAAATGGATTTACCTGGAAAGGTCAGGATTTATACGCCAACGTTGGAGGTAAAGGGATTTTCAAAATGAGTGATGAACGGGGCGATGATCAATTTGATGTTCTTGAGTTCTTAGGTGGTCCTGCAAAATTAGCTGAGCATGGAAATCACAGTGTCGTAAACAGCCCGAACGATGATGATATCTTCGTTATCAATGGAAATTACACTCCAGTTCCTGAACTTACATCCAGCCGGTTACCGAATTGGGATGAGGATTTGTTGCTCCCCCGTATGTGGGATATCAGGGGTAATGCCCGGGGTATTTATGCACCCGGGGGCTATATTGCAAAGATCAATCCGGATGCCACCGAATGGGAAATGTTCAGTATTGGATATAGAAATATTTATGATGCAGCCGTAAATCCTCATGGTGAATTATTCACCTTTGACTCAGATATGGAATGGGATTTAGGGATGCCATGGTATCGCCCTACAAGACTGATACATGTAACAAGTGGCAGTGACTATGGCTGGAGAAGCGGTAGCGGAAAATGGAAGCAATACTATGAAGATAGCCTGCAACCTACACTAAACACCGGGCGAGGCTCACCCACCGGAATACTATTCGGTACAGGAGCTAAATTCCCTGCAAAATACCAGCACGCCTTATTTGCACTCGACTGGCTTTATGGAACCATATATGCCTTCCACCTTTCTCCTGACGGTTCTACTTATAAAGCTGAAGCCGAAAAATTTCTTTCTGGGAATGCACTTCCACTAACAGATGCAGTAATAGGAAAAGATGGTGCACTTTATTTTATAATTGGAGGAAGATCTAACGATACCAAATTGTATCGAGTTGTTTATACTGGTGATGAATCTACAAAGCCAGCTCCCTATCCTGATAATGTGGATGCTAAACAGGCACGCCAAGTCCGGATGAATTTGGAAAAATATCATGGAATAACTAATCCTAAAGCCGTTCAGGAAGCCTGGCCTCACCTTAACTCAGACGATCATTTTATTAGATATGCAGCTCGGGTTGCAATTGAATCCCAACCTGTCAATCTGTGGGCAAATAAAGCTCTGAACGAAGATCAAACCTGGGCCAAGATTAATGCTATAATTGCATTAGCGAGATCTAATTCACAAACTTTCAGAGAAAATGCCACTAATTCATTAATCGAAATGAACCTGGCTTCTTTAACTCCCGAGCAGAAATTAGGCTACCTCCGGGCATTATCACTTGTTTTCATGAGACTTGGAGATCCAACTGATACTCAAAAGGCTGCAGTGACCGACAAACTGCAACAACTTCTGCCCTCCGAAGATGCACGAATTAATACTGAGCTGGTGCGTCTGCTGGTTTATATTGAGGACTCGAGAGTGATTGAAAAAGCCTTGGCATTAATCCAAAACCCCAAACCACAATTGTCTAAACCTAATTGGATGGGCGTTGTTGATCATCCTGATGGTACCATTGAAAAAATGCAGAAAAATCCACCTCCAGTTCAACAAATCGAATATGCTTTTATGTTGCGAAATGTCAAAAATGGATGGACTATCGAACAGCGCAGAGAGTATTTTACTTTTATAAATGAGGCCTCTAAACAATTAGGTGGTTCCAGTTATACGGGGTATCTAAGAAAAATAAGAGATGACGCTTTGAGTAACGCATCAAAAAAAGAACATGATGCTGTTTCTGATATAACAGGTGTCAGTTTGATTTCTGAGCCAGATTTTGAAGTTACTGCTACGGAAGGACCTGGCCGGGATTGGACTGTTAATGAAGCAATTGTTGCTGTAGCCGACCATCTTACCAATAGAAATTTCAAGAATGGAAGAAATGCTTTCTTTGCCACGGGTTGTGCTTCCTGCCACCGTTTCAATGGATATGGTGGAAATATAGGACCCGATTTAAGCACCATTGGGCTCCGGTCTTCAGTTGAAGTATTGCTGGAGGATATTATTCATCCAAGTTCGATGATATCCGATCAGTATAGTAGTTCTGAAGTAACGCTTAAGAATGGAGATTTGATTTTAGGGCTAGTCGTAGAAGAGGCAGATACTATTAAAATTTATCCGAGAAACGCCGATCAGCTTCCAATTACAGTACATAAAGAAGAAGTTAGTTCTATAGAGCCCTCAAGCATTTCACAAATGCCTGCTGATTTACTAAATCCACTTAATGAAGAAGAGCTAAGGGATTTAATTGCTTATTTGAGATCAGGTGGAAATCCGGAAAGTGACTTGTTTAAGAAATGATTAGCCAAATGATGAGACTTTATCTTTGAATCCAAACAGTTGAATCAGCATAAACCATTACTTCCAACACTATATCAGTGTTTGTAGGTCTTCCCACTAAACGGAATGAATTATAGGTTCTGTCAGAAATCGTATAGGTACCATGGCCATTTTCGCTCTCCAGATAAAGATCTTTGAGAGTAACCTCTTCAAAAGAATTCTGACCGCCTCCTTGAATTCTTGGGCGCTCATAATAGGCTACGGATCTGCCAATTGCTTCATACATACCCTGCAGCGTAGCAGACCTATTCGGATTTAGCTCTCCCTTAGAAAACGTATTAAAAGCTACAGAAACGGTGATAGCTACCAGCACTGTTACTAAAATGACCAGCAGTAGTTCTCTTTTTCCCATTTTGACCTCCGAATAAAATAAGAGTGGAGTAAAAAAAATGGCTCCTTTGCAGGAGCCATTTTTAACTTGTGATATAGATTAAAATCTATTAGTCATTCTCGATCCAAGAAATACCACCTGGTCCAATATCAGCTGTAAGAGGTCCGTTACCAGTTGCAGAAGAAACTGAAGAGGTAACCGGTCCGTCGATACGGCTAGCTGGATATGCAGTAAGTGTAAAGGTAGTATCAGTAGCGCCTGGTGCAGAGAAAGTATATACACCGTTAGCGTTTACTGCTGTTAAACCGCCGTTAGCGATTTCGTCAGCTGGGAAAGCAACTGTATTGAAGGTAATACCTTCCCAGTCACCGCCGCCGCCGCCGAGCATTTCAGGCTTCATAAAGTAACCCTGAGCTGAAGAAGCGAAAGTAGCAATATCCTGACGAACTGCGTCAAGGTTAGCTGAATCAGCAGCTGATCCGAACGTGTTAATAGCTACAACCGTCGCAATACCTACGATGATTGTTACGAGAATTACAAGAAGTAATTGTTGTTGACCCATGATGATCTCCTATGTAGTGTTGTTTTGTTGTTTGTTAAACTGTTTTCAATTTATCTGATACTAATTTTAGTAATAACTGTATCAAAGTAAATTAGAAATTATTTAGTGTTGTTTGGTTTTTTCTTGATCACAAGAGTGATCGTCTTTTCGATTGTTACAAAACTTAATTAAAAAATCTTAATATTTGCAGAAAAAGTTATTCTGATTTCAACTTTTTTGCAATGCAGAAGTTAGCACAGATTAAGTTACGGAATTTAAGTTAGGTTGGATGTACTATAAAAAACTTCTAATAACTTTTCTACATTGGGGCCACTTCTCCACCCTGAGGCATTAATATAATCTCTTCTACTACACTTCTCGGGCTTAACTCTGAGAAAGAAATGATAAGCTTTCCCACATCTTCTGGATCGATAAGTTTTGTTTTATCAATATCAACATCATGCCAGGATGTTGAAAATGTCTGCCCAAGGTTAATAGCTGTCACAGCGATATTGGAACTCATTAGCTCTTTCCGGAGCGAACGTGTATACCCCAATAATGCATGCTTTGACATTGAATAAGCACCACTCTCTTTTAATCCCTTCAAGGCTCCCATTGAACTTATATTCACTATCAAAGCCCTCTCCGCGTTCTTAAACTCCGGAAGAAGAGCATTTGTAAGATTATAGGCTCCAACGGTATTGATCTGAAACTGAGATTCAAACTCCTCCCTGGTTGTATCCTCTAGTTTCTTAAATAAAAAGGAACCGGCATTATTAATAAGAATTCCGGGGTTATACGTTGCGAAATTAATTTCCGCTACTTTTCTCTCATCAGTAATATCCAAAGAAACGATATGCACCTGAGATGCACCTTCATTCAAACACTCTTCTTTAGCTGATACCAACTCCTGCTCATTCCTGGCAATTAATACTATTGGACGTTCCGTACTACGGGCAAATACCTTAGCTATAGAAAGACCAATGCCTTTACTACCCCCCGTAATTATTACTGATTGGTTGCTAAAAGACATCGTTCGATTATGGTACTTTTAAAAATTTATGTGTCTGCAAACTAATGCCCCATTCCGGGTTTTCTTTCACATAATCTACAATCAAGTCTATAGATTTTGGAGTTTCCCATTCTGGCTGTAGTAAAAGACGTGTGCCTTCAGGACACTTAGCCGCATTTTCTTCCGCCCACTTCAGGTCTTTGTTGGTAAGCACGACCACCTTTAGCTCATCAACATACGCAAATACTTCTTCGGTTGGTTTCTTGAACCGCTTTGGAGAAAGAGTTATCCAATCCAACTGTCCTGATAATGGAGATGAACCGCTTGTTTCTATGTGAACCTGGAACCCAGCTGATTTCAATCCGAGGGTAAGTGGCAATAAATTGTGCAAAAGAGGTTCTCCACCTGTAATTACTGCAAAAGGTGCACCGCTTTCCTTTGCTGCGTCTACCAATTCTCTTACCGTCAACTTTGGATGCCCTTCTTCTTCCCAGCTTTCTTTCACATCACACCACCAACAATTTACATCACATCCAGCCGTGCGGATAAAATAAGAGGCCCTGCCAGTATGGGCGCCTTCCCCCTGAATAGTATAAAAATGCTCCATCACCGGATATTCAACATCCAGATAATCTTTATCATCTATAATTAGATCCGTATGATCTTGTGTTCTAAACATCTTTATCAGTGTATTCAACCCAGCTTGTTTCTGTTTCCCATACTGTCACATTAAGTTCTATTCCTTCTGGAATCCTGCTTTTTGTTTCTTTATGAATAAATTCGGCAATTCTTTCGGCAGTGGTATTTTCCGGCATTAGTTCATTTAAAAAACCATGATCAAATCCGCCTTTTTCAGAATCTTTGGCCACCCATTTCAATTCCTTGAAATCGCAAACCATATCTGGTGTATCTAAATATTGGGAAGGATTCAGCTTATTCGATTTTGCGGTCATCTTTACTTTATATGAATGGCCATGCATTCTTCCACACTTTCCATCATAACCTTCAATGAAATGAGCAGCATCAAATTTAAACTCAGTATGTAGTGTCCAGGTTGGCATTGTATAGTCTGTAATTTAGATATCGTTTGTGGTGATATCATTCAATAAAAAAAGCCACGTTGTGGCGTGGCTTAAAATTACGGGTTTTTCTGTAAAATTACTTGGTCCGCTTTATGGTACATCCAAGCGACTTAGTTTCTTTAGTACTGATTTCAGTTCCATTAATTAGCTGGTTAATAGCATCTACTGTGTAGGCAGCTTCTACAGCACCTGCATCGTCTGCGTTATCATCGATAGCTCCGTGATATACCAGCGTTAAATTTTCATCAAAAAGGAATATTTCTGGTGTTCGTGTTGCACCAAAAGCATCAGCAATTATATGGTTCTCATCCAATGCATAAGGAAAATTATACCCCTGCTTCTGAGCACGCTTTTTCATATCAACCATAGATTCTCCACGATCGCGAATTCGTTCATTCGGATTAAGGGCGATCATCCCGATATTATTAGTTTCAGCCAGATCAGCCAGACCATTATAACGATCTTCCCATTTAGCCACCCAGGGACAAGTATTACAGGAGAACATAACGAGCAATCCATTTTCTCCTGCTACCTCAGCGAGAGTAATAGTACGACCAGAAGTATCTTCAACTTCCTGATTTATTTGTGGTGCTTTATCTCCAATTTTTAGCGCAGCATTGTTAATCTGACTTTGGGTAAAAGCCGTCAAAATCACTATCGCTGATAATCCCAATATAAGTTTAGTAAATTTTTTCATGGCTTAATCCTCGTTTATAACATTAACTATTTCAGATTCAAACGTCTCTAATTCCGCTTTACCCTCCCATGAGGCCGTTACGTTTCCTTCCTTATTATACACAATGGTGAATGGAAGTGCACCCGTCCATTTATTAGAAATGGTGGTGATGAATTCATTATCTTTTCCAACCTTGAAGTACGTTTCGAAATCAACACCTTGTTTCTTGAGAAACACTTCTGCTTCATCCCTTGCTTCCCTGAAATCACCAGAAACTAAAATAAGCTTAAACTGTCCTTCATATTTTTCATTTAATTCCATCAAGTATGGAAATTCCTCTATACAGGGAGCACACCAGGTTGCCCAAAAATTCATTAAAACTGGCTTCTCCCCTTCATATTCTGCTACTTTTGCCATAATCTGATCAGCAGTAGCATCTACCAAAATCTTATCACCGGAAAATGAAAAGCTCACAAATATTAGTATGAAACTGATTATTGCTGATTTCATCATGACTCTTTATTAAGTTCTGTAGGATTCCAAAAATGCTTTTCTATATCAACGGTGTATTCTTCTTTAAATTGAACGCCTTCTTGTATCAGACGTTCCCTCATGGTGTCTCCTTCAAAGTGTGCTCGACCTGTAAGTTGTCCCAGTCTATTCAAAACCCGGTGTGCCGGTAATTCATAGCCTAAATTATAGCTACGGTAATTGTTCATGGCATACCCAACCATCCGGGCTCCCGACTGAACCCCGATATAACCTGCTATGGCTCCATAGGATGTAACTTTGCCCTTGGGTATCTGAGATACCACATCATATACCCTTTCATAAAAATCGCTGGTCTTTTTTGAACTCAAGACAGTAACTTTCTTATTTCTTCAAGAGAATTGGAATCACCGGTTTTTCGCACGGCTATTTTAACGGCCTCAATTCCTAATGTTCTATACAAAGAAAGCAGTTCAGGAGCTTTTTTCAAACTTTCGATGTGCTGTTTTACCGTTTTTAGATCACCTCTTGCTATAGGTCCTGTGAGAGCTTCTGTAACACCTAATTCTTTAACGTTCTGAAGAGTATTTTCCATTAAGGGAGTAATTGCTTTCAGGGCTGTTTCTTCCGGTACATTACCCAGAGATGATATTTTTGAAACCAACTCAGCAAGAACTACTAAATAATTGGATGCCACAACAGCCGAGGCATGGAGCAAAGGTTTGGCTTTCGGTTCAACCCGAAAAGAATGGGCTTTTAAATTATCAGCTATCTTTTCAAGTTTGAGCATGGCCTCTTCTTCTCCTTCCACATCAAACCAAGTACCTTCAAAGGAATTCGTTTTTGGAGTGATGGCTTTCATAGGATGAAAAGAAGCTACTGAAACACCTTTTTTTTGCATTGAAGATAGCACCACAGAGGAATGTGCTCCTGAACAATGAGCAACAATTTTTCCATTTAATGCAGCCAGACTTTCTGATAAAGCCTCTGATATGGATTCAATGGCATCATCTGATACGGTAATAAAAATGATATCCCCAAGTTCTCCGGATTCCTTTGGCAGTCCTTTGGTAAAAATGGTATTCGGAAATTTCTTAATAAGATCGGGATCAATTTCAGAACGGTTATAAACAGATAAAACCTGGTAACCAGCTTCTGAAAGCACATTTAGAAATGCTGTACCCACACTTCCCAATCCTATTATGGTAATGCGGGGCTTTTCCATAATCAGACCATTTGAGGTTCAGTTCTTTTGGCATATCCACAAATGTGGGAGGCGGATTCAATATGATCCAGGAATTCCACATCATATCCCCAGGAGCGTGCAACCAGAATTCCGCTCATAAAAGCGCGAGCTCCTTTCACCGTCTTCTCGTTGCTATTCAGATAATGCATAAGACCTGATTCCTTGTTGTTGACTACCAGCGAACGCAGCTTCTCCAATTCTTCAGGATTTGAAGCGGGAACATCACAACAATAAACAATGAGTGCGTTTCTGTTAAGTAAAAGTTCGTCCAGTGTATAGGCTAATTCACGAATAATCGCCGGATCATAATCACCAATCTGCAGGCTTACTACTTCAAAATCTGTAAAACAAGCTTGTAAGATCGGAAGTTGGGTAAACAGGCTCATTTCTTCACTGTAACCTTCATCAGCAATAAAAAAGTCGTCTTCTTCATCACAGAATTCATTTCTCAGGAAATCATTAACGGGTACTTCACCAAAGCGGGTTTCGAATACCCGATTGGAAGGCATGGCCAGCTTTTTTTTCAAATGCCCCGTATATGATTCAATTACTACAACCGTATCAAACTTTTGATTTACCACGGTTTTATAAGTTGTACACAGTTCCCCGAAGTTATGCTCACCAATATTATTGGGCACAAAAAGCATCCGAACATGTTCGGAATTGGTGTTTAAGTGTTTAGCATTTTTAATGTGTTCCTGAATCTGCTGCTGTGTTAGACTTTGAACATCCATAATTGTGTGCTGATGATGATATTTCATTTAAAAAAACAAAAAAGCCCGGAGATACCTTCCCCTCTTTCCTGAGAAATGATACTTCCGAGCTTTTGTCAAATATGTTTGCTTTGATAAGCTAATGCTATCTGATGGTTTGTTACCCTGAAACTACAAATTTCAAATAATTTATCATTGTTAAATCTTACAGAAAAGCGGTTTTTTTGATTTTTTATAATGGTGAGTTCATTAAGATTTGTTCTAAGCCCTGTTCCCAAACATTTTACGGCAGCTTCTTTAATCGTCCAAAGCTTTACTGGTTTTTCTGCAGCCAGGCTCTCTCTCTCCTGCTCATTAAGAATTCTGTGCACCACCGCCTCATTTATTTGCCGGTCAACATGTTCAACATCAAGGCCTATATTTTTTGAAACAGAAAGCGCACAATATACTTTACTTGTGGAATGTGTAAAACTCAGATAGATTAGCTCCTTTCCATGGCGGGCGTAAGGTTTCCCGAGTTCTTCTTTCACCAAATCTACTTGGTCAGATGATATGTTTAAATCGTTTAACAGATGTCTGAATAAACGTCTGGCTGTTACATATTCAGCCTTACGATTGTTGCTAGAAAAACTTTCATATTCTTTTCGCTCGTCTTCTGTGAGGATATCTAACGAGCCAGCAGCATTAATTTCCGCTTCTCCAAGAATTACATCATCCGGCCATAAATCGATGTGCTTAGTTTCTAATCTTTTCATGATCCAAGTATAAGGATTTTTAGAAGAATGAGACGTTAACAGATGGGCAAAAAATGGCGGAGAGGGAGGGATTCGAACCCTCGGTACCCCGTAAGGGGCACACTCGCTTTCCAGGCGAGCCCGTTCGACCGCTCTGGCACCTCTCCGTTTGAAATTAGATGAAAAGCCTTATCGAAGGGCGCCTAAGATAGAAGTATTTATACCCTATATCAACGTAATTAGAAACCAATATTAAAACTATTTTGAACATACGTTTTTACGGGCCTTCCATTATCCCTGGCTGGGGTAAATCGCCATTTCCCTGCAGCCTGAAGTACCGCTTCCATGATGCCGTATCCAATCTGATTTACAACTTCATAATTTCCATCTTTGTCGAAAACACGGATTTCTGAGATGTAATAATCCTCTACCTGTCCATTTATACCCACTAGAAAAGTAACCAGCACCCGGGCTTTGATATTTGCTTGCTTGGCAGCTTCAGGAACAGTTGGTTCTACTATTCGCACCAAACCAACAGCCTGATCCGGGCTTCCTACAAACTCTCCTTCTCCCTGAGTTTCAGAAAAACCTTCTTCCCCTTCAGCCTCATATTTAGAAAGCAGGTCATCCATGTCGGGGAAATTGACTTCTGTTTCTATAATTTCATCGTTTGGAACAGGTACAGGAACTCTCGGTTTTGGAGGTGCAGCCGGGGCAGATGTTTGGCGGGTCACAATGGAATTCTCGATATAAACCACTTCTTCAGCAAAAGTGTCAGTATATTCTTTGACAGCATTAGGTTCAATGGGCCAAAATTTGAGCATGCAAATAATAATCAACTCCGCACATATTAGAGACAGCATGAACCGATGTTCATGTTCAAGCTCATCGAAGTAAATGTCTCGAAGTTTATTGATCAAGTGCGTCTTAATTCTGTTAAGTGTTGTTTCATGAGTTCCCGGGTATGGTCCTTGAGCTCTTTCATATCTTCAAATTCAGCCGGATCAATGGCACCGAGAACTTTCAGCTTGAATGTGGCGCTAGGATTCAGGTTTTTTGAACCAGACGGCATTGCGTCAAAGCCACCATCGATTACCATTGGCTGTAACTTAAAGCCATATTCTTTAGAAAGAAGGAATGGCCCATTTTTGAACGGTTTTAGTTCACCATCCATTGTGCGTGTTCCTTCCGGAAAAATCATTACCGGAACCAGATCTCTTAATGGCTCAATCAAATTATCCAGTTTTTTAAGTGCTGTTTTACTGGAGCGGTTTATGGTTAGATGTCCGGTTAGCCACACCAGCCAGCCCATAACCGGAATATAGGTGAGGCTTTTCTTTGAAACCCATTTCATTTTCCATGGCAAATGGTAAATAAATGCCATATCCAGAAAGCTCTGGTGGTTTGAAACAAAGATGGTTGGTTCTGATGGATCGTATTTTTCGGTTCCTTCGAACTCCATTTTCCACCCAAAACTGGCTTTCATCATGCATCTCGCCATTAAAGAAAGTGTAAAATTTGGAGCCTTCCGATACTTGTCGAAAGGAAAAGTAACCAGAAAGACGGCCAGTATAATCACAAAGAATACGAGAAAAAGCAGGGTGAAATAGCTAAACACCCAAATACTGAATAGCCGTCTCATTTTATTTATTAATATTTAAAAGTGCTTTTCTCACAAAACCACCATTCTCACTTAGCAGATTTTTTGCTTCGTTCACCCCCATATTTCCCAAGGCCATAAGCAAAGCAGTTTTGACATGTCCACCCGTTTGGTCTAAAAGTGTTTCTGCGGTATCGTAATCAACATCAGAAAATATCATCAGAATCCGCTTCGCTCTTTCTACAAGCTTTTCATTTGTCAACATCAGATCTACCATTACGTTTTCATAGATCTTACCCTGACGAATCATGGCTCCTGTTGTAATCATATTCAACACCATTTTTTGGGCAGTTCCGCTTTTCATACGGGTGCTTCCCATAATAACTTCTGGCCCTACAGGTACATCAATCAAATAATCAACATCCAGTTCAATTTGATCAGCCGGAACTGTAGTTACTAAAATGGTTTTACAGCCTCGCCTGGATGCTTCTTTAATAGCTCCATGCACATAAGGCGTTCGGCCGCTGGCAGCCAAACCACAAACTACATCTGGCGGAGCAACGTTAGCACCATCAACAGCCTGAGCTCCTATTTCTTCTGAATCCTCAGCTCCTTCCTGGGCTACATACATAGCGTCTTTGCCACCCGCTATAAATCCCTCCACCTTTTCAGGAGAAACTCCAAATGTAGGCGGGCACTCAGCTGCATCAAGCACTCCAAGCCTGCCACTTGTTCCTGCTCCAAAATAAAGCAGTCTACCCCCCATCTGAAAGGCATCACTTACCAATTCAATAACATCAGCTATTACATCCAGTTTTTTTTCAACCTGGTGGGCTACTTTCTGGTCTTCCGCATTTATGAGTCTTGCAATTTCGCCTGCTGAAGCTAAGTCTATTTCAAGTGTTGATGAATTTCTTTTCTCCGTTGCTAAATTTTCTAGTTTCTTAAAAAGCTTCTTTTTCTCTTCTTTAGATTTCAATTTACTGCTGTCCTTTTCTGTTTTTCCACCAAAGTGTTGATTCTCCAACTCCGTTTTCCAACAAAGCTTCAGTCTCTGGTTGTGATTGATTATTCTGTTTCAGTAACGATGCCGCAAGTGCAATATCATCAGCGGGCAACTTTTCCTGCATTTCTTCAGGTTTAAAATGATCTTTAACGAAATGGGTATCATATTTTGCCTCGATAAAAGCCGGGTGCCTTAGGGTAAATTCACAAAATGGGATCGTGGTTCTGCAACCTGCTATTTCATACTCATTCAAAGCCCGTAGCATCCTCTTGCGTGCTGCCTCTCTGTCCGGACCGTGTACACTGAGTTTGGAGATCATGGGGTCATAATTAATGGTAATCTGCTGCCCCTCTTCCACTCCGGCATCAACCCGAATACCCGAACCGGTTGGCACTCGGTGTTTTTTCAGAAGTCCGGTACTTGGCAAGAAGTTTTCAGTTGGATCTTCAGCGTAAATCCTGCACTCAATGGCATGTCCGTTTATTGATAAATCCTCCTGTTTGATTGGTAACTCTTTTCCTTCAGCAACTAAAATCTGGAGTGCTACCAAATCTACACCTGTGATCATCTCTGTTACGGGATGTTCTACCTGTAAACGGGTATTCATTTCGAGGAAGTAGAAATTCAGATGTTTATCTACGAGGAATTCAATCGTTCCGGCTCCTACGTAATCGACCGCTTTTGCGGCTTCAATAGCTGCTTTAGCCATATTTGCTCTCAGTTCATCCGTTAATAGAGCACAAGGGGCTTCCTCTATCACCTTCTGGTGCCGTCGCTGAATTGAGCATTCCCGGTCATAAACATGTAATACGTTTCCTTGCGTATCAGCCATAATCTGAAACTCAACGTGCCGGGGTTCTTCAAGGTATTTCTCAATGTAAATACGATCATCCCCGAAAGCATTTCTGGCTTCTGATTTTGCCGCTTTGATGCTGGCTTCGAATTCTTCTTTTTTGTGAACGATACGCATCCCTTTACCACCACCCCCGGCTGCAGCTTTTACCAAGATAGGATAACCTATATCATCTGCTACACTTCTTGCTTCTTCAATATCTTTCAGCTCGCTTTTAAGTCCCGGAGGTGTTGGGATTCCAGCTTTAGTGACCAATTCCCGTGCTTCGGTTTTATCCCCCATCAGGCGGATCGCTTTTGGCTCTGGCCCAATAAATATGATATTCTCTTTCTTACAGCGTTTGGCAAAAGCTGCGTTTTCACTCAAAAAACCGTATCCGGGATGTACTGCATCAGCTCCGGTTTGTTTTACTGCATCAATGATTTTATCAATCACCAGATAACTCTCGGAAGAAGCAGCTTCTCCAATAAATACAGATTCATCTGCATGAAGTACATGAGGTGAGTGGGCATCAGGACGAGAATAAACCGCCACTGTTTTTATTCCGAGCTCCTTACAAGTATGAATAACCCGAAGTGCAATCTCTCCTCGGTTAGCTATGAGTACTTTCTTAATTTCCGCCATAAAATCCTGCTTTATTTTTTTCTAATAATAGGACTTTACGCAAAGATTCTCCAAGCAAAAAGCAGATTTTAACTGGCTGTATTTAAATCCAGAAAAGCACGGGGCAAAATCGAAAGTTTTTCCGTGTAATTGAGATAAGCTCTGTGATCGAAAACGTTGTAATTATTCTCTTCAATCTTATCAAGAATGCGGCCGTAGTTGTGTCTGGCCAGATAAACCGGCAACCTGCTATCACTTGATAGCAGAGAAATTCCCAGATCAGCTTTTGAATAATACTCCCTTGCCCTCTTAATCTGGAACTCCATTAAGCTCCTGAACTTTTCATCCAGAGTATAGGAAAACAATTCACTTTCAGTGATTCCAAAAGTTTTGAGCTCATTTTGTGGTATATAAATCCGTCCGCGACGTAAGTCTTCTCCTACATCCCGCAAAATATTTGTCAACTGCATGGCAATACCCAGATCAACAGCGTAATCCAGAGCTTTACTATCTACGTAGCCGAACACCTCGCTGGTCATCAACCCTACCACAGAAGCTACTTTATAAGAGTAGTCGTAAACCTCTTCAAAATTTCTGAACCTGCTTTTAACCAAGTCGGTCTTAACGCCATCCATCAGCAAGAATGGCAATTCCATCGAGATCTTATATTTTTTTAGGGTATCGGAAAAGGCAGTAAGAATTGGATCATCAACAATACGCCCATCATATACATCAATAAGACGTTGCTTAAACATCTCAAGCCTTTCATCTACCTGATCAATTGTAATTTTTTTATTGTGAATGAGATCCTCTGCTTCGTCTACTAAATCATCCAGGTATCTGCATAATCCGTAAATAGCGAAAATACCCCGCTGCTTTTCGTTGGGAAGAAAGCGTGTAGCCATATAAAAAGTCTTGGCATGCTTCTTTGTTATATGCCGGCAATGAGAGTAAGCTTCCTTTAGCTGTTCATCCTGTAAATCCTCAATCACAGACTTATGAAAGGAAGTACGTTCGTACAGCGGGCGAAATACATAGTATGGCAGACGTAGAATATTCGTAATCATAATCATTTGTTTCTCTCTTGCTAAAGCCTTAATTGCTTTAAAAAAGTTCCCGCTGTAAATAGATAATTATCAGTTTTTCTTTATAACATTTTGAAAAGAAGATGTTTATACTTGAAACTTGAAAATGGTTATATTGAGTTAATCCAATTCTATTATCTTTTAAGCTCAACGAGTATATAGTGCTAAATAATTGAGGTATAATGAATAAGAAAGTGACAATTTATGAGGTTGCGAAGCGAGCTGAGGTTGCAATCTCTACGGTTTCCAGGGTACTTAACGGATCAGAGAATGTATCGAAGGTAACAAAAGAGAAAGTTGAGAAAGCGATTAAGGAACTTAACTTCCGCCCACAGGTAAGCGCTCGTAAGCTTGCGAGTAAAGAGCCTCAGATGCTGGCCATTGCGGTTCCTTCTTTTACAACCCCCTATTTTAATGAGGTACTGAAAGGTGTAAAAGATGAAATCAAAAAAATGGATCTTGATATCATTATGTACAATACGGGCTCTAAGCAACCTGAAGAAGCTGTACAGAACTTCTTTGATCGCGGTACAGCCGATGCAGTTATTCTCTTATCCATTGATGTAAGCGATACCGTCCACGAACTTATTCAAGCTACACAAACTCCGGCTGTGCTGGTAAATGCCTCTCATCCCTCTTACAATTATTTTATGCTTAATGACTACCAGGGAGGATATCTGGCGGGTGAGCATTTGGTTAAGCAAGGGTTTGAGGAGATAGGAATGATTACCAGTGTCATCGAGTCAAGAGCTTCACTGCAGCGAATACAGGGATTTAAAGATGCACTGAAGAATTATAAGATGAAAATTGACAACGCTCTGTTTATAAGCGGAGATTCTACCAAACATGGTGGATTTACCGAAGAGTCTGGCTTTGAAGCCATCTATAAATTTGATAAGCTCGGCCGATTTCCAGAGGCTATTTTCTGTTCCAATGACACGCAGGCTGTTGGTGCTATTTATGCGCTTTCAAAACTTGGCATGAAAGTGCCTGATGATATTGCCATCATGGGATACGACAACATTAAGTTGAGTAAGTATCTGGAGCTCACCACCATCGATCAGAAGATGTATACTATCGGTGTGCAGGCTACAAAACGTCTTGCCGAAATTATCACCAAACCCAATGATGAATTGTATCAAACCACCATAAATCCGGTGCTGGTACAGCGAGGTTCAACAGAAAATAAAAAAGCTAAATAAGAAGTTGAGTTCTGATTTTTCTACCCGCGAAGCGCTTGATAACTGCATTACGGAAACCAATATAAGCGGACTTCCTGCACCCTATAAAGGTAAAGTCCGGGAAGTATATCAGCTTGATAATGATAAGTTAGGAATTGTTGTTACTGACCGCATCTCTGCCTTTGATTATATCATGAAGCAGGCGATTCCTTTTAAAGGGCAAATCCTGAATCAACTTGCTGCTTTTTCGTTTGAAAAAGTGAAAGATATTGTTGCCACTCATGTGATTGATGTTCCCCACCCCAATGTGACTATAGCAAAGAAGTGTGACCCTGTTCCCATTGAAGTAGTTATTCGCGGCTACCTCACCGGACATGCATGGAGGGTTTATAAATCAGGAAAACGTGAGCTTTGTGGAGTGAAACTCCCCGAAGGTTTGAAAGAACACGACAAGTTCCCAACCCCTATTCTGACTCCTGCCACAAAGGCTCAGGAAGGCCATGATGAGGATATTTCTGAAGAAGAAATTCTTTCCCGGGAAATCGTGGAGCCAGCTTTATGGAATGAAATTAAAAATGCAGCCTTCGCCCTTTTTGAACAGGGAACCAAAGTTGCCGCCGAACAGGGGCTTATTCTTGTTGACACTAAATATGAGTTTGGATTATATAATGGCGAACTAACTTTGATTGATGAAGTGCACACTACCGACTCTTCCCGATATTTTTACCTGCATGGATATGAGGAACGTCAGGCTCAGGATGAAGGCCAGAAACAGTTGTCCAAAGAGTTTTTGCGGGAATGGCTGATGGAGCATGATTTTCAGGGTCTTGAAGGGCAAACTCTCCCCGATCTCCCGGATGAATTCCGGATGGAGGTATATCGCCGCTATGCCGAATTGTTTGAAATGCTCACAGGTAAAAAATTTGAACCCACCCTGGAAAAAGACTTCAACAAGACGCTGGAAGGTATCTTAAAATGACTCTTCCGGCTAACTTAGTTAAAAAATTTAGTCTCTTTGACGAATACTGGACACCAAAAATCGTTGGTGAACTCAATGATCAGTATGTGAAACTGGCTAAACTCAAGGGAGAATTTGTTTGGCATAGCCATGAAAATGAAGACGAACTTTTCTACATCGTGAAAGGTGAACTCAACCTGAAGTTTCGTGAAGACAAAGAGGTTATTCTGAAAGAAGGCGAAATGTACATCGTGCCAGCCGGAGTTGAACACTTCCCAATTGCAGAAAAAGAATGCTGGGTGATGCTGATTGAACCAAAATCAACCCTGCACACCGGTTCAACCCAGGCAGAAGGAACCGTGGCTATTGAAGATCAGCAGTGGATTTAGACATCGCACTCGCATGGACGATCAAATACATTTTCGCAGCATTCGCCCTCGAATAAAGGTACAAACATCTCTAAGCCCGGACGACATTAACCAACGAATCAGAGCTTTATTGAGTTCTGAAAAAGCTACCTGTGAAGGACAAACCATCAAGGGCTTCGCCACTATTTATCCACCACAAAAAGATCAGCATTTTTGGTCACCTCAATTAACCATTACCGTTGATGAGCTTGAAGAAGGAACTTTAGTAAGGGGTTTATA
Organism: Gracilimonas sp.; assembly: GCF_040218225.1. NCBI lineage: Bacteria > Pseudomonadati > Balneolota > Balneolia > Balneolales > Balneolaceae > Gracilimonas > Gracilimonas sp. The sequence continues at coordinate 436,203 of NZ_JAVJQO010000008.1, forward strand.
TGGGCCGAAACCATCGGTATGGACCATGTTCGTATTCTTCTACTCCGCCATCGGTTTCGCTACCATGATCATTCTGATGGTCGGACTTTCCCTCTGGTCGCTCGGTAACCCCGCCGATATTCTTTGGTTTGTGCCGGGATTAATTATTTTGTTATTGAGCCTTTATTTGGTTGCGTATTCCGGACAGAAACTGGGTCACAAACAAATGGGAATCCTTCACCGGTTTATTGAAGAGTGTCTGGAGGTAAAAATTGAAGGCCATTGATAATTTTTTAATGAGTGTCCTATGAATAAAATTCTTCTGTTAATCTTTTCACTGACTTTTGCCATTTCATGCTCCAATGGAAATGATGAAAAGGTATTTGAAGTAATGGCATGCACTGATCGTGAAGCTCCGGTTGAATTCATTAAAGCAACCGAAAAACCCATTTTTTCGAATGGAGAATTCATAAAGGAAAATGCCGGAGAATACCCAGAAATGGCCCGGAGAGCTGAAATTGAAGGGACTGTTGAAATTATATTCCAGATAACAGCAACTGGAGAAGCTCAGGATGTTTACATATCAAAAGGGATTGGCGGGGGTGCAGATGAGACCTCTTTACGGGCTGTTCAGAATTCTCAATTCATACCAGCAACCTTTAAAAATGAGCCCTTGTGCACAAATACAAAAGCTCAGGCTTTATTTAACCTGGACAATCCTGAGAATGTGATACTTACTTTAGACACCAATTAAAACAACTCCTTAGCCACCTCATACACCGAAGCAGATTTCCCCATTGAATAATAGTGCAGGCTTGGCACTCCAAATTCCATCAGCTCCTTAGACTGCTGAATAGTCCACTCGATTCCAACCTGTATCACCTCTTCCCTGTTCTTGCATTCTTCAACCGCTTTAGAAAGCTCCATGGGTAAGTCTACATGAAAAAGCTGAGGCAAAATAGTTAGCTGTTTTTGGGATGTAATGGGTTTCAATCCGGGAATAATAGGCAGTGTAATCCCGGCTTCCCGGCATTTCTTTACAAAATCAAAATAGCACTGATTGTCAAAGAACATCTGAGTAACAATATAGTCGCCACCGATATCCTGTTTCAGCTTCAGATATTTTAAATCCGTTTGCATATTGGGAGCCGCAAAATGTTTTTCCGGGTAACCGGCCACACCGATGCAGAAATCGGATGGCTTGGCATTTTCAAGTTCTTCATCCAGATAAATACCATTATTCAAATCCACAACCTGCTCGATAAGCTCTGATGCATAGGCATGACCGTCGGGCTCTGGAACAAACTCACGCTCTGGTTTCCGTGTATCTCCCTGAATGAGTAGTACATTGTCGATGCCTAGAAAATTCAGGTCAATTAAAGCATTCTCGGTATCTTCTTTGGTGAATCCACCACAAATGATGTGTGGTACAGCATCTACCTTATAATGATTTTGAATGGCCGCACAGATGCCCACCGTACCTGGACGTTTACGTACCGTTTTGCGCTCCAGAAGACCGTTTTCACGCTTCTTGTACACAAACTCTTCCCGATGGTAGGTTACATCCACAAATGGGGGATTAAACTCCATCAATGGATCCATATGATCAAATAAAGACCGGATATTCTGACCTTTAAGTGGCGGTAAAACTTCAAATGAGAATAGTGTATCACCATTCGCTTTTTCAATATGTTCAGTTACTTTCATTCCTTAGCTGGCTCGTAGTCTAAAATTGGAGAAAGCCATTTTTCGACTTCCTTTTTCGTAGATGATTTTCTTTGTGCGTAATCAATAACCTGATCTTCCCCGAGATTCCCTACCCTGAAATACCTTGATTGAGGATGAGAGAAATAAATTCCACTCACTGAGGAAGCAGGATACATGGCAAATGATTCAGTGAGCTTGATCTCAGCATTGTTCTCAACTTCAAGCAAATCAAATAAAATGCGTTTTTCAGTATGATCAGGGCAGGCTGGATAACCAGGTGCAGGCCGGATTCCGGAATACGCCTCGGCAATCAATTCCTCATTACTGAAGTTCTCTTCGTCCGAATAGCCCCAGAACTCCTTTCTAACCCTTTCATGCATCCGTTCAGCAAAAGCCTCTGCAAGCCGATCGGCCACGGCTTTCACCAAAATAATATTATAGTCGTCATTTACTTTCTTGTATTCATCAATGATCGCTTCAATGCCCAATCCAGCAGTAACAGCAAAAAATCCTATGTAATCTGTAATTCCGGTTTCCTGTGGTGCGATATAATCTGACAAACACGAATTAGGCTGACCTGACCTCTTCTTGGTCTGCTGCCTTAAAAAGTGAAATCCGGTAAGTTCTTTGGATTGATTATCACCTTCATAAATCTTTATATCATCTCCGTAACTATTTGCAGAATAAAAGCCTATGGCAGCCTTTGCTTTCAGTAAATTTTGCTCAACAATACGATCAATAAGCTCCTGAGCATCATCAAATAAAGACTGAGCCTGCTCTCCCACTTCCTCATCTTCCAAAATATCCGGATACTTTCCGGTCAGCATCCAGGTTCTGAAAAAAGGCGACCAGTCGATGTAATTTCTAAGTTCCGAAATCGGATAATCTTCAAAAGTCTTTGTTCCTAAAAATGATGGTTTGGGTGGCTTATACCCTTCCCAATCTATTTCTGTTTTATTGGCTTTCGCTTCTTCATAACTCAAAAGCTCTTTTTGATTTTGCCGGCTTTCGTGCTGTTTGCGAAGCTCTTCGTACTCTTTCTTCACTTCCAGCCGAACACCATCTTTTCGCTGTTTACTAATCACATCACCGGCTATGGAAACAGCCCGTGATGCGTCCAGCACATGAATAATGGAGCCATCGTACTCCGGATCAATTTTGACAGCTGTGTGAAGGCGTGAGGTCGTTGCTCCACCAATCAGCAGAGGCAGTTCCATCTTTCTCTTCTTCATTTCACGCGCAACGTGAATCATTTCATCGAGGGATGGTGTGATCAACCCGCTTAGACCAATAGCATCTACGTTATGCTTTTCAGCTTCATCAAGAATTTTATCGGCTGGCACCATTACCCCAAGATCAACCACATTGTAATTATTACAGGCTAATACCACGCTCACAATGTTTTTTCCAATATCATGTACATCCCCTTTTACCGTAGCGAGTAAAACTTTGGGCTGCTCACTGGTATCTTTGTTTTTCGCTTTTTCTTCTTCCAGGTATGGAGTAAGATAAGCCACGGCTTGTTTCATTACCCGGGCACTTTTAACCACCTGGGGCAGAAACATCTTCCCGGCTCCAAATAGATCGCCCACTATATTCATCCCGTCCATGAGCGGACCTTCAATAACTTCCAGCGGACTTCCATATTTTTGCCGGGCCTCTTCCGCATCCTCTTCTACATGATCATTAATTCCTTTTACCAATGAATGGCTTAGCCGCTCCTCCACTGGTTTTTTACGCCACTCGTCGTCAGTCTTCTTTTTGGTTGTTGAAGATTCGCCTTTGTACTCTTCAGCTATTTCCAGCAATCGTTCTGTAGCATCATCCCTTCGATCAAAAAGTACATCCTCTACTCTTTCCAACAGATCTTCGGGAATATCATCATACACTTCCAATTGAGTTGGGTTGACGATTCCCATATCCATTCCGTGCTGAATACCGTGATATAGAAAAGCGGAGTGAATGGCCTCACGAACGCGATTATTCCCCCTGAAAGAGAAAGAAACGTTACTTACACCACCAATCACATGAGCTCCGGGAAGGTTCTCACGTATCCATTTAGCGGCATGAAAAAAATCAAGTGCGTTGCGACGATGCTCATCCATCCCGGTTGCTACCGGAAAGATATTAGGATCTAAAATTATGTCAGATGAGTCAAAGCCCACTTCTTTGGTGAGTAGTTTGTAGGCACGATCACAAATCTCCTTTCGCCTTGGCAGTGTATCAGCCTGACCTTCTTCATCAAAAGCCATGCATATAACTGCTGCTCCAAACCGACGAATAGTTTTAGCACGTCGCAGAAACTCCTCCTCGCCATCCTTGAGGCTGATGGAATTCACGACTCCTTTTCCCTGAATACATTTGAGTCCCGCCAGGATCACTTCCCACTTTGAGGAATCAACCATAATGGGAATTTTTGCGATATCAGGATCGGAGGCGATGAGATTGAGGAAGTTAGTCATTTCCTTAGCACTATCCAGCATTCCTTCGTCCATGTTGACGTCCAGAATCTGCGCCCCGCCCTGCACCTGATCCAGCGCTACTTTCAGTGCATTATCATATTCTTTATTCTTTATGTAATTCAGGAAAGTTCTTGAACCCGTTACATTTGTACGCTCTCCTACGTTTACAAAATTTGAATCCTTTGTAATAACAAGAGGCTCAAGCCCACTTAACTGTAGAGGTAGTGATTGCATATTTAATCGCAGAACGCGCAGAGTTGCGCAAAGGTTAAAGGGTTAACTGTAAGGCTGTTTTCGAGTGATTGATTCATTCTCTGTTCAATTTTACCAAAGATCTTCATATTCAATTCACGACTCCGCGAGCTTTGCGTCTTTGCGTTTAAGAATTCGAGGTTCATAATTCCGGGACAATTCGGCCATTTTTGAAATATGCGCGGGAGTAGTCCCGCAACACCCACCGAGAATATTCACCAGATTATCTTCAAGATATTTTTCCACTTCTTTACCCATAAGCTCTGGTCCCTGATCATATTCCCCAAACTCATTTGGTAGTCCGGCATTGGGATAAGCACTAACATAGAAATCAGACTTATCTGCCAGATTTTGGAGGTATGGCTGTAACTGCTTCGCTCCCAGCGCACAATTGAAACCTACACTTAGGATGGGTGCATGAGATACGGAAATTAAAAAAGCCTCCACGGTTTGACCTGAAAGCGTTCTTCCGGAGGCATCGGTAATCGTACCTGAAACCATGATGGGTAGTTCCTCACCGCGCTCATCAAAAAGCTCCTGTATGGCAAAAAGAGCGGCTTTAGCGTTCAGTGTATCGAAAATGGTTTCTACAAGCAGTAAATCCGCTCCGCCATCCATCAATCCTTTAGCTTGTTCTTTATAAGCTTCTGCCAGTTCATCGAAGGTAACAGCCCGATAGCCCGGATCGGTAACTTCTGGCGATATAGAAGCTGTCTTGTTTGTTGGCCCCATCGAACCTGCTACAAATCGTGGCTTATCCGGGTTTTGTTTGGTGAACTTGTCGGTAGCTTTTTTGGCAATCTCGGCTGACTTCAGATTCAACTCATAAACAACATGCTCCAGGTTATAATCGGCCTGGGCGATACGGGTTCCGCTGAAGGTATTGGTTTCCACGATATCAGCTCCGGCTTCGAGGTATTCTTCATGTATAGCCTGAATGATATCGGGCCGGGTCAGACTTAGTAAATCATTATTCCCTTTAAGATCATCAGTATGATCTTTGAACTGCTCACCCCTGAAATCAGCTTCTTCTAGCTTATAACGCTGAATCATGGTGCCCATGGCGCCATCAAGAATCAGAATTCGATCTTGTAATGCTTGTTTTATATTCACTCTTTCGATGTTGGATTAGCTTAAGCAGAAAGAGCGGAGAGTGATTAGCTCGCTTATCTTCCTCAGCATACGTATAGCTGAGTGGGATTTGGCACCTGCCCCTTTTCAGAAGTGGTTGCCAAGACGTCATCGGGCCCATCCCTCGGTCTTTCTTTATAAGCATTCAATAAATTCGAGTTGAATATAATAGTCTTTGGGGCGCAGAACAAGCCTCGAAATAGCCCATAATGAATATCCATTATCCATATACTCAACTTGGATATTCAATATTCCGTTTTGGAAATCAGACAATTTGAAGATCCTTCGAGTGTATTCGGAGGATGAAAATTACGAAACCTACAACTCCGTCCTTATCCCAAAATGTACCTTCCCATTACCTATGGATTCTTCTGGTGAAATCGCATAGGTAAATTTCAATCGGCCGATTTGAGTTTGGTAGCTGAGGCCAAATCCTGTGGAGAATAAATAATCTGTGATTCGAAAATCGTTGCTCATCTCGGTTAACAATTTCGGCCGTTGATAACCTCCCACTGCACCAAAACCAAACAAGTAAGACTGCCGGTTGAGTAAGAATCGGTATTCCACATCTCCCCAAAGCATCGTTCCCGCACGGAACTGTTGTTCGGCATAGCCCCGAAAGGAATTGGCTCCCCCGAATCGGGTTAAGTCGTTGGTAGTTATTTTCTCTGATTCCAGCAAAAACCCATGTAAAGAGGTAGCAATCACGCTTTTCTCAAAAATGGGGATGTAATTCCGGACAGTTAATTCGAGTATGTTCTGAGTGAAGGAGCTGCTGGAATCTTCTGACAGATCTTTATTTGCGATACCAAGCATTAACCGAACAGAACTTCCCGAAGTGGGCACATCGTAACGATCGAGATTGGTGTATTCAAAACCGAGTCGGGCCGTTCGCTTTTGTCCGTCTGGTTCTATGACCACAGGCAAATTATTTCCGGAAGTCGTACTCTGGAATCCCACTCCACCCATTAGTTTAAATCCCGCCCCCATCAGATAATATCCATCCAGTTCAAAATCCCGGGATTGATAGGTGGTATCGTTTTGGTACAGCTGGAATCCCGCTGAAACTCCCACTGGAATATTCCCGATCCAATCCTGTGAAGCTCCCAGGTTGAGCTGACTCGTTTCCGGCCGTAAGCGCTGGTAGCGGAAATCAAAGCCATTGCCCTGGGTAAGCACATTCCACAGCGAAAGTTCTGCATCACCTACAATTTGCCCGTTCCCGGCAGCATCCGGCACATATCCGATTAATCCATCAAACTGATTCAATGAGCGCTCTTCCATCTGAAAAATAATGACAGGCTCTCCATTTCGAAGATAGATTTGAGCCGGTTCAACAGCATTAAATAATCCGCTTGAGTTAAGGTTTGAACGCAAATATCTGAGATAATCAGGTGTAATAACTCTGGAAGAATTGTATCTGGAGATTTTTCTCAGATAATCCTGTGAGTTAACTTTCGCACCAGAAAAGTAGATTTCAGACTGTTCAATTCTAGCACCTGTTTCAATTACTACCTCAGCCTCAACTGTACAGCTAACAGAATCCGGCTTTAGCGAAATAATGGAAGCTTCTGCAAAAGGAAAGCCCTGATCCTGCAGCTGATAAATGAGTTCTGCAATCTCTGTTCTTAGAGCCTGATTTGAAAATGGAATTTCGGATTGATTAACAACCGAAGAATCCAGCTCACCCGCATATGTGACTTGTATTTCATTCAATTCAAATTCACAGTTTCGGTTGATAAACGCTTTATTTCCCTGAATACGATCAACGGAAGCGTTTAAGTATCCTTCTGCCGACAACCACCGAATCAGGATTTGTTCAACTGAGTTTTGACTTTGTATAAGTTGTGCCTGCACAGAATCGGGAAGCTGGATTTGTTTTCCACCTTCAAATACACGGAAATCCATAGATGAATTTTGGGCAAAAGCCAGCAAGGGCAAACAGATCAGTAAAGAGAAGAAACCAGCTTTCGATAACATGTCCCAAATCTACATTCTTTTTAAAACTTGTGCAGGGAATAGAATAGAACACGGATGAAACGGATTGAGCCGATAATCACTGAAAAAGAAGTCCTGTTTATTCGGCCTTAGAGGTTTTGAGACTGAGAATCAGAACTGGTTAAAATGAAATGTCACTAAAAGGAGTAGTACTTAAATTCTTCAATACCACAATTTAAATTTAGAGAGTCGGTATCTGTAATAAAGCCATTCTCCAGAATTTGTATATCTGGCTTTTCAAGCTGTACAATGAATGCTTCATGCACGTTCGGTGCCATACAGCGGGTTACACCAATCGGAAACCATGCTTGTTGTGGATGAAAATTACTTTTTATTAGCTCTTCCAAAATAGAACCAGCTCCTTCTTCCCACTTATTCATCGTGGAATCATAACGAACAAGGAAATAGACATCTTCTGAAGCATATATATCGACAGGAATATCTTGTGCACTGACAATTACCGGCTCAGGAACTTCAAGCGTTTGATCTTTAGTAATCAAATCACAAGCTGAAAAAAATACTAGGATTACAACGAGAATTCCCGTGTTTGGATATATTGAAAACCTCATGCAACCTCTTCTCTAAGTTATTTTTAAGGGTTCTCTTAGAATGTATCAAAACCTATCTGCTAAATAAAATAGAATAGACTATTACAAAAATCTCTTGAAGCATCGGGTACACAACCGAAGAGGTTCAACCCTTCACAAAAAAAGCCTACTGAATAATTTCCTTTACAAAATTAGGCAGAGCAAATGCTCCCTGATGAACGGCTTTATTGTAGTATTTAAGTTCATTCCCAAAACTGCTCAGTCCCTCTTCTACTCTAGTCAATACATCCTCAGCCTGTACTTTAATTCCTTTGGATGCATAAGCAAAAGACCACATTCCTGCCGGATATAACGGTATGTAGCCCAAATACATATCAGATTCAGTAAATACATCATTTAAAGCATCAAATACCTGTTTCATACTCTTGTGATAGTCTGCCACCCAGGGAGATTCCGTTTGAGCCGAAAGCACTCCATCCTCCTTTAGTGCATCAAAACAATATTGAAAAAATTCCTTCTCGAATAATCCTTCAGCCGGACCAACAGGATCTGACCCATCTATTATCACAACATCGTACTTGGCCCTGGCTGCTTTTACAAAAGCGATGCCATCTTCAAACAACACATTTAAGCGAGCGTCACCCCATGCCCCAACTCCCGGAAAGAATTCTTTGGACGCACGAACCACAGCTTCATCAATCTCCACCAAATCCAGATGCTTTACGGATGGGTGCCTGAGCACTTCCCGGGCCGTTCCTCCATCTCCACCACCAATAATGAGCACTTTCTCCGGGTTCGGATGGGCAAACATAACCGGATGAGCCACCATTTCATGATACACAAACTCATCTTTTTGAGAAAGCATCACCATCCCATCGATGGTCATCAGGTTCCCCCAGGTATCCGTTTCATAGACTTCCACTAACTGATAGTCCGTCTGTTCAGAAAATAACAGTTTCTCCAGACCAATGGTTAAGCCAGTTTTCTCGTGATAAAATTCATTGAATTGGATGGGCATGGTGGTATTAATCGTTTTTCATTATTCGGTAAAACGTTATCCATAAAACGAATAACGCTGAACTAATTCCTCGAGATATATCTATGTGTCAGTCAATTCTCCTGAACATTCACCGTAGGCTTGAAGAGTAATTTTTCGCCCTGTGGTACTTTAAATAAACCACGTTTCATTTCCATACTGCTCACATTTTGAGAGCCAAATGCTTCTTTAAGATACTCTTGTATTATCCATGGGTCGATAGTATCACCACAGGTGAATATATCTACAGCTGCATAGTTATACTCAGGCCATGTATGGATGGCTACATGAGACTCTGCAATCACTACCATACCGCTTACTCCATAAGGACTGAATTTGTGGAAGTTGTGCGAAATGATAGTTGCCCGGGCAGCTTTGGTTGCGCTGAGCATCGCTTCTTCGATGTATTCTACATCATTAATTTTTGCGCTTTCACAATCATAAAATTCTACTAAAATCTGTCGGCCAAGTGCTTCCAATCTTTATACAGGTCTGAAATTAAAAGTACAGTGAATGTGCTTCTTAACTAAAAGCGAAAATGTATTTCTTGGCTTGATGAAAGCCGATGATACTTTCTTTTTTAAAAGCAGAAATAAAGATACATATTTTTAAAGAAAATCAATGTTATGCTCTTTTAAATGTTTTATAAAACTCTCATCAACCCTTATTAACAAATTGTCAAAACCCATAATCAGGGTTAAAAATAATAGTGAATTATATTTTATATTAGTCGCCCCTTTGATTTACATTATTCCGTTTTTAAACCCCTTATTATTTAATGAAGAATAACTATTACGAATTAATCGATCAGACGTATCACTTCCCTCAGAATGGTTTTAACCTGGTTGATGGTACGCTAAATTTCAATAATGTAGACCTTAAACACCTTATTGATAAATACGGCACCCCCTTTAAGCTTGCCTATCTTCCAAAAATCAGAGAGAAAATTCAACAATCCCGCACATACTTCAATAAAGCGATAGCTGAAAACAACTACTCTGGTAAATACGAATTTTGTTATTGCACCAAATGCTGTCACTTCAATCATGTGGTTAGAACCGCTCTTAAAGAGAATGTGTCTCTGGAAACATCTTCAGCTTTTGACATTGATCTGATTGACAACCTGTACAAAAAGGGTGTTTTTTCTCAGGATAAAACTATTGTCCATAATGGATACAAAACGGATGATTACATCAAAAAAATTGGACGGCTGAATAAAGAAGGTTTTCGGAATTCAATCTGTGTACTGGATAACGCCCGGGAACTGGATAAGATTATGGCTTTGGATCTGGATCAGCCCATCAAAATTGGATTACGGATTTCTATTGAGGAAGATCCGCAGGCATCATATTACACCTCCAGGCTGGGTATTAATAAGCGTGAAATCCTGGATTTTGTAAAAGAAAGAATTGTAGGAAATGATCAGGTTGAACTGGTAATGGTCCACTTCTTTGTGGATTCGGGTGTAAGCGATAATATGTATTACTGGAATGAATTCAAGAAAGCTCTAACCCAGTTTACCAAGATTAAAAAAATTGCTCCTTCTGTTAATGCTTTGAATATCGGCGGCGGATTCCCAATCCAGAACAGCCTGAGCTTTGAGTTTGATTATGAGTATATAACCGGCGAAATCGTAAGAAATATTCAGGAAGCCTGTAAAGACGAAAATGTTGAAGAGCCTGATATCTATACTGAATTCGGAAAATATACCGTTGGGGAAAGCGGAGCCGTCATCTTCCAGGTGCTGGAGCAGAAGCAGCAAAACGATGCCGAGCTTTGGTATTTGGTTGATAACAGCCTGATGAACACCATCCCTGATGCCTGGTCGATCAATGAAAAATTCATTCTCCTCCCCCTCAATAAATGGCAGAATCAGTATAAACGGGTAAATATTGGCGGAATCAGCTGTGATCATTCTGATTACTATAATTCAGAAGAGCTCAATCAACAGGTTCTTTTGCCTACTTATTCGGATGACGATGACGAACCTCTCTACATTGGTTTTTTCCACACGGGCGCTTATCAGGATTCCATCAGCGGATACGGTGGAATCAAACACTGCCTTATCCCTTCTCCCAAACACATCGTGGTAGATAAGGACGAGAACGGCAATCTTTTCGATTATGTTTACCGGGGCGAACAAACTGTTGACAATATGCTTAACATACTGGGTTACAATGACTAAATTGAATCAACTATTTGCAGGTATAGAGGGAAGTCACAATGAATTTGAGCAAGCCAGGGTCTTGCTTCAGTCTGTTCCCTACGATGGAACCAGTACCTGGGGAAAAGGTGCCGACCAAGGCTTTGAGGCTTTTCTGGATGCCGCAGAGAACATGGAGATCTATGACATTGAAACCGATAGTGAGGTGTACAAACAAGGCGTTCATATTATAGACCCCATCCTCGAAGATGCTTCACCTGAAGCTATGTTTGAAGCCGTATATAAAAGCACAAAAGAACTTCTGAAAAAGGATAAATTTCTCACTTTCTTTGGTGGTGAGCACTCTATTAGTATTGGCATTATCAAGGCTTTTTATGAAGCCCATCCGGATATCACCATCCTTCAGCTGGATGCTCATACCGATCTCCGCCCTGAGTATCACGGCTCACCATACAATCACGCCTGTGCGGTCTATGATGCCTCTCAAAACGCAAACCTTATACAGGTAGGTATCCGAAGTATGGATTCCGGAGAACTTGAATACCTTGACCGCAATAAATGTTATTTTGCAGAAGATATGTATGGCCAAACGGATTGGATGGATGATTCCCTGAGTAAAATTACCGACAAGGTGTATATCACACTTGATCTGGATGTCTTTGACCCTTCAATTATGCCTGCGACCGGAACCCCAGAGCCGGGCGGGATGAACTGGAATACAATGATTAAATACTTGAAGAAAGTATTTCAGCAAAAGAATGTGCTCGGCTTTGATATTGTTGAACTCGCCCCAATTGAAGGATTTTCTGCACCTCAATTTTTGGCTGCCAAACTTTACTATAAAATGCTAAGCTATAAATTTGCTAACTCATGAGTAATAAAGGACCTGTTTCAGAATTTTTAACCCATCATTTCCGACACTTTAACGCTGCTACTGTTGTTGATGCTGCCAAAGCCTACGAAAAACAGCTTGATTCGGGAGCAAAAATGATGATCACTCTTGCCGGAGCCATGAGTTCAGGTGAGTTAGGATTATCACTGGCAGAGATGATACGGGAGGATAAGGTTCATATTATTACTTGTACCGGAGCCAACCTGGAAGAGGATGTGTTCAATCTCGTGGCCCATAATTATTACAAACGAATTCCGAATTACAGGGATTTGAGCCCACAGGACGAGCAAGATCTCCTCGATCAGCATTTCAACCGCGTAACAGATACCTGTATACCGGAAGAAGAAGCCATGCGGCGAATTGAAGATCACCTGGTTAAACGCTGGGTAAAAGCCACCGAAGAAGGGAATCGACATTTCCCTCACGAATACTTCTTTGATCTGCTCTTGAGTGGCGATCTGGAAGATGACTACCAGATTGATCCAAAAGATTCCTGGTTAATGGCAGCGGCAGAAAAAAATATCCCTGTTATTGTTCCGGGCTGGGAAGATTCAACCTGTGGTAATTTCTTTGCCTCCCATTGTATTGAGGGCCGCACAAAGCCAAACGCGATGAAGTCAGGAATTGAATACATGATATATCTGTCTGATTGGTATTTGAATAACTCAGACAGCGGAGTTGGCTTTTTCCAGATTGGCGGCGGAATTGCCGGGGATTTCCCAATATGCGTAGTGCCAATGATTGAGCAGGACCTTGGGAAGGAAGATGTACCTCTTTGGTCTTATTTCTGTCAAATTAGCGATTCCACAACCAGCTATGGTTCATACTCAGGCGCTGTTCCCAATGAAAAGATAACCTGGGGCAAACTTGGAATAGACACTCCAAAGTTCATAATTGAATCTGATGCTACTATTGTAGCTCCGCTTATTTTTGCTTATCTGTTGGGTTGGTAACCTGCTAATTAATCATCTTACTGCGTGGCTATTACTGATAAAAAAATCTCTGCAGAAACAGCACTGTACATCTACAAAAACCTAATGCTCCCCCGGCGCATTGAAGAACGAATGTTGATGCTGCTTCGGCAGAATAAAATCAGCAAGTGGTTTTCGGGGATTGGTCAGGAGGCGGTTGGAGTTGGAGTCTCCCTCTCTTCTGAACCGGAAGATTATATTCTGCCCATGCATCGAAACCTGGGGGTATTCACGGCTCGGAATGTGCCCTTCTACCCTCTTTTTTGCCAGTTGTTTGGGAAAGCTGATGGTTTTACCGAGGGGCGCGATCGGTCCTTTCACTTTGGTATTCCCGAACACAAGATTATCGGGATGATCTCTCATCTTGCTGCTATGATGCCCGTAGCTGACGGACTTGCGTTGGCGATGAAAATGCGGGAAGAAAAAGCCGTTGCATTTTCTTTTTGTGGGGATGGAGCTACAAGTGAAGGAGATTTTCATGAGGCCTTGAACCTGGCTGCCGTTTGGAAGTTGCCGGTCGTTTTTATTATTGAGAATAATGGCTATGGACTATCAACACCTACATCAGAGCAATTTGCATGCGAGCATTTATCAGATCGTGCCAAAGGTTATGGGATGCATGGCTTCAATATTGATGGGAACAATATTTTTGAAGTTATGGACACCGTTGGCAAAGCCAGAGAACTCGCTTTAAAAGGTGAACCGGTTCTCATCGAGGCCAAAACATTCCGCATGCGTGGCCATGAAGAAGCTTCTGGTACTCATTATGTACCGGATGTATTATTTGAAAACTGGGCTGAAAAAGATCCGATTCACCGGTTCGAACGGTATATAGAATCCGAAGGTTTATTTACTCAGGATGAGTTGGAAAAGGTCACAAAAGAAATAGATGCATCCTTTAAAAAGGATCTTAATAAGGCTTTAGCAGCAGCAGACCCCGTTTTTGACGAAGAACGTGAACTTGAAAGAGTGTATGCCTCGCAACCAGAGAATCTCCCTCCTCATAAAGATGGCGTTACTTACGAACACCGATTTGTAGACGCTATACAAGCCTCATTACGGCAAGCTTTTGAAGAAGACAGCAAGTTCCTCATTATGGGACAAGACATTGCAGAGTATGGAGGTGTTTTTAAAATCACGGAAGGCTTTTTAGAGCAATTTGGCCATCAAAGAGTCAGGAATACCCCAATTATTGAATCCGGGGCTTTGGGAGCAGCCATGGGTTTGGCTTTGGAAGGATTTAAGCCCGTTGTAGAAATGCAGTTTGCTGATTTCATTTCCTGTGGATTTAACCAGATCGTCAACAACATTGCGAAAACCCGTTACAGGTGGTCTCCTCCCCTTAATATCACGATTCGCGCACCTCATGGAGGTGGTGTTGGAGCCGGGCCCTATCATTCCCAATCGGTTGAAGGTTGGTTTATGCAAATTCCCGGCTTAAAAGTAGTGGTACCAGGAACAGTTGAGGATGCCATGAATTTGATGTACAGCTCCCTTCATGATCCAAATCCGGTGTTATTTTTTGAGCATAAAAAGCTATATAGAAGTCTGAAAGACAATATTTCTGACAAAGCAAATTATGAGCCTCTGGGAAAAGCAAAAGTCAGAAGAGAGGGTTCCGATGCCACCATCATCACCTATGGAATGGGAGTTCAGTGGGCTCTTTCCGCTGCTGAATCATATGACAAAAAAGGAACCTCACTGGAAGTTTTGGATCTGAGAACGCTTCTTCCTCTTGATAAAGAGTCTATCAGACAAACGGTTCAGAAAACCGGTAAAGCGTTGCTGTTACAGGAACCTACTCTGACACTTGGGCCCTTAAGCGAAATTTCAGCTATCATTTCTGAGGAGTGCTTTGAATGGCTCGATGCTCCGGTTCTGCGCTGTGCTTCCCTGGATATGCCTATTCCTCACGACAAAGGGCTTGAAGAAGGATTTATGGCTGATTCAAAGCTGGAGAAAATGCTTAACAAACTCATTGACTACTAACTTATGATCTATAAGTATGGAAAATGCAAAGAGTATAGACCGATTAAATTACAGCTGGAATATTTTCCTTCATCAACAGGAACTCATAAAGTTAGCGGATAATAAAATCCGGTATTTGTTTTTAGTGAGCAGTGTGGCTGCCACTTTTATTCTTACCGAATTCAAAGCACTCGAAACGATTAACATCCCGGAGTTTCTATTTATGGGTTCTTTTGTGCTATTTCTGGCTTTCGCCTCTCTGACTATAAAGCCGAGAAAAACTCACTCAGGCGGACAGGGAACTTCAAAACTGATCTATCATAAAGACATCATTTCAAGACCAGACAGAAAAACCTACGCCAACGAATTTCTTGAAGCCTCTGATGAAGAGTTGCAGGGCGACCTTCTCCATCAGATTTATGAGATTTCTGCTATCGCCAATAAGAAATACCGGTACTATAATTATTCTTTTTATACCCTTTGTGTACAAATCGTACTCTTCTTTGTCGTGCTTATTTAGAGCCCCCTTCAGCCTCAATAAATACTCGTTTCACTCTGGTGTAAGTTCTTTTTATCTCTGCAGATAATTCAGCAGTAGCGGATTCAACCTCATCAGAGTTCAAAACCGAAACGAAATCCGCGTTTATAGTAACCAGAATATATTGCGGCCCCATATGTAGGGTGAGCACTTCTTTCACCATTTGAATAGACTTCATTCCATTACCCATCTTTTGAATCCCCTCAATGATTTCAAGGTCAGCACTCTCCCCGATGAGTAATCCCTTGGTTTCATGAGCAAGCCATATAGCGGTTCCACCTAAAATCACTCCGATAATAATAGAGGCAATTCCATCGAAAATGAGGATTCCCGTTACCTGGCTCAGAAAAACTCCAATGAAAGCAACAACCAAGCCGAGCATGGCCGCAGAATCTTCAAACAAAACCACAAAAGTAGTTGGATCTTTTTCTTTGCGAACGGCTTCGAAATAACTCCGATCGCCCTTGGTCTTGTTGAACTCCTTCCAGGCAAAGTACCAGGCAAAAGCTTCAAAGATCATAGCCAGCCCAAGCACGATATAATTTACCATGGGGCTAGAGATTTCATGGGGATCGGATAAGCTGTGAATCCCTTCATAAATAGAAATTCCTGAACCTACCGCAAAAATCATAATGGCCACCACAAAACTCCAGAAATAAACTTCCTTGCCATGGCCAAATGGAAATTCAGCATCTGCTGGCTTTTTGGCTTTTTTCAAACCCATAAGTAACAAAACCTGATTACCTGTATCTACCACCGAGTGTATGCCTTCCGACATCATTGCCGAACTGCCTGTAATTACAGCAGCAACAAATTTAGTGATTGAAATGAGTCCGTTACCAATAAGAGCAGCATATATTACTTTTTTCGATCCTGAGGCCAAGAGATTTTTATTTGATGAATGTTCGAATCAAAGAAAAGCGATTCTCAACAGACATGCATCCATCAATTTGGGAAACTTACCCTCTAACCAGAACCGGATAAGTAAAGGGATTTCCTAAATACGGCTGTTTGGATAACATATATCCCGGATTCACAAAAACATTGAATCGCACGCTATCTTGCTCAGGAGCCGGAAAGGTTACTACATAACTCGTATGATCTTTATGATCTTCCTTATGTGTGGTTATTTCGGTGTTTGATGGGCGGGTAAAGTGTTCAAAAAAGGAAGTGATTGTGCGAACTTTGATATCTGAAATTCCTTTTCGGGAAAATGGAGTTAGATAAAAGTGATCGCCTCTGGCAGTGTCTGAGTTGGCAAGATCCCAGCGAATGATTAAGTCTTCCGGTTGTAACCATACTTCCGGAGGGGTTTTGTATTGAGTAACGATCATTACCCATTCATTTTTGGAATGACCCTCATCCACATCTAAAGTTGCTGTCCACTTGTCCCCTTCTTGACGAATAGAAAACCGGGCATTTTCCCATTTCTTCTCATATCCTGAGGTTATGTCAGGTAAACTTCTGTCCGTCTTCAGAAGCTCATCCAGATCAGCCCGGGTTTTGGAAATAAAAGGTTCGATCTCAGCCACAAAATGCTGAACATAGTCATTGCCAGAAAACATTGGGGCTTTTAGTTGCTCAAGGTGATATTGCAAAGAGTCCAGAGTTTCATATAACCGATCTGCATCCAGTTGTTTTCCCGGAGTATAGACCGGAGTAAATTCATTATCCGTCCATCCATAATCGGAATATGTTTTCACGACTGGCATTATATGAGCTAAGGCTTTTTCTCCCGCTAAACTTGTCACAGCCTCATGCAAAGCGGTATCTGGTTCATATCCTGCAGGATCTTTTCCATAGTCAGCTACCGTATATAATGGAATCATGCTTGAATATGGGCGGTCCATTGGATTAGCGATGATGCCTTCGGCTACTTTTGGTAAGTTTGGACTCCTTCCTCTCAAAGGCCCGAGAATGGGACGCCAACCCTCAAAATCATTCACAGGAAAATTATCCCAGATAAGAGGCTTACGCTGGATGAGTCTCTTCCAATCCCGGGTTTCAGCTTCCGTTATCTTTGCTATGGCTACATCTTCTCCGGTCCAGAATAAGGAAATCTCCTGAGGAATGGTCTCTCCCAATTCTTGAATATAATCCCTGTTACCCCATGCAGAAGTATAAGTAGTTGGGCATACCACAAACTCGATATTCTGCTCTTTTAGTTTATCCCAAAGGCGATTGATCAGATCGGCATGAGCAGCAGCCAGGTTCTCATACTGTTCTTTATCTGCTGCATGTCTCAGGTCCTCAGGAACATCATCCAAAAAAAGAGCAAAATGCTCTACACCAAGCCCGACCATAGCCTGTAATTTATTATTCAAAGCGGCAAAATCAGCAGAATCGGAATAGACAATATCCAGACCCGGACTAATCGCAAAAAATACGTCTACTCCCGACTGCTTGCTCACTGAGATTAATTCACTAAACTCCTCAAGCTTTTCTCCGGCATATGGCTCACGCCATTTGGCGCGATGGTATGGATCGTCCTTCGGAGCGTAAAAATAGGTGTCCATACCAACCTCTCCCATAAAGCTTACCATGTCTAGTCGTGCTTCGTGAGTCCAGGGAGTTCCATAAAAGCCTTCCACTACCCCGATCTTCTCAAAGCGCTGATCTGTTTTGGAACATGAAATCATTAGAAACACACTGAGAAAAAGTATAAAGCTTACACGGAGAGAAAAAGTAGTATGCATATTTAAAAACGATTAAGGAATAAGAATATCTATTCCCTGAATGCTAAGAAAAAAATATGTTAACTGCCTGATCTACAAGAGATTGAATCTGCTGTTTCAAATTCACTAAACATGGAGGAAGTGCAAAAAATCATTTAGTAAATATGTCAGACTCAAATTTGAACAGACAAGAAACAGA
The DNA here is from genome assembly GCF_040218225.1 of Gracilimonas sp. NCBI lineage: Bacteria > Pseudomonadati > Balneolota > Balneolia > Balneolales > Balneolaceae > Gracilimonas > Gracilimonas sp. The sequence goes on from NZ_JAVJQO010000008.1 coordinate 454,723, forward strand.
TATCTGTGATGAGTGACCCGATATCTGCTATAGCTTCAAATTTTATTTGTTTAATGTACTCTAAAAGCAAACGGAGAAAAGCATCCAATGGCTAACATGTGGTGTCTACTTATACCAACACAGTAGTATAAAGACTATGTAATGATTTGAGAGCTGACTTAATTAAATAGCTCTCAGCTAATTTTTTTCATCAGTTTTTCCATGAAATCATCATTGGCTTTAATCTCACGAAACTGGTCTAACAACTTTTTTCCTTCTTTCGCAGAAAATGCCAGCTCACGGAGATCATCGTCGTGAACCAGCACTTCTTCGAAAGACTCTCTCTCAACCGAGCCCATTTCATCATCAACAAAGTCGACAATGAAATCTTCGATTACCGGATGGTATTCTTTATCTAAAAAATTATTCATAAGGGGAGTTTGCTAAATGAGTCTTCACTCCCCTTTAATTTAATTAAGCCGCATATGTTCCCAGTTGCACATAATCTTTTATAAGTGCCTGGATTTGAGCTCTTCCGCGGTTAATTCTGGATTTAACAGTTCCCATTGGGATATCTGTAATGTCAGAGATCTCTTCGTAAGAAAGCTGCTGCAGATCTCTTAGAATTATAACTTCCCGAAAGTCTTCAGGTAATTCCATTAGAGCTTTTTCCAGCTGCTCCATGCACAGTTTTTCATGAAGAGCATCATCCTGAAGGATATTAGCATCCTCCAGGAGAAGCTCTCGATCATCGGGGTCAGACTCATCTTTATGAATTGACACCTTGTACATTCGTTGTTTCTTCTTATACAAACTCTTGGCAAGGTTTAGCGCAATGGTATACATCCATGTCGAAAATTTCGCGATGCGCTCGTAAGAATGCTTGCTCTTATGAACACGGAGAAATGTCTCTTGCACCAGATCTTCACAGTCCTGATGATTATGCGTGTAGCGATACAGAAAATTATGGAGGCGATCCTGATACCGATATACTAATTCATTAAAAGCCAGTTCTTTTCCATTTTGGAAATACTCCATTAAATCTTCGTCGTCATAGTTCTTAACTGATGTCGCTTGAAACGCTTTCATTATTAAACTCCACAATTTTAGTTTCGATTCTCACTAAGCGCGAATCGATACTACCCGATGATTCGCTTGACCAGGAAGAATAAAATCGAAGTGGAGTCTAATGTGCTGAACCCTTTTATGGAGCGATCTGCATCCAGCAAGGCTTCAAATATCCGGGGCATATCGCCGTAGCGAAAAGCTGAGGCATCATCCCAGAGTTTGTTAAAGTACCAGCTGCTGCCGATGCCTAACTCGCTCTGGATCTGATTTTTAGCAAACCCCTTTTCGGAGAGCCTCAAAATCTGCCAGATATTTACGAACACACTGTTAAAGAACCCCACGAGACGGATTAATTCTCCCGTGTCTGATTTAGTGTGTTGCAACATCTGTTCCGAGATATATAGTGATTGTTCCAGATTTCGCTTAACAATGGCCTCTTTGAGCTCTATGGCCGTAAATTCGCGATATGAACCAATTATTTTTTTTACATCGGCTTCTGAAACGGTATCAGAAGTGTCCACAAAAGTGCACACTTTATCTATTTCTGTGGACAGTAACTGCAAATTATTGCCCACAAACTGAGACAACAGCTGGGCTGCTGCCGGCTCAATTTCTTTGGAGTGATGGCTTCGAACCCAGTCAATCACCCAATCGGGTATCAGGTAATCAGCCATACGTTCAAATTCATGAAATCCTACATTCTTCGCTTTCTTTACAACCTTTCCAATGTTGGTATTTCCAGCAGGCTTCTTGGTATCAAAGCAAACCAAAAGCGTGGAGGGATTTGGATTTTCGATGTAGGAAATAAAATCATTTATATGCCCGGCCGGTGAATCATCTTCACTCCCGCCCTTACTTAACTGAAGGAAGTTCCGGATAATCAAAACTCTCCTTTCAGCCATCATGGGAAAGCTCCGCGCAATGGATAGGGCTTGAGCCGGAGTGACTTCCTGGCCATATAAAAGATCAAAGTTAAAGTCTTTTTGATCAGGGGGAATAATTTTAGAAAACCGTTCCAACAGTTGATCCAGGTAGAAATCCTCTTCTCCAAAAAGATAATAGATGGGCTTTAGGTTGCCGGAGTTTACTTCTCCAACAACCTGCTGATAAATCTGGTTACTGTTTGGTTTTCGTGCCATCGGTGGCAAAGATAAGGAAACAGCAGACGAATGAAATGAGAAAGTTTGAAGAATTAGAACTACTTTCTCAAAAATCATAATTATGGAAAAGATTGCTAAATACTTTCTGATTCTCAGCGGTGCAGTTTTGTTAACCTATGCACTCACCTTTTTATTCAGCCCCACTACCCTGGGTGAAATTGTTGGGTTCACTCATCACAGCCCTAATACGCTGGTGGAGGTCACTGCTTTTTATGGTGGACTGGAATTTGGAATGGCGGTCTTTTTTATCTGGAGCGGCTTAGATAAAGATCGGTTTCAACTTGCATTGACGGCCTACACTTTTATTTTTCTTTCTGCAGGAATTGCGCGCTTCATAGGAATCCTCCTTTATGGATTTGAAGATCCAAGTCAGCCTATAGTAACGGGAGTTGAAATTATATTCTCATTATTTGCTTGGTGGCTGAAGGGAAAGTTAGAATAAAAATATCGGGAACTTTTGGAATTCAGCATAGTAGCAAACAATACTATGCTTAAGAGAAAATCTACTCCCGTGAAAAATTCATCAAACACTAACTCTAATTCCCGAAGCTCCAACGCTCCTTCTATTACCTATATAACTCAGTCCACTATAATAAAAGCGGATATGTTTTGTGAAGACGATGTTCGTATCGCAGGTACTGTGGAAGGTGAGATCGAGTCCAAAAAGAAAGTGATGCTTACCGAGTCAGGTAAAGTGAAAGGTACTATACATTCTCCTGAAGCTGATATTTCCGGAAAAGTAACCGGAGATGTAAAAGCCGCCAAGTCGCTCGTTTTACGTTCATCAGCTATAGTAGACGGAAAGATATTTACTAAAAAACTCACGATAGAAAATGGTGCACAGGTAAAAGGCTCCTTCCAGGTTGGCCCTAATGTATCTATTTCAAGCAACGATTCCGGGCCTGTTCACAAGTCAAATTCTGATGAGAAAAATAAGACCGATAAAGACTCTTAGATCTAAGATATTTTTTTATTTTCGATATAAATAAATTGATCTGTATTCGATATTTTAAGGCTTTCACTAAGGATAAAGAATAGGTATCGCGTGGACGAACTCAATAAGGCAGAGTCAGTAACTAATATCACGAAGGGCACACAGATTACCGCCAATATCGAAACAGAATCTGATATTCGCGTAGCTGGAATAATAGATGGCGATATTAAAGCTGAGAAAAAACTTATATTAACTGAGTCAGGAAGAATTACCGGATCTGTTATTGCGCAAGAAGCAATACTTGAGGGAAGGTTTACCGGTGAGCTTAGAATCAGAGATCAGATTACTGTCAGAGCAACAGCTAATATTGACGGCTTTATCTTTTCAAAGAAGATCACTGTAGATGAAAATGCAGAAGTAATAGGCATCGTTAGTGTTGGCCCTGATGTAGATGTACTCAATGCCAAGCTTACTAAAAATCCAAAACGCCCTGAGATTGAACAAGCTATTGAAAAGGCTAAAGAAGCCATTTCCAGCGATGGACCTGAGCAAAAGGAATCAACTGCGGCTGCCTCCCCTTTCGATCAGTCTGCCAAACAAGCTCAAACACGATTTATCGGTAATGTATTGACAGGAATACCTTCTTCAGCTGTGGATGAGAATAAAGCTGAGGAACTCAAAGCAGCCTGTGAAAGTTTCATGAATGAACTAGGCTTCGAGCTGGAAATTTTTGATGAACCGGTTTTTGATTCCTTCTATCAGAAGCTGACTTATGTGCGTAAAAGTACCGACTCGGAAGAGGATATTCAGAAATTATACCAGAAAGGAAAAGAAAGTCTGGAAACGGCCCTTCTGAATAAGGGAAACACTGAAGGCAGCTCTCAACTACAGCAGGCTGCTGATGCCTTGGTGCACCTATTTAAGCAGTTCGATGAGTTTGCGGTCGTTCTTGGAAATATTGTTCTTGTCCAACATATAGAAGACGATGTTCAAAGTATTGCTGTAGAAATTTTACCCGAGCAACTGGAAACAGATCTTAGAAAAAATCCTGAGTCTGTTACCGATCCTGCCCGGGTCTATTCTTACGTGGGGAATTAAGGCTTAAGACGTCCCATCATTCTTGGGAATGGTATAGTCTCACGGACATGAGATAAGCCACACAGCCACGCTACCGTCCGCTCTAAACCAAGACCATAGCCAGAGTGAGGAACAGATCCAAAACGGCGTAAATCCAAATACCACTCGAATACCTCTTTATCCAGCCCTTCTTCCTTGATCCGCTCTTCCATCACTTCGAGATCGTCCTCACGCTGACTTCCGCCAATGATTTCACCATACCCTTCCGGAGCTAACACATCCATTCCAAGAGCAAGCTTGTTGGTTTCATCCCGCTTCATATAAAATGCTTTGATTTCAGCAGGCCAGTGCGTAACAATTAAGGGTACATCGTATTGCATCATGAGAACCGTTTCATCACTGCCTCCAAGGTCGTTGCCCCATTCAAAATTACGGGCCGACTCTTTCCAGCTCGGGATGTTTCGAAGGTCTTCTTCGATCTGATCAATGCGGGCTGATATTTCCTTAATTCTCTGATCAATTTGAGCTTTGCGCCATTTTTTGGCAGAGCCATGTTCTTTCTTGATCTCTTCCCATTCTTTTTCAAGATCAATCTGTTCCTGTCGTCTTGACTCAGCCATTTCATCCAGCATTTCAGCTGTTTCATCACTTTTAAGCATTTTTACTGCGTCATCGTACGTCATTCTTTCAAAAGGCTCAGAAGCCGTTTTTTCCAAAGAAGTTGTATCCCTTTCCAGAATCTCCAGCTCATCTTTTCTCTTTTCAAGCACAGTAGAGACAATGGCTTTAATCATATTCTCTGCCAGATCCATATTCATGTCCAGATCGTAATAAGCCATTTCCGGTTCAATCATCCAGAATTCAGTTAAATGGCGACGAGTTTTGGATTTCTCTGCCCGGAACGTTGGACCGAAGGTATAAATCAATCCGTGAGCCATCGCCATGGCTTCCCCATAAAGCTGACCGGTTTGTGCCAGATAAGCCTTTTCTTCGAAATAATCCGTTTCGAATAGGGTTGTACTACCCTCTGCAGCGTTGCCAGTAAAAATAGGTGAATCCATCTGCACAAAACCTTTTTCCTGGAAAAAAGTGTGAATGGCATAAATAATTTCATTTCGAACCCGCATAGCTGCCCACTGCTTCTGGCTTCGCAACCAGAGGTGACGATTGTTCATCAGAAACTCAACGCCATGTTCTTTGGGTGTAATTGGATAGTTTTCCGCTACCTGATGCACTTTCACATCAGAGATATGAATTTCGTGCCCGCCAATACTCCGTTCATCCGCTTTTACGGTTCCGGTCACTTCCAGCGAACTTTCCTGCTTCAGTGAAGTTGCGGCTTCCCACACCTCTTCTGAAACATCATCCTTGGCAACCACGCATTGAGTGAGACCAGTCCCATCTCTCATTTCAATAAAAACAAGGCTTCCGCTGCTGCGGAAATTATATACCCAGCCTTTTAAGGTTACTTCTTTATCAACGTGGTCTGCGAGTTTGTTGATGTAAGTCATTTTATAATGAAAAATTATGAATTAGGAATTTTGAATTTCGTAAAGTTACTCTTCAGGAAGTAAAATGGCTTCCATGAAGTCATCTTCGTTAAAGAAGTCCTGAACAAATCGCTGGATTTCTTCTGCTGTAACCGAGTCGATGTTTTCGACGAGTTCATCCAAAGTAACAAAGCGACCGAAATATAGTTCGCTCTTAGCCAATCGCGTCATACGGTTACTGGTACTTTCCTGAGACAGAAGCAGTTTTCCTTTAAGTTGTGATTTAGCTTCGGCCAGCTCTTTCTCCGGAACCTGCTCGTCCTGCATTTGTTTGAGTTCTTTTTTGATCAGCTCACGAACGTGGTCTACATATTCCTTATCGGTTCCCACATATATGCCCCATAGTCCTGTATCGGTATAGGATTGATTGAAGGTTTGGATTGAATAACAATACCCATACTTCTCCCGAACGTTCTGATGCAGTCTGGAGCTCATACCGCCGCCCAGAACGGTGTTCGCCAGCAAAAGCAGGTACTTATCATCGTGATCAAAGTTCAACCCTCTGCGACCATAAATAAAGTGGGTTTGTTCAATAGCTTTTGTGAGGTTTACATTTTCGGGCTTGAATTCAGGAAGAGGTTGTTCTGATTCTTCGGTGTCTTTTGCTTCCAGCTTATTGAAATATGATGCTACCAGTTCCACAACTTTATCATGCTCCACATTTCCAGCTACCGAAACGAGCAGATTTCCGGGATAGTATCGCTCCTTCATGTAGTCATACAGATCCTGTCGGGAAAAATCTGACACCGTTTCTTCAAATCCCAAAACAGGACGACCCAATTCATGCCCTGCAAATATTTTTGAGTTGAACTCTTCGAACAGGTAATCATCAGGAGAATCCCGATACATCTTCATCTCCTCGATTACTACTTTCTTTTCCTTTTCGATTTCTTCTTCCGGGAATGACGGATGAAGCACCATATCAGAAAGTACATCCAGTGCCCTGTCGAGCTGAGTATTCAAGCAGCGTGAGTAGTAGCAAGTATATTCAGATGAGGTAAAGGCATTCAGATATCCACCAACCGATTCCATACTCAGAGCAATGTCGAAAGAGGAACGCTTATCGGTTCCCTTAAACAACATATGTTCCAGGAAATGAGTGATTCCAGCCTGTTTGGCTGTTTCATGCCTTCCTCCTGTTTTCACCCAAATACCCACTGAAACGCTTTTAACAGACTCGATTTTTTCAGTTACAATCCGAAGTCCGTTTGGCAGCGTGCTCTTTGTTACAAAATCAATTTCTTTCACGTTTTCCATTTTTGTGAATTACAACTTTTCAGATAGTCCCGGGAGATCGCCACGTCGTTTAAGAGTTTGGTACGTTCTTATTCTTGGGCTCCTCGCGATGACAGTTTTAAAACATAAAAAAGCTCCGCATATATCGTTTTACATGCGGAGCAAATATAATGAGGTTTATTGGCAAAGACTTACTCTTCTTCGTCGTTAGCCAACAATACTTTTCTAGACAGACGAAGCTTATTGCCTGGCTCAATTTTGAGCAGCTTCACTTCAATTTCATCACCCACACTCATGTAATTACTTACGTCTTTTACATGCTTGTGGTCAATTTCGGAAATATGAAGTAATCCGTCACGTCCGGGAGCGATTTCCACAAAAGCACCGAAGTCTTTAATCGTCTTAACGGTTCCTTTGTAAATTTCCCCTTCTTCAAGCTGACCAGTAATAGCTTTGATGCGAGCCTGAGCATCTTCTGCTTTATCCAGGCTATCAGCTGAGATGGTGATTTTTCCTTTGCCAGTTTCATCATCCTCTTCAATCCAGATTTCTGTATCTGTTTCTTTCTGCAGAGTTTGAATCACTTTACCGCCAGGTCCAATCACGGCACCAATCATATCACCGTCAATGGTCATATTGATAAATTGTGGTGCAAATTCAGATAGGGTTTCGCTTGGAGCTGAAATAGTTTCAGCCATTTTGCCAAGGATATGCATACGCCCTGTATGAGCCTGCTTCAGTGCTTCTTCCATCACTTCGAAAGAAATACCTTTCACCTTCATGTCCATCTGGCAAGCTGTAATACCATCAGCGGTACCAGCAGTTTTAAAGTCCATGTCTCCCATGAAATCTTCTTCGCCACGAATATCAGAAAGTACAACTGAATTATTCTCTCCAACAATCATACCCATTGCAATACCAGCAACCGGCTTCTTGAGAGGTACACCAGCACTCATAAGCGCCATTGAACCACCGCAAACAGAAGCCATAGAAGATGACCCGTTAGATTCTGTTATATCAGAAATAACACGGATTACATATCCAAAGTCATCAAATGATGGCATCATCATTCTTAATGAACGCTCGGCAAGGTGACCATGACCAATCTCACGACGCCCGGGACCTCTTAAAAATCCAGCTTCACCTACTGAATATGGAGGGAAGTTGTAGTGTAAATAAAATTTCTTCTCTTCTTCGTCGAAAAGGGTATCTACTGCCTGTGCATCTTTTTTGGTACCTAATGTAACTGATACCAATGCCTGTGTTTCGCCACGGGTGAAGATCGCTGATCCGTGTGTTCTGGCAAGGTAGTTGACCTGAGTCCAGATATCGCGGATGTCTTCAGGAGCACGACCGTCGATGCGGCGTTTTTTCTCCAGAATCATGTTGCGAAGCTCTTCTTTCTCAACAGTACTCAGAATATCCTTAACGATATCCATTTCCTCTTCAAATTCCTCTTCCAGTTCAGCAATAACGCTGTCTTTTGCTTCCTGAAGCTTGGCAGAATATTCTTCTTTGCCAAGTCCGATATTAACTACTTCCTTGATTTTGTCGGTAGCTAATTCACGGACTTTATTCTCAATTTCTTCAGGATTTGATTCCGGAGTGAAGTCTCTTTTCTCGCGTCCATACTCTTCGCGAAGCTCTTCCTGAAACTCACAAAGGGTGATAATTGAAGCATGAGCGGCTTTAATAGCACCTAACATCTCATCTTCTGAGATTTCATCCATTTCTCCTTCCATCATCAGCACGGAGTCGGCAGTTCCACCAACTATCATGTCGATATCACTTTCTTTTAATTCAGAAAGTGTGGGGTTGATAACAAACTCACCGTCAACGCGGCCTACACGAACTTCAGCCATCGGTCCGTCAAATGGAACGTCTGAGATGTGCAGAGCTGCTGAAGCACCAAATCCACCTAATACATCCCCGTCATTTTCTCCGTCTGAAGAAACAACACTTGAGATGATTTGAGTTTCACATAAATATCCTTTTGGGAACAGAGGACGTAAACTACGGTCGATCAGTCGACTCGCTAAAACTTCTTTTTCAGAAGGACGTCCTTCACGTTTCATAAAACCACCGGGGAAACGTCCACCGGCTGAAAAACTTTCTCTGTGGTCAACAACTAATGGGAAAAAATTCTGTCCCGGTTTTGGTTCTTTAGCACTTACGGCGGTACAAAGTACCTGGGTATCACCCATTCGAACCACTACAGCGCCATCGGCTTGCTTGGCAATCCGGCCTGTTTCTATTGAAAGCACCTTACCCGGTGCAAATTCTACACTTCTTATTTCTTCTTTCATTTGTCTTCTTTGTCTTTATTGATTTGCGAAATCCCGCCAACATCAGATAAGAAAATAACGGCAGGATAAATTGAAAAAGGCTCCACAACGGAGCCTTTTATACGAATATAAACTTACTTACGGATACCGAGTTCTTTGATAAGTTCTCTGTACTTCTCGATATCGTTTTTCATGAGGTAGTTCAACAACCTTCTTCTTTTACCTACCATCTTCAACAATCCTCTTCGTGATGCGTGATCCAGTTGATTATCTTTCAGGTGGTCAGTCAGGTCATTAATTCTTTTGGTAAGAAGGGCAACTTGTCCTTCGGTGGAACCCGTATCGGTTTCACTGTTTCCAAACTTCTTAAAGATTTCTTTCTTTTCTTCTGCGGTTATGCTCATTGCAATGGTTTAATTAGTACTTATATAAATCGATTTATAGTTTTGAAAGATAGGGGTTTTTGTTGAAATGGACAATATTTGGATGTATGAATTTTGGCCTTTGAATGTAGGAATTATCATCCTGCCCTATTTATTAATTGAGCATCTTTAAAAACTTTCTACTCAGAAGAAAAAATGTGGTTCATATAAAGTATAACTGCCCTCATCTTATTGCTTTGATATTTATTTCGCTTTCTTCATTTTAATCTGTTGTTAAAAAAAATTCGTGGATGGTGTTTCTGACATGGTTAAGAAAATACATTTTAATAATTCGGGAAAGCAGGACAATGAAAAAGACAATAGCTACTATAGCACTTCTACTATTTACTACTCTTTTTAATGGCGTGATTTCTCAAACAAGTTCAGGGGAATCTTTTGCGATAACGAATGCCACAATAATTGATGTTCAGCGTTCTCAACAAATTGAAAACAGAACAATACTTATTGAGAACGGCATAATTAAATCAATTCTGCATAGTGATTCTGTGAGTTTAGAATGGATTGAACGAATAATTGACGTAAATGGAAGCTACATCATCCCGGGCTTAATTGATTCCCACGTACACCTTTTCAGACCAAAGAATCGCAATGATATTTTATCGGAATTGCTTTTGTCAGGGGTTACTGCTGTGCGTGATATGGGTGGAGATGCAAGAATGTACCAATCACTGAATCAGGAAATCAGCAAGGGAAATCTAATTGGTCCGGATATATATTACTCAGCAAATGTATTTGGCCCAACTTTCTTAAAAGATCCCAGAACTAAATTCGCTGCAATGGGTTTTGAGCCGGGTTCAGCTCCCTGGATGCGGCTGATTACTGAAGAAACTGATTTAACAAGAGTAGTTATCGATGCCAAGGAAGCCGGAGTAACCGGGCTGAAGGTCTATTCAAACGTTAATCCTGAATTATTATTAAATCTAAGTGAAATCTCCCGTGAAAACGGGTTAAAAATTTGGAGTCATTCCAGCATATTTCCCAGCCGGCCTTCTGACGCTGTTAAAGCCCATGTAGATGTACTGTCCCATAGTATAGGAATGATTTTTGAATTGGAAGAAAATATGCCTGTCTCCTTCAATGATGCAATTCGGGAATCTGTACCTCTTCAAGACTATAAAAACACCGATGCTACAGCCTCTGAGTTTGTGTCCTTGTTCAAAGAAATGAAATCAAGAAACTTGATCTTTGAGCCGACACTTTCAACCTGGGAAACGCAAGAACCTACACAGGTGGCTGAAACCAGTTCGGAGAATCGAAAAGAGAATCCGACTAAACATCTGTCAAGTGCTGCAAGCAGCCTCGACCCGAAAGCACTTAACGATTGGGCATACAGAATTACAAAAGCAGCTTATCAAAATGGAGTTACAATAGCTGCGGGCACCGATTTCAACCTAAATATTAAATGGGTACAGGATGAAATCATCCTGCTTACAAAATCCGGCTTGTCAAATATAGATGCAATTAAAGCTGCAACATTGAATAATGCTAGGGCGATTGGAATTGAACATACTCATGGCTCTATAGCCGTTGGAAAAACAGCTAACCTTGTTGTTCTATCTGATAATCCCTTAGAAAACATTGAACATATCAGAACTGTGGTCTCTGTATTTAAAAATGGCAAAGAATATAGAAAGACTCAGTAAACCGGACTGTATTCTATAGTCTTCAAAGATTTAAACTCATCATCCAAAATCATTTCACAAGCCAAGGCTATTAAAATAACTGGTACTGTGGTGGTGTAATCCCGTTCATTCTTAAATAGATCGTCGTTTGCCCTTTATGATGAGTATTGTGCTCTATAGCTTTGCTCACCCAACCCATTCTGGTTACCTCAAACTGTCCTCTCTGGACTATTTCGGTGACTTTTTCCGGATCGATTTCTTTGATGCTGTTTATGGCAAAGTCATAACTTTCAGTTACAATTCTTTGAACTTCAGCTTTTGTGTGATAGGCTTCCGTTGCCTCCAGGTTTTCACCTTGAAAGATTGGAGTGGCACCGGTTCCATTTGAAGATAATCCGATGAGTCCCTGGGCAAGGTGCAGGTACTGCTCTGCAAATGTGCGAACGTCATCGCTGGGTTGAAAATCGAATTTATCGGCGGGCATTGCTTCTATGTAGGCAAGTGACATGGTTTTATTTCTTTCCATATCAGCGGCAAGTTCATCAATAATGAATTGTTGAGAGAAGGCTGTGGAAGACAGACTTAGAAAAAGAATCGTAATTAGTAATCGCATGGGAGTAAGGTTAGTTTTAGATTTCCCTGATAATACAACTCTGAAAACAAGGTTAACCAAAATCTACGGAACTGACCAGAATTAGATTCAGTCTGATAAAATTTGCAGTGCCGTACTTTTATCTGATCCCAACTGTAATTTAAGCTCTTCTATCCCTGAAAACTTCTTCTCATCCCGAATGCGATCAATGAACCGGACTTGTATAGTATCTCCGTAAATCTCCCGGTCGAAATCAAAGATATTTACTTCCAGCGTTCTTTGGTCTTCTCCAAAAGTTGGCCGAACACCGATATTCATCATTCCGCCAAACCACTCATCTGCTACCCTGACTTTGACTGCATATACCCCATTCCTGGGAATCACTTTATTCTCGTGTTCCGGCTTAAGGTTTGCTGTTGGATACCCAATGGTCCGGCCTCTTTCATCACCGTGCATCACTATTCCGTTTAATAAATAATGACGGTTAAGGTATTCTGCTGCTTGTTTTACATCACCTTCTTCAGCCAGTGTATTACGAATTACCGTACTACTAATAGTTACCTCTCCCATTTCTTGCTTAGATACAACATAGGTTTCAAAACCGAGTTCCTGCCCCAATTCCTTAAGTGTATCAATGGTCCCCTTTCTATCGCGTCCAAAGTGGTGATCATACCCGATTACAAATTCTGAAACGCCTACTTTTTGATGAATGATATCCCGAACAAACTCTTCTGAGGTAAGAAGTGAAAAATCACGGTCAAAAGGAATAACCAGCAATATATCTACTCCAAGATCTTCAAGGATCTCGGCTCTTTCCTTGAGAGTGGTTAGCAGCTTGATTCCACCTTTACCGGGGTTTATAATCTCTCTTGGATGTGGATCAAAGGTAACAACCACGCTTCTTGCATCACGATCATTAGCTTTTTTTACAACCGTTTCCATCAATGCCCTGTGCCCCTGATGAACACCGTCAAAAGTGCCTACCGTAACTACCGTGTTTGGATTACGAGCAATATTTTTCAGTTCAATTAACTCTGCCATATTTCTTTTAATTGATCACCCATTTCGTGAGGTGATAGTGCATCTTCCACTAAATAATCTCCAATTGCTGTTCGTTCCAGTCCACTAAGAAATGCTTTGGATTCAAGAGATTCACCCAAATCTCGTGCCAATGAGCGGATATAAGTCCCTTTGCTGCATTTTATTCTTAATACCAGTTTGGGAGGTTCAAAGCTCAAAATCTCATGTTCATGAAAGGTAACTTGTCGGGGAAGCCGAACCACCTCTTCTCCTTTTCTTGCTAACTCATATAGTTTTTTCCCACCATATTTAAGTGCAGAATACATGGGCGGAATTTGCTCTACTGTTCCAGTAAACTCTTGTTCCAGTACCTTCTCGATCTTCTCTTTTGTGATATGATCCCAATCAGCTTCTTCCGTTACTTCTCCTTCCGCATCATAAGTAGAAGTCGCTTTACCAAAGGTAATTTCACCGGTATAAACTTTAGGCAGGTCCTGAATCATTGAAATAGACTTCGTTGCTTTCCCACAACACAGGATCAGCATTCCGGTTGCCAGAGGATCGAGTGTTCCGGCATGTCCTACCTTCTTTACCCTGATGCGTTTTCTTAGAAACTTAACTACATCAAAACTGGACCATTCAAGCGGTTTGTTGATCAGGAAAATTGCACCATCCGGGAGATGTGTATCCTTATCCGGCAAGTTGTTTTTACCGTATACCGGGATTTCATCCAAAGGAAGGGCTCGGGCCATTATCTAGTCTTCACTGGGTGAGTCAGGATCTTCTTCAGGAATATCAACCTTCTTAAGTAATTGCTCCATCTTGTTGACGTACTCAGCAGTATCGTCTTCATAAAAATGAAGTTCAGGAATTTTTCGAACCTGATTTTTTATTTTTGAAGCAAGATCATACCGAATCTCATCAATATGATCATCAATAAATTCATAAACCGGCTTATCATCGCGACCTGGAGAAAATACACTTAGGTATACTTTAGCGATGGAAAGGTCGTCCGTCATAACCACATTGGTAACGGTAACAAAGGTGCCACTTGGCTGATAAGATCGTTGAATGATTTGGCCGAGATCTCTTTTGATAACCGCGGCCAATCTTTCTGGTCTGAAACCCATAATCAGGTAAGTATAAAATTAGACTTCTGGTTCTGTCAGATATTGATTATCCGGCAGAATCTTCAAGAGTACGCTTCTGCTCAGTAATCTTGTAACTCTCAATCTGATCGCCAACCTTGATGTCGTTATATCCCTGGATACTGATACCACACTCGTATCCCGAGGTTACTTCTTTCACATCATCTTTGAATCGCTTGAGAGCATCAATTTCGCCGTCGTAAATCACAACACCGTCTCGAACAAGTCGGATTGGGTTATTTCGCTCAATCTTGCCTTCGGTTACATAACAACCGGCGATGGTACCTACTTTAGATACTTTGAAGATTTCACGAACATCCACAGTACCCATCATTTGCTCTTTAATTTCAGGTGATAATAATCCCTCAAGGGCATCACGAACTTCATCAACAGCATCATAAATAACGCTGAATAGTCGAATATCAATTTCTTCCGACTCAGCAAGTTTACGGGCACTTGTTGTTGGACGAACCTGGAAACCAATGATAATGGCATCGGATGCTGAAGCCAGCAGTACATCGGATTCTGAAATAGCTCCTGCTCCGGTATGGATAATGTTTACAGCAACTTCATCGGTACTCAATTTCTGGAGTGAACCGGAAAGCGCCTCAATAGAACCATCCACATCAGCTTTAATAATAATATTCAGTTCAGAAACCTCACCAAGAGCGAGTCGACGTGAAATATCGTCAAGCGTCATATGCTTGGTTGTACGCATGGCTTGCTCGCGGCGGATTTGCATTCGCTCGTTAGCAACTTCCTTGGCAAGCTTCTCATCTTCAGCTGCTACAAGTTTATCTCCGGCTTGTGGCATATCATCAAAGCCCATAAGCTGTACCGGCGTTGATGGGCCTGCTTCTTTGACGCGCTGACCGCGGTCATTTTCCATGGCTCGTACACGTCCAAAGCAAGGGCCAGCTACAAATGGGTCTCCAACTTTAAGCGTACCGCCCTGAACAAGGATATTGGATACAATACCTTTTCCTTTATCCAGGCGGGCTTCGAGTACAACACCATCTGCTCGTCGGTTCGGATTAGCCTTAAGTTCAAGTAGCTCTGCTTCAATAAGTACTTTCTCAAGCAGGTCTTCAATTCCTTGTCCGGTATGAGCCGAAACTTCAGCATACTGAACGTTACCGCCATATTCCTCAACAATTACATCATGCTCAGAAAGCTGGGTCTTAATTTTATCAGGATTCACACCTTCTTTATCCATCTTGTTGATGGCAACTACAATAGGTACGCCTGCTGCTTTAGCGTGATTAATCGCCTCTATGGTTTGCGGCATCACGGAATCATCAGCAGCAACTACCAGAATCACAATATCAGTAGCCTGTGCACCACGAGAACGCATAGCTGTAAAGGCTTCGTGACCGGGAGTATCCAGGAAGGTAATCTCATTTTCATTATGCACTACCTGATACGCACCAACGTGCTGGGTAATACCACCAGCCTCACCTGCTGCTACTTTCTCTTCACGGATATAATCAAGCAATGATGTTTTACCGTGATCAACGTGACCCATTACGGTTATAATCGGTGCGCGTGGTTTAAGATCTTCTTCTGCATCTTCCGGAATGGTAAGGTCTTCGTCCATCTCTTCAGCTTCAATGAACTTCACTTCTTTACCGTATTCTTCAGCCACCAATTCGATAGTACCGGCATCCAGTCGCTGATTAATCGTTATCATCAACCCGATAGACATGCAAACTGAAATAATATCGTTCACACCAACTCCAAGCAGATCTGCTAATTCATTCGCTGTAATAAACTCGGTTGTCTCAATAATATCAGATTCGAGTTCTTCGAGTTCCGCCTGCTTTTGCAGTTCCTCCTCACGTTCCTCTTTACGTTCCCGACGACGTTTCTGACGCTTACTACCCACCGTTTTAGAAGACTGCATCTTCTTCATGGTTTCGCGCATCATCTTGTCTACATCTGTTTCGTCAATTTCAGTCTTTTTCTTTCTCTTCTTACGAGTTTTCTTAGACTTATTATCTGAGTCAGATTTTGAACTTGAACTTGAACTTGAGCTTGAGCTGGAAGAATCATCGTCTTTACGATCCTTACGCCGTTTCCTCTTCTTACGAGGTTTTCGTTCGGTAGTAAATGACGCTTTACCTAATACTTTAGTTCCTTTTAGCTTACCGGCAGAGCCACGTATAACATCTTCATCTTCTTCATCGTCGCTGCTTTCTTTAGCTTCAGCCTGTTCCTCTTCTTCGTCTTGGTCTTCGTCGTCCTCTTCAGCTTCTTCATCTTCCTCTGCTTCGGCTGCTTTCTTAGCTTTTTCAGCTTCTTCTTTCTCTTTCTTAGCCTTGGCTTCTTCCTCAGCCTTTTTCCTGGCCTCTTCTTCCTTCTTCTTAGCTTCAGCTTCTTCTTTCTCTTTCTTAGCCTTCGCTTCAGCTTCTGCCTTTTTCTTGGCAGCTTTTTCTTCGGCTTCTTTGTCAGCCTCATCTTCTTCAACTTCATCGATAGGCTCTAAATCCAGATCATCTGAATCCCCATCGTCTTCAGGCTCCAGGCCTTCTGTCTCATCTTCTGGTTCAAGGCCAACTTCATCTTCTATAGGCTCCAAAACGTTTTCCAGGGTAACGCTGTCGTTACGCTGGTTCATCATCTGGCTTCGGCGGCTCTCATATTCTTCACGGGCTTTTTCGTGATCTGCACTCTTTGCCCGGTCTTCGCCATATACTTCATCCAGCGCCTCATACATTTCGGGCGTTATTTTGAAGTTAGGACGATTGGCTACGTCAAAACCATCTTCACTTAAAGTATCTACAATGCTTTGTGTAGACACATTAAACTCGGATGCTACTTTAAATAATGGTTTGGGTCTTTTAGACATATAGAATATTTGAATGTGAGCTTGTTAAACTAAGAATTTTTAAATGGAATTGCCGACTTAAGCCTCGTCTTCGAATTCGTAGGCAATTACACTCATAATCTTCTCAGCAAGCTCGGGATCTATTTCTTCGTTCGTTCTGCTTACTAATTCATCTGCATCTAGTTCTAGTACTGCGCGTGCAGTGTCGCAGCCGATGTCGTGAAGCATTTGGATTACATCCGCACCGAAATCTACTTCAAATTCATCGATGTCGATATCATCTTCAGCTTCTACTTCACGATAAACATCGATTTCCACTTCAGCCAGCTTGGAAGCAAGGCGAATATTTACACCTCCCTTACCAATGGCTTTGGATACTTCATCAGCAGGAACCAATACATTGGCGTGCTTGGCTTCTTCGTTCAATTCAACCTTTAATACTTCTGCAGGCTGAAGTGCACGTTTGATAAACTCAATTTTATCTGGGGTGAAGTTAATTACATCAATATTCTCATTTTGCAGCTCGCGTACGATGGCATGAATTCGAATTCCCTTCATACCTACGCAGGCTCCTACCGGGTCAACACGTTCATCGTGTGAGAGAACCGCAACTTTGGAACGATCGCCCGGAGCACGTGCAATGCGCACCAATTCAATAATACCGTCAAATACTTCCGGTATCTCATTTTCAAATAGTCGCTCTAAAAATAACTCTGATGTTCTCGAGATTATAACCGTTGGGTTCCCGTTACGCATATGAACTCCCGTAACAACAGCACGGATGGTATCCCCTTTGCGATAACGATCTTTGTAAATCTGTTCACTTTTCGGAAGCAACAGTTCAACACCATTATGGTTTACAAGAATGTCTTTGTTATGACGTACCTGATATACATCCCCGAGAATAATCTCTCCTACGCGGTCGGTGTAATCTTCATAAATGTTATCTTTTTCAATCTCCCGGATGCGCTGAGCCAACTGCTGTCGAGCCATGGTAACTGCCCTTCTTCCAAAGTCAGTAATTTGTATTTCCTGAGCTAACTCATCATATAATTCAATATCAGGATCTACTTTTTGAGCATCTTCCAGTGTAATTTCAGCTACTTCGTCTGTCAGCTCGTCAGCAGGAACTACTTCCTGAACGTGCAAAATCTGTATTTCTCCCCGGTCTGCATTCAGGATTACCTCAAATGCATCGTCTGACTCATATTTTTTGCGAATCATAGTGCGAAAAACATCTTCCAGAATAGAAAGAAGCATATCGCGGTCAATGCCTTTCTCGTGTGCAATTTCGGCAAACGAGGAGATAATCTGTTTTGATAATTCGTTTTGCATCAGTATAGCTTATTAAATTACGGGGATTATTTTGGTTTCAACGATGTTTTCAAACGGAATCTGAGTTTCTTTTTCCTCTTCGTCCGTTATAGCAACTACTTCGTCTTCAATGCCGGTGATGACTCCTTCAATTTTTTTATACTCACCGTCTGTACTTTTGAATTTGATAGTGGCAACACGACCTTCATTTTTTTTGTATTGCCTTTTGTCGCTAAGCGGACGGCTCAATCCGGGTGAAGACACATTCAGACGATATTTTTTATCAAAAAGCTCATGAGCTTCAATCAAAAAACCGAGTTCACGACTTATTTCAGAGCAATGATCAACATTGACTCCGCCTTCTTCAGTGTCCAATAAAACCCAAACTTCAGTCTGGCCAGAATGTGTTTTTAATTCCACATCTACCACAAATAAATTGTGCTCTTCTGTAAGAGGAGCTGCTAAGTCCTTAATATTTTGGATGATATCTAATTGCATTTCTATCAAATTCTGAAACAAAAAAAAGCGAGTGCCTTGCGACGCTCACTGCTTTCCAAAGGTAGCTCTATTTCGTCTAAATTTCAATGAAACAAAACGATTGAAGATAGATTCATTTTTGGATTAAGTCTTTTTGGAGTTAATTTCCTGACTGCCTGAAAAAATAAACTCAGCAAAGTACATCTTCCAACACGACATTTACTATTCATGAAATATCCATTCCGAGCATACTATTTCCGCCTGTTCCTTTGTTCTATTATGTTTTTTTCATGTTCACAGAAAAGCTCTGATGAAAAGAACCCTACTACCAACAAGGGACGTCAGCTTGATCTAGTTAAAGAGGTTAAATTCTTAACTGCCGATGGCAAAGAAATATCTACGGTAAGTGTAGCACTTGCAGATGAACCTGAAGAGCGCAATCAGGGGCTTATGGATGTAAAAGAAATGGCTTCTGATGCCGGCATGCTCTTTATTTTCCCTGATGAGCAGCCCCGCAGTTTTTATATGGCTAACACCCCTTTACCCCTGGATATCATTTTTGTGAATGCGGACAGCACTATTGTAAGAATTCATCACAACACCACTCCTTTTAACAGTGAACAACTTCCCTCCGATAAACCTGCAAAATTTGTAGTAGAAACCAATGCTGGTTATTGTATCTCAAATGATATTCAGGAAGGAATGAGAATTCGCTTCTAAAGCCGGCTTATTCTTTTTCAAACAAGCGCTCGTATCCATGATATGGTCGCAGGGGAATCAGTTCAAAAGAAATCAGCCCTTTTTGAACCAAAGGCAGCGCCGATAGTTTCTCTTGGGCTTCCTCTACATCTTTACATTCCAGGATAAGCACAGCTTCCGGTTTATCAGCCCGGAAATACATTTCCCTGATTACCCCTTCTTTGTACAATTCCCAACCTTGTCGTGCTTCATCCCGCAGATGAGGAACAAAGTCTCTCTTCGACAATCCCGAGGATTCTTTTTGGATAGCTATAATTCTCATCGAGTTTATTTTGATTACAAATCAATCAGAAGAAAAGAAATCAGCTGTTTATCTACTGTTCAACAGCTGCGTACTCCTCCAGGAAATCCATCACTGTCTGCACATTCTGTTTTGAACCAATATAAATCGGTGTTTGCTGGTGAATGGATTCAGGTTGTAATTCCATAATGCGCGTATGCCCATCAGTAGCCATACCGCCTGCTTGTTCAATAATGAAACTAAGCGGATTACATTCGTACATCAGTCGCAGTTTACCATTTGGATACCTTTTGCTGTGCGGATAGATAAAGATTCCACCCTTCACCAACGTTCGGTGAATATCAGCTACCATAGAACCTATATACCTTGCCGAATACGGACGATTAGTTTCAGGATCTTCCTCCTGACAGTATTTTATGTATTTTTTAAGCCCTAAATCCCATGAATTATAGCTGCCTTCATTGATACTATAAATAGGACCGTGTTCCGGCATTTTCAGTCCGCGATCACTAAGAATAAACTCCCCGATACTTGGATCGAGGGTGAAAATGGAGACTCCTAAACCGGTTGTATATGCTAAAATGGTACTGGAACCATATAACACATATCCAGCAGCTACCTGACGGACGCCGGGCTGCAGGGCATCTTCTTCACGAACGGCTGGATCAAAACGGGGCTCTTTCATATAAACTGAAAAAATACTCCCTATAGATACATTAACATCAATGTTGGATGAACCATCTAGTGGATCCAAATAAACGATATATTTTCCACCCTTACTCCCCAATTTTACAACCCCGTCATTTTCTTCTGAAATAACCATGCAGGTGATCAAAGACCTGTCGAGTGCTGAAATAAGCTGCTGATCTGCGAAAAGATCCAGTTTCTTTACAGACTCTCCATGAATATTTGTTGACCCGTCGTACCCGAGAATATTGGTAATTCCTGCTTTATTGACTTCGCGGGAAATAATCTTGGCTGCCAGACCTATATCTCTTAGTAATTGCGAAAGTTCTCCTGTTGCCCCTGGAAACCTGTTTTGTGATTGAATGATGTATTCTTCTAAGGTTACCAATCTTGATTCTTTAGTACTCACCATGATCTATTATGTGTTTGGAAGCGCTTTTCTGGAAGATAAGGATGTTTTCAAGAAAAAATCTTCTGCTTTTTAAAATTCTAATTAGTCCATCATTTTGATCTTTTTGTAAATCTCTCTCGCTTTATCCTTTAACTCATTGATCGTACCATCATTCAAAACTACAAAATCAGCAAGATGAGTTAACGATTCAAAATCGGGCTGTTTGGTCATTCTGTTCTGTATCTCTTTTACTGAGGCTTGATCCCGTTCTGAAGTTCTCTCAATTCGTTTATCTTCATCGGCCGTCACAATGATAACATAGTCCAATTCTTTTGACCGCCCGTTTTTCAACAAAATGGCTGCCTCTTTAGCAAAGATTTCAAGCCCGGCTTTTTCTTTTTCTTCAGCCAGTTCTGCTGCCCGTTTCCAGAGTACAGGATGGACCAATTCGTTTAATTCTTCGACCCTGCCCTTCTCAAATGCTTCTTGTGCAAGGTATTTTCGGTTTAGGTCATTTTTTGAATCATATGCTTCTTTTCCGAAAGTCCTGGTGATCTTTTTCCGAAGCTCTTCATCTTCCTGCATCAGTTTTTTAGCAAAGTCATCCGCATAAAGTACAAAAGCCCCGAGCTTTTCCCACTCTTTACAAAAAGTGGTTTTACCTGAACCGATTCCTCCGGTGATGCCAACTCTAATCATGTCTAAATCACTGTGGTTATTTTCTGTTCGGAGGTTTCCGGATAGTCGGTTGTATAATGCAGGCCACGGCTTTCTTTGCGTTGCATAGCTGATCTCACAATCAGATAACCTACACAAACCAGGTTTCGTAGTTCACACAAGGGTACACTTACTTTGGTTCGGTGATAAAAGTCTTCTGTTTCCTTATAAAGCAATTCAGTCCGGCGAGCGGCTCTTTCAAGCCTTAGGTCGCTACGTACAATGCCCACATAATTCCACATCACCTGCCGTAGTTCCTGTCTGTTATGAGAAACCAGCACCCACTCTTCGGTATTGGCAGTACCGCTTTCATCCCATTCCGGGATATCCTCATTAAAATCCAGCTCTTTAAAAAATTGAACCGAACGTTGAAAGGCACGATCAGCAAAAACAAGTGACTCCAACAGACTATTCGAAGCCAGACGGTTTGCCCCATGCAGACCTGTACAAGCTGTTTCACCACAGGCAAATAATCGGTCTATTGTGGTTTGTCCATCCAAATCTGTGGCTACACCGCCACAGGTATAATGAGTTGCAGGAACTACAGGAATCTGATCTTTCGTAATATCAATGCCGAATTTAAGACAAGTATCATAAATCGTTGGAAACTCTTCTTTGACTTCCTCAGCATTTAAATACATTACGTCGAGAAATACGTGGTCATCTCCCCTCTTTTTAAGCTGATCATCGATAGCGCGTGCTACTATATCACGGGGAGCTAATTCTTTGCGCTTATCGTACTTCTCCATAAAAGCCTCCCCGGCTGAGTTCCGTAGTATTCCTCCAAAACCACGTACAGCCTCGGAAATAAGAAATGAACCAGCTTCAGGAATAGCCAAGCTAGTAGGATGAAACTGAACAAACTCCATATTCTCGATCCGGGCTTTAGCCCGATAAGCCATTGCAATGCCATCTCCCGTGGCTACAGGTGGATTGGTTGTATGAAGATAAACTTCTCCTGCTCCTCCTGATGCCAAAATGGTGACCTTAGCAAGCATCCGTTTAACCTGATCAGCTTTTTCATCTAATACATAAGCCCCGAAACAATGGATCTTGTCCAGGGTTTTAACTTTTTGTCCCAGATGGTGCTCCGTCAAAAGCTCCATCGCAAAATGGTGCTCAAAAATCTCAATATTTGGATGGTTCCGAGCCTGATTAACCATAACCGAGGCTATCTCAAAGCCGGTAGCATCAGCTGCATGCACAATACGATTTTCAGAGTGACCTCCTTCCCGGCCTAAATCAAGCTCTCCATTCTTATGGGTGAACTGTACACCGTAATCGATTAATTCCTGAATAAGTCGTGGTCCTTCCTTGACAACCAGCTCTACAGCTTCCTGATTACATAACCCTGCACCTGCATCCAATGTATCTGAAATATGCTTTTCGAAAGAATCATGTTTGTTGAGGACTCCGGCAATACCACCCTGGGCATAGGCGGTGTTAGCCTCCATCATTTCTTTCTTGGTTACTATTGCTACGGTTCCGTGTTCAGCTGCCTTCAGCGCGAAGGTGAGCCCGGCAATACCACTGCCAATCACGAGGAAATCGTAGCTAAACTTCGGCATCCTGTAAGAGATAAGCTTTTATGAATTCGTCCAGATCGCCATCCATCACCCCACTTACATCACTGGTTTCGTAGTTAGTGCGGTGATCTTTTACGCGTTGGTCATCAAAAACATAGCTGCGGATTTGTGATCCCCATTCATTTTTGCTTTTAGAGCCTTCCAGCTTGGCCTTTTCTGCTTCCTGAATCTCTTTTTCAAGCTCATATATTCGTGACTTTAACAGTACCATGGCTTTTTCACGGTTCTGAAGCTGAGAACGCTCCTGTTGACACTCAGCCACCACACGTTCGATTCTTCCGTCAGAAAGTTCCCCTTCCCACACTAACCGAACTCCTGTTTCTACCTTATTAACATTCTGACCACCAGCACCACTTGAGTGAAAACGCTGCAGCTCAACATCACTTTCGTTGATATTGACTTCAATCGTATCATCAATCAGGGGAGCTACAAAAACTGAGCAGAAGGAAGTATGCCGGCGGGCATTGCTATCAAATGGAGAAACACGAACAAGGCGGTGTACACCACTTTCGGCTTTTAAAAACCCATAGGCATTATCGCCCTGCACCTCGATAGTTGCACTCTTAAGTCCGGCAACATCGCCATCCTGATAATCGACCACGGAAACTTTGAAGCCTGCTTTATCAGCCCAGCGGGTATACATGCGGTATAGCATTTCGCCCCAATCCTGACTTTCAGTTCCACCGGCACCAGGATTGAATGTCACAATCGCATCGCGGTGGTCATCGGGGCCGCTCAGCATATTTTTGAGCTCCATCGCCTCCAGGGCTTTTTCGAGCTTTTTGTACTCAGCTTTGATATCGTCCTCAACATCCTCACCCATTTCCTGGAACTCAAGGTATACATTGATGCTTTCCCGGAGATCATTCAGGTTATCCCAGCCTTCAACCAAACTCTTTTCATGATTTAGCTTTTTCATAACGGCCTGAGCTTTATCAGGGTCGTTCCAGAAGTTTGGATCCTGGGTTTGTTCAGTAAGTTCTATTATTCGGACTTTTCTTTTTTCGTAGTCAAAGATACCCCCTGAGCGCGTCCACTCGCTCGTAGAGTTCATTTAGGTGATCTGTATTTATTGCCATCTGTGTAATTGAATTTTTTATTTACCGCCTTTAGTAAGCAGCGCGCCAATCAATAGCCCGGCTACAAAGGCAATACCCAGTCCCTGTTCAGGGTGCGCTCGCACATATCTTCGGGCATTTCGATACTCATGCTTAAGTTCTCGTTCCAGACCGTCCCGCTCATACTTCAGACGATCCAGTAATACATCGTATGTTTCTTCTGCTTTATTTTGAAGAGCCTCAGTTGTATCATAAATAGTCTCTTCGATATCTCTTTTGGTCTTTGAATTTTTCTTTGATGCAGCCATAATATTACCTCTTTTGTTTATCAGAAAATACAAATTCGAATGCAAAATATTAGTGTGATTTACTTGCTAAATAAATCATTTATTAAGAATAAACAGCCTTAATTTTCACTTGTTCCATTCAGGTTAAAACATCAAATATTTTTATAAAACAGAGAGGTAATTCAACCTGTTACAAGCTGATCTTTGTATTGAAGTTCGTACAGTTTTTTATAAATACCCTTCTCTTGAAGAATAAGCTCCTGGTGGCTGCCAGACTCACGGATTTCACCTTTGTGCATTACTAAAATTCGGTCAGCATGCTGGATGGTTGAAAGTCGATGAGCAACAACTATGGAGGTTCTTCCTTCCATCATCAGTTTGCTCGACTCTGTTACCAAAGCTTCTGTTTCGGAATCCACACTAGAAGTCGCTTCATCCAATATCAGGATTTCAGGATTGTAAACGAGTGCCCGAACAAAGCAAATCAATTGCCGCTGCCCCATCGACAAAGATGCTCCTCTTTCCTGAAGAACATAATCATACGTATCGGGCAGTTTTTCGATGAATCGATGGGCTTCTACCTTATGCGCAGCTCCAATCACTTGCTCTTTGGTTATTCCAGGATGACCCAAAGTAATATTATCAAAAATGGATCCCGAAAATAGCGCATTGTCTTGTAAAACCAGACCAAAATGAGACCGCAAATCATGGAGTGTCAAATCCCTGATATCGACTCCATCCAGTTTTATACTGCCTTCCTGAATATCATAGAACCTCATCAGAAGGTTAATAATAGTGGTTTTTCCAGCCCCTGTAGCTCCTACAAGAGCAATATCATCTCCGGGTTCAGCTACAAATGAAATGTCTTTGAGAATCCATTCTTCATCTTCGTTGTATTTAAACCAAACGTTTTCAAATTCAATTTTGCCCTGTGGGTTTTCAATCTGCTTCGGGTTATCCGTCTCTTTTACTTTAGTTTCTGTATCCAGCACACTGAATATCCGTTCTGATGAAGCCAGTGCCGATTGAAGCGTATTAAACTTTTCAGACAATCCCTGAATAGGGCGGAAAAACTGACGGGCGTACTGAATAAAAGCAACCAACACCCCAAAGGTCACGCCATCCATCAGTGCTCTTGCACCGCCATACCAAACAATCAGTGCCATAGCCAAACTGGCGGTTACTTCAACAATGGGCCAAAAAATAGCAAAGTAGAAAATAGTTTCGATGTAGGCGTCACGATGACCTGCATTTATTTTCTTAAACTTCTCTTGCTGCTTCTCCTCCCGGTTGAAAAGCTGAACCACATCCATCCCGTTAATGTGTTCCTGAACAAAGGAATTCAGCTGAGCGATTTTGTCCCGGACTTCTAAAAAAGTAACGCGAACCTTGGCCTTGAACCAGAAAGTGGCATAGAATAGAATGGGAAGAACTGTGAGGGTAACCAGTGTTAGCTCCCAATTCATACTAAACATAAAGTAGAGAATAAAAATGATCCGGAACATATCCCCGATTATCGTAACCACCCCATCTGATAAAAGCTCACTTAAGGCTTCGATATCACTTGTGGTTCGGGTGATTAAACGCCCAATCGGATTTTTATCAAAGAACTGAACGTTTAGTGTCTGGATCTTTTTGAAAACCGTATTACGGAGGGAATAAAGAGAATTTTGGCCAAACCAGCGGGTCAGGTAGGTATTGAATACCAATAATATAAACTCACCAAGCAAGGCCCCTGCCAGTAAGGTGATAATCCACCATAAACCTTCAAAATCATCCGTAGCGATGTATTCATCAACGGCAATTTGGGTAAGCTTAGGGCGTATAGTCCCCAGGTAGGAAGCCGAAAGTGTAAGCCCTATTGCAAGTAGTACATACCCTCGATAGGGTTTTAGAAAAAAATAAAGCCGCCGAATCAGAGTGGTATCGACGGCTTCAGAGTTTGATTTGTTGCTCAAAACTTATCTTAATTAAAATCTGTCAAAGTCATCATAGGAAGATCTTGGAGTGATCTTCCGCCTTGAGTTTGAGTCAGAGTCATCTTTTTTATCTTTAATATTTGCGCTGTACGTGCTGCTACCATATGTCTTGCGCTTATAATTACTGCCACTACCAGAACGATTTGAGCTGCTGCTTCGGTTCCCGCGGGAACTACTTTTACTGCGGCTGGAACTTCCGCCTTTTCGGCTTCTGAAGTTTTTCTTTCCTCCGCCCTTGCTGCTCTTTCGTCCTTTGTAGTTTTTACTTCCTCCACTACCTCCAGATTTTTTATTCAGCTCATTGAGCTCAACTTTTGGAGTTATGATACCACGCTCATGTGTTGGGTCAGTGAAAATAGGTCTTAATTCATTTGCCAGCCATGCCGGATAAAATCCATCACGCGCCTCTTGCAGTAAGTCGTGTGCATTGGTATACCGGGCTGAGAAATGCCCAATAACAAGCAGTTTAGTTTGAGCCTCAGTAGCCACACGTGCTGCATCAGCTGTTGAAGAATGGCCGGTTTCACTGGCTTTATCATTTAAGTCCTTACCAAAAGTTGCCTCGTGATAAAGAATGTTGGTGTTCATTGCCAGCTTCACCGCATTGGGAGTATATTCGGTATCGGTAACATATGCGAAACTATCTCCCGGCCGGGGATGTCCTACGATATCGTGTGACTTTACAACCGTTCCGTCATCAAGCGTGACATCTTCTCCATCTTTAAGAGCTTTGTATTGCTCATCTTTTGAGATGCCCATTTTTTCCGCTTTTTCAGCATCAACTTTGCCCGGACGATCTTTTTCCTGGAACCGGAAACCGACGCAAAACTTTGTATGTTTTAATGGACGAGCTTCCACATAATACTCGTCAGCATCAAATACGCGGTCTACTTCAATATCTTCCTCAATTTCATGAAAGTTGATTTCATAAACCGGATCGATTTCCGAGAATTTAAGATTCCATTCTACATATTCTTTTATGCCTTTTGGTCCAACAATAGTCAGGGGCTTATCCCGGCGTTGAAGTTGCAGGGTTGCCAATAAGCCAAGCAAGCCTGAAAAGTGATCAACATCAAAATGTGAAATAAAAATGGCTTCTATTTTCGAACGCTTTATTCCTGCCTGTAACATGCGCATTTGAGCATTTTCACCGCAATCGAAAAGGAATACACTTCCTTCTCTCCATAAAGCTACTGAGGGTAAGTGTCTGACGGCTGTTGGGGTTGCCGAAGCTACTCCTAAAGGTACTACAATCATTTTTCTGATCTCCCGTAATGTATGTTTCTTTAGTGGGGCGTTGCTTTCATACAATTGGCCCCGTTTGATTATTTATATTTCTGCCAATTCTTGTTCTAGTATTTGCTTGTTGTACATGGCGGTATACCTGCCATCTTTAGCCAACAATTCTTCATGGGTGCCTTTTTCTACTATTTGTCCTTCTTCAATGTAATAGATTTTATCTGCATCTTTAATAGTAGAAATCCGATGGCTAATCATGATGGTTGTACGTCCGCTTAACTCTTGCCTGAGGTGTCTTAAAATTGCGTCCTCTGTTTTTGTATCTACTGCACTCAGCGAATCATCAAAAATTAAAATTCTGGGGTCTTTAATCAGTGCTCTTGCTATCGCTGTCCTTTGCTTTTGACCACCTGACAATGTGATACCCCTCTCGCCAAGCATAGTCTTAAATTTTTTCTCAAAATCCAAAATATTCTCTTTTACCTGCGCTTTTTCTGCAGCAGTTTCAATCTGGCTTTCTGATGCGTTATCTACCCCAAAGGCGATATTTTCTCCAATGGTATCAGAAAATAAAAATGTTTCCTGAGGAACAAAACCGATAGCTTCTCTTAAACGACCCAGCGACCAGTTTTTTATGTTAACACCATCCAGCTTTATTTCTCCTTCTGTTGGATCAAAAAGGCGGGGTATGAGCTGGACAAGACTTGTTTTTCCTGAACCGGTTCGTCCAACAATAGCAATATTTTCTCCGGGCTTGATGTCAAAACTGATATTCTGAAGCACCATCTCTTCTGTATCAGGATATTTAAATCCTACATTTTTAAACTCAATATGCCCTTCAACCGCCTGATCTATTTGCTCTTCTGAGTTTTTGATTTCAACTGGCTCATTCATTAATTCTTCAATACGGTTCCATGATGCCAAAGAGCGCTGAAAACGATTTGTTGTATATCCTAAAGCTGCAACCGGCCAAATCAGATAGGCCACATATATCAAAAATTCGGCGATGTTACCAACGGTGATGGTTCCTGCTATAACCATCTCTCCACCCTTCCAAATTACAATCAACAATGAAATCCCAATCAGAAAGTTTAAAGCCGGATGAAACATAGACTCGATCATGTCCAGACGAAGCTTTTTCTTGCGATAGTTTTCACTTTCTACCTCAAACAGCTTTTGTTCGTTGTCTATGCGATTATATGCCTTAATAAGTCTTATAGCAGAGAAGGTCTCCTTCGCACGTCCCGCTAATGAAGAATACTGTTCCTGAATGATGGTCGAATGAGTGTGGATAAAGCCGGTAATCCAGTAAGCAAAAATTGAGATTAGAGGAAGTGGAATCAATGCCCATAGAGTAAGTGCTGGATTCACTAAAAACATCATGGTTAACACAAAACCAGCTCTTGTAATGGTGTTGATACTGTACATAATAACCGGTCCGTAGTAGTCACGAACTTTCCCCACATCTTCAGTAGCACGTACATAGGTTTCTCCGGAAGAATTCTCTGCAAAATAGCGCTGGGGAAGCTTCATAAGCTTTTCAACAATATCATTGCGGATATCGAACTCTACTCTTCTGGAAGTGACAATCAGTGTTTGCCGGGTTGCAAAAAGGAGGACTCCGTACATCACCACGGCTCCAATCAGGATTAGCGAATTCGTGGCTAAAAGCTTTGAAGCTTCAGTGGTGAAGAGAGTTTGGATGATACTTGAAGGCACATCAAAACCCTGCTCTCCCATTCTTTCAACCTCATCCATGGTTTGCCGGATGAGCACAGGAATCCACACAAGGAATGCATTTGATGCAGTCAGAAAGAGGGCACCCAGTATCATCGTGCCCTTGTACTTTTCCAGGTACTTGTTAAGTTGCTTTATAGCACCCAAACCTTATCCGGTTTAATGGCTTTAAATTTGATTTTTTAGTCAGCGTATTGTTTAACCCAGTGTTTTCCGAGCTTCAATCCTGAAAGGTATGCCGATTCAACGGTGTTACCATTCATATAAGCACCAACCAAAGCTAATGGTGTGTCGTTTCCTTTTATTTCCATAAAATCATGTGGAAGTGGATTTATTGCCCGGCTGTATCTCCAGAAATGTAGTTGTTTCCAATCAGCAAGTGCAGCCCACCCGCCTAAAACTTCGGTCAGGCGTTCTGTAATTAATTCTTCAACAGCTTCCCGATTGCTGTGAATATGTTGTTTCGCAAATTCTGAAGTCGTGTGAACCACCAACGTTTTCACACTACCTTCTGTCCTCTTTGTATTTTCATTGGAGATGAACTCAATAATATCATCATCACAATCCAGAGCATTCCATTCCGGCATATCTGCATTTTCAAAGCCGGCCAATAACGCAAATTGCGATTCATATTCCACTTCATCGATTTCACGTACCAGCTTCAATGTCTCAATTTCGTCTATGGTTGTATTCAGCAAAGCATAAGCCTGGCGTGCAGGAGCTGATATGATAACGGCATCAGCACTCTCTGTGAGAGCTGTTGGAAAGTTTAGCATCCAACTTTTCTTTTTGCGCCGATTTTCACCGATATGAGTCAGGCCGCCCACTTTTTCATTGAGACGTATATCTAAATTTCGACCCAGATATTTTCCAATGGTATTCATCCCTTTTGGAGCGTAGTAGTATGGTGATTCATTTTCTCTAAAAGTGATTTTACCATTCGAGTTTCGATTAGCAAACTTGCCTTCCCAGGTTGTAATAATCTCTTTACCCGCAAGTTCGCTGATTAGTTTTTTGAACTCAGGAGCTTCTGCTGTAAAGAACGAAACGCCATGATCAAGCTTTTGGGTATTTTTATTACCCGCATATCGTGTCGCCAGCCTTCCTCCGTAGCCACCACTTTTCTCGTACACTACTACTTCATGCCCGGCATTTGCTAATTCTCGTCCGGCTGTTAATCCCGAGATTCCCGCTCCTATAACCGCAATCTTCATTTCTTATCTTTTTTAACTCTTACACAAAAACTATCAGTTTTGTGTTTTGATGATGATTAATTATTCAATTTCAAATATGGTGACTTTAGGGCTCACCGCTTTCTTATCCAGCAAAGCTGGCCAATAAGCCACTACGTCACTTGCTTTGGGGCGGCCACCGGCAAAACCAGTTACACCACTTGGTCCTGTTAAGATAAGGGGTGCAATTTCCATCCCAAAGCGATTTAAATCATTTTTGCTTTTCCCTGAAACAGAAACCCGCATTTGTATCTCATCAAATTCTGTGTTGAGAGCTTCATCCGTTACCGGGGCTTCTGAGTTTCCGTTATAGCCAATGTACTCTTTATTGAACTCATTGAATTTCAACCCAAGTGCTTCTGCCCTTTTTTCTAAAATATCTGCACCTTTTACTGCTTTTTTCAGGGCATCCGGCCAACTGTATACCAAAGTTGATGAAAGCTTAAAGCCGTCATTATAGCTGGCAGAAACTTTATATGTAGGTGTATCAGGCCGTCCTTTAATTCCAGTGACTTTAACCCGGTTCTTTTCGGTCTCTTCTACTTTGACAGAAGTAAAATCAGCAATTACATCCGGCGTAATATATTCAGCCGGATCTCCGATCTCATAAAGCAGCTGCTCCTTAACCGTCATCTCACTTACCAAACCACCCGTATTTTCGTGTTTGGTCACATAGAAGTCACCATTTGGATAGGCTTCAATAATGGGGAAACCGATATCAATAAAATCTTCGACTTTCTCCCAATCGGTGAAATTTCCTCCTGATACCTGTGCTCCACATTCGATGATATGACCAGCAATAGTGCCCACGGCCATTTTGTCAAAATCATCAGCTTTCCACCCAAATTCATAAATCATTGGCGCCAAAGTAAGACCGGTGTCTGTAACACGTCCTGTGATGATCACATCGGCTCCGGCTTCAAGAGCTGTTACAATAGGCTGGCATCCGAAATAGACATTGGCGCTTAGCAGGTCATCCTTAATCTCTGAAATTGGCCGGCCATCATCCATATTCTTTAATTGATGACCATCTGCGATCAGTTCATCAATGTTGCTGAGAATATCATCTCCATCAACTACGGCTACTTTTAAACCAGTGTAACCTTTCTCTTTGGCCACTTTCAGAATTTCATCTTTACAAGCAATTGGGTTTACACCGCCGGCATTGCTGATTACTTTTATCCCGTCATTTTTAATTTCCGGAAGCACTTGCTCAACCACATTCACAAAATCGCGTGCGTATCCCCATTCAGCATTTCTCATGCGTTGTTTTTGCATGATAGACATGGTTACTTCAGCCAGGTAATCCATCACCAAATAATCAATGGGGCCTTTTTTAGCCTGATTCACGGGTGCGTTTGGCAGGTCACCCCAAAAGCCTTGTCCCGATGCGATTCGAATAAATTCTTTCATAAAAAGCTGCGTGATTAGTACATCTGAAATTCGCGCTGAATATCGGGATATTTTTACTGCATGTGAAATAAAAAAGCTCCGTCTTTATCAAAAGGCGGAGCTTCATTGTTTTAGGTTAGTTTAGTCTGGAAGGACTAACTGTTTGCAAACTAAGCATCAAGAGTCAAAGATTAACCGCATGACAATGTGGTTTTAGCAAAATACGTGTAATTAATCCGGATCAGGGCTGATAATACGCCGGGTAATCCCTTTGGCAATTGCTTCGGAGCGAGAGTGTACTTCCAGCTTTTGATAAATATTCCGGATGTGATGCCGGACTCCATCTACCGATAAAAATATTTTTTTACCAATAGCTGCATAAGAACGACCTGTTGCCAGTTCTTTAAGAATTTCAATTTCCCGTTCGGATAGTTCTTCTTCCAGGTCGGCTGCTTTCTGGAAAGTAGCAATTACTTTGCGGGCAATGTTTGGAGTGATTGGTGACCCGCCTTCATGGGCATCACGGATTGCATGCACCATTTCATCGGGTGTAACTTTTTTCATCAGGTACCCAACCGCCCCTGCTTTCAGGGCATCAAAAATGTGGTCATCATCATCATGTACGGTAGCCATGATAATATTCACATCAGGATGATTTTCTCGCATGTATTTTACGCCCTCTATTCCTGTCATCCCGGGCAGGCCAATATCCATGATTACCAAATCCACTTTGTTTATTGCATCCGACTCAAAGGCCTCTTCACAGGACCCAAAACTTCCGATTACGGTTAAATCCCTTTCATGATCGATAAAGGTTTCCCACCCTTCTCTCATGTATTCGTTGTCTTCAATAATTCCAACTTTTATCACGATAAGCCTTTGTTACTTTGTAAGATATTTCTTGTAATAAATATAAAACGTTCCGTCTCAAAACCCACTACATGCTTATGTGGTATTAAAAACTAAAGAGGAACTTTGAGCATCCAGCGGGTGCCAAAACCTTCGGATGTCTTGAGTGAAATATTGGCATTGAGTTGTTCAGCACGCTTGTGAATATTTACTAACCCGTTCCCCTTTCTTACTATATCCACATCCATACCTTCACCATTATCCTGTATTACCAGTTTTAAGTCACCATCTTCATACTTCATAATCACATCAAGCTGAGTGGCTTTTGAGTGCCGAACGGCATTAGTCACCATTTCTTTAAAAATTAACCACAGATGCTGTCTAAGTTGCATATCAAGCTTACCGGGTATAAACTCATCAATCTTGAGGCTGTACTCTATTTCTTTACTTTCCAGTAGGTCTGAAGCAAAACGCCTGCATTTAGAGAGGAAATTCTGCCAATCATCATGCTCAGGATTAATAGCCCAAACGATATCCGTAATTTTCTCTTTTGCATCCCCCGCACTATTGGCAATTAAATCTACAAACCGGCTTTTATCTTCTTTCAGGCGATCGCTTTTTATGGCCTCCGCAAAATAGCTGATGCTGCTAAGCGTTGCACTGACTTCATCATGCAGGTCGCTGGCAATATTATTCCGGATGCGCTGTACCCGCAAAATCTGGTTAATCCTGATTTTGTATACTGCATATAGAATACTTGAAATCACGATTGTATAAAGTATATATGCCCACCAGGTTCGATACCATGGGGGTAAAACCTGGAATGAAAACGAATCCATTTGTCCGGCAACATTATATACATTTTTGCTCCTTACCAAAAAGGTGTACTGCCCTTCCGGTATATTGGTATAATCCTTCTGGGTTTCTGAAGTCCAATTACTCCATTCTTTGTCAAACCCCTCTAATTTAACCTGATAAGAATTATGCTCAGGACTAACATAACTGGCTGCAGCGTAATTAAAACGAACTTCATTATTGGCATAAGAAAGTGAAATAGGATTTTTAAGATCTCCATAGCCTCCGTAGATCAGCGAATCATTTTTTACCAATACCTGGCTTATGTTTGTTTTAAACCTGGTATCTGTATTCTGTACTGAATTCTCATCTTCTCTATAGACATAGACTGCACCAACTCCACCAAACCATATCTGATTGTCAAAACATTTTATTTCAAAAATACTTTCATCAAGACCAATAAGTTGAAAAGGTGTCTCATACGTTCTCCATATGCCACTTTCGAAGATTGCTTTTTTTACTTTTCTGTTATTTCTAACCCATATTACATTATCCGAACACTTCTCAAATATCGATACCTGCGTTTCTGAGACAGCCCTGTCATTAAATTTGTTATCACGTTCAAAAGAATTCGTTTGTTGGTCATAAAACATCAACCCTGATGCCGTTCCTAAGTATAGTCTTTGATCTATTACCTTTAGAAATTCAGGGGTATTTTCAGCCTCTAAATTGTATTGTTCAATGACTTTATTTCCATCATATTTTAAAACAATTCCCCTTCCATCCAATAGCCACATATAATTCTGAAAAACAGCGACATCGCTTACTGATAGGTCAGCAAAAATAATTTCTTCAGATTCTTGTATATCAGAGAAACTGATAATCCCTTTTGTCTTTATAAAAAAAAGCTCAGAATCACCTGATACTCTAAACTTCAGAACCTCATCTATATCTGTTTCACTGAGCACATTACCCTCATAAAAGTGGACACCCTCAGGAGTTGCCAGGTATAGCTTATTATCATGAACCTGCATGTCGTATATTCTGGAGAATCTCTCCTCTGCTTTTAACAAGGCTTGCTTGGTATCAAAAACAAAAAGTCCTTCTGTAGAACCTATATAGAAACGGTCGTTATACTTTTCGATAGAGGTTACCGAACCTGAAAAAGACAGCCTATCGTCAATTTGAACCAGACCATTGTTCGAAACTACTTTGTTTATTGCACCTTCCAAGCCCGCCCAAAGTGTGTTTTCCGTATCGTAGAAAACTTCATAGGCAATATTTGTACTCAACCCATTGTTTGAATTTATTTGAGAATAGATATTGGCTTCATCATCTAAAATCAGAATACCACCTGAGAGTGATGCTACTGTGTAACTTGAATCTTGACCTGACTTCTTTGCAGATCGATAAGGATTGCTGGTAATTATTCTTTGATACTGTTCTGCACGGGTGCTTTGAAAGCTTCCATTTTTATAAAAGCTAACGCCTTTTCCTCTCGACAAAAAGTGATATTCTCCCCCGGTTTTCTCTAAGATATAAGGCAAGTCGTCTGAAAAAAAAGAACCGCCGGGCAGTAAGGATAATTCTTTTTCCCTGACCTCAACCATCCCTGCACCTTCTTTAAAAGTAACCAGTGTGTCCTTAAAAATATGAAGCCTTCTCAATCGGCTATCCGATTCAATAGCCGTTAAAGAATCCCCGGCAAACCGGAATACAAAAGAATTACTTTGAAAATAAATCGCATCCTTATACTCTATGATATCCCAAACTTCACCTATATCAGTATTGGCATCATTCTCAAATAGGGAAACAAGTTTTATTCTATTGAGTGAATCCGGTTTAATAACACCAAAATCATTCTCTCCACCATAATAGACACTTCCCTCTGAGGACAAAAATAGAGTTCTGATTACGTAATTTACCGGGGGATGTAAAAACTCCCACTTCACCCCATCGTATTTCAAAAGACCGGATGAATTTCCAAAAAGCATAATGCCATTGGTATCCTGACTTATGGCCCAAATCTGTTTGCTGCCGGTATAATCAGGGATTTCTACATTTTTTACTGAGGGAAACCCCTGCCCAAAACCAAAAACAGGAATGAGTGCAAAAACTAAGTAAAGAAGGCATTTACTTGCCTTGCGATTATCCAAATCCATCCGGATGCTTAACTTGCGGATCCACGTGCTCATCAGGGCCAATACCATCGAAAGGAGATTTTTTAAAGTGAATAATCATGCGATATCCGCTACTGAATTTCACAGTCTCTATGTGATGGATCTTTTCTTTAAATGTAGAGCCAAGGCCAACCTGAATACCTTCTATATTCTGCCCCATGGAATTTAATTTAGATGGTATTCCATCCGTATCTATAATCAATTTATATTCTTCTTTTGGGCTTGCTTCTCCCACAGAATCATAGGAAATACTACCACCGCTTGCTGGTATTCTTGACTCTCTTTCACTGGGAGCAGATCCTTTTAATTTGCCTATTCCGTTTCGCCTTGCGGCACCCACTTTATGGTAAACATCAATAGGTATATTTAAGTAATTATAGAATTCGGGTACCTTTTCGGTTTTCTTCTTCGCCATAAGTCTGGATTATTTAAAAATTAAGTAAACAAGAGTTAATGAATTTTTATTTAAGCTACACTACATATATATGTCGTTTCGAATTAAGCTTTAAAAACTCAATAAATCAAGAATTTAGAATGTTCACTATTGAAATCTCTTTGTAAAACTGCTACTGATGAATATTTTTTTGGCGATACAATTATAATTTGATTCATAAGATTAAGATTAAGACATTAGCCGGATAATTTTGTAAACCACATATTAAGGTGGTGAGCAAATAGTATTTTTTCGGTACATATAAAACATCAAATCTAATCTGCATAAAGAGAGCGAAAAAAAGTGGGTACGCTCATCTCGATCGATTAGGGGTTCTAAATAAAAAATAAACAACACAAGGGGATAACATGAGATCCAGATTTCTACCATTTCTGTATGCTATTGGTATATTCATTTTGGGAAGCGGGACTGCTTTAGCCCAGGATGGAGTATTTACAGATACATTTATTACACCCAGTTCAAATACCGTTATTGGAACTTCCAATATCACTTTTGAGCTGGAAATTGATCCTAACACCTTAACAGATAGTTTAGATTACATTGAAATAGATGTATTTGCACAAGGTGATACGGCTAACTTTGTACAACTTCTGCTAATAGGTACAGCAGGCAATTCAGGCGTTCAAGAAATTGATGCTGATGAGTCGTTTGTACAAAGTGGAACAAACATCGTAACCACCTACGAAGGAACGTTCGCTCCCAATGCATCTAACTACTATACAATCCGGGCCCGGGGCTATACCGATGATGACGGAGCCGGAGCAGGTGTAGCTGTTTCTTTAAACGGTGAAGTTTATGTTGATGTATATGTAGACATAGATGCACCAGTTCTTGCTGCTTATGGGTTAGATAATTATTCCGGAGCAAGTGAGCCACGTATAGGCGGAGACACGCTAAGAGTTAATATTCAGGATGATTTCATTGATGTTTCAAATGACGACTTCATTCTTGATCTGGCTGTTTTTGAAAATGGTACTATTGATACCACCTTTCATTTAACCGGATCTATCACTGATTTCTTCAATGATGGAACACTTATCGATACTACTCGAAATGATTCTCTTGACTATGATTTTACATTCCTTGTAGATCTTACTGAGTATGTGCCTCAATCTGCGATTAATGTGGACATTGATCTGGATGTGACTGACGGTGCCGGAAATACTTCCGCTCAAAGTCAAACCATTTTGGTTAATGACAATACAAACCCAACCGTAGATTTGCTTACCATTGATGGGGCATCTCCTGCTGCTGATGTCATTCCCAATGCAAATACAGGGATCAATACCTTAGTTTATGATGTGCGTGATACGTACCTGAGTTCAGACAGTTTAAGAGACGATTATAATTTAGACCTGACATTGTTCGGAGACTTATTTTCCGGAACTATCGAAGAACATGAGGATGCCGGACGCCTTACCGTACAAGGTGATACCCTGTTTATCTTCAATGTGAATCTAAAGCCATATACTCAAAGTAATGGCAATATTACCCTGGAAGTCACTGATGCTGCCGGAAACAGCGGTTCTGATACCGACAACATAGACATCATCGACTTCAATACTGATGAGTATTATCTGATGCAACCTTATCCGCATACTGCGTTTAATGACGATCTGACCGTTCAACTCACCCCGAATAAAGAAGGTGAATACACCGGAGCTACTATTCAGCTTTCATCCGATCCAAATTTTGGTGTTGGTAATATCGATACCACCTACACCCTGGATGATGCCGTATTAAACGGTGTATTCGATACTCCAGCCAGCCTCGGCTTAACTGATGGCGGCATGTATTACGTTCGGGCTGTAGTTTCTGATGCGGACGGCTCTACCTTCAACACAAGAGCTAACCCTGTATTCTATGATACAACTGCACCATCTCTGACTATTGCTCTGCTTGATGCAATTAACTTTGGTGGAACAGACTACATTACAGGTGACAACACCAGAGTTCAGTTCAACTCTACTGATGATGACTTGAACGCTTTGGATGTAGATGTACAACGTGTACTTATTGACACTACCACTAACTTCTTCAATACTGCGACTCTTACTGAATATCCTTTTCGATTCGCTTTTGACTCAGAAGATTATGATGGAGATTTAACAGACGAATTATTTGATGGAACTGTTGTATTCCGTGTTATCTCTACGGATAATCTGGGTAATAACAGCATGCCAATGTACTTCCCTGTTAATATTGATAACGTATCTGCTGATTACATCCTTTCGGCTGTAAATGGAATCGATGTTCTGGCAGACAACCCTGTTGGGAACTACCCTCCGATTAATGCAGGTGGTGTGTTGACGCTCGAGTTTACTCATTACGCAGATGACATTGCCGCTGACGGAGCTGAATTCGAGTTAGACTACGATGGTGATACTATCATTGGAGAAATAACTGCTCAAACTGCAGATACTTATACCGTTGAGTTTGCCATTCCGGATAATGACTCGGATGTAACCGTAGACTTAACTCCGGGATCTGGTGATATCACTGTGAACTTCACCGATGTATTTGGTAATGAAAATGAAAATTATATTGGTACTCCGGATGTAGGAAGTATTCAGATTTTCAATAATCAACAACCATGGGTAGCATTGCTCGATGGTTTCGCCAATAATATTGTTCGCGATACACTTGAGCTCGATCTTGACCTGCAAAGCGACCGTGAATTAGTTGACAGTGTTTCTATTCAATATGGCACCTACAACGAAACAGATACCACTTACACTAATCTGGTTACACTGCCTGTAGATTCATTGGATATGTCTGGTGATTATACCTATCCGTTTGTCACCACTGATTTAGCTGATGGTGATTATCTGCTTAGAACTGTAACCCATGGTTTTGAATACGATCGCTTTGATGGTAATCAGATAACCGTTGCAGATACCTCTTATGCCCTTCGCATTGATAACACTCATAATGGTACCACCGAGCGAGTCGCGATTCTTGAGCAGCCGGATAATACCCTGCATGGCAGTGAGGATATAACATTATCAGCCGAAAATAATGGCGATGCTTATGGCACCCTTTTCGAAGGTAAGTTTGTTGCCACCAACCCAACTGTGGAAGAAAACGCAGACACTACATGGGTGTTAATTGATTCTGTAACTGCAGAAACAACCGATGGCATCTTTACAACAGATGTAGATGAAGCTACGCTGGAAGCACTCTTCGATATCGATAATGTAGAAGGTATCTTTACTTTCCGGGCTGTGGGTTTTGACTCTGCAGGAATCTATCAGAATATCTCTGGTAACATGGATGATCCAATGGCAGTAGCTACTATCGAAGTGTTCTACGACGATATCTCCCCTTCAGGAACTATCACTGTAAATGGTATGTCAATCGAACATCCTTCCTCTCCTGTAAACTCCGATGACTGGGGCAGTCAGGATTTCGAAGATTTCAACGTTTGGAATAGTATGGTAACCATCGGCTTTGAACTGGATGAAGAAGAAAACGATTTCAACCGAGCCGTTCTTGATATCCGAAGAGGTGCTGCAAGAGAACCTGGCGATTATGATGATTTCCGTTCTTCTCAAGACCAAACCATCGCCACACTGTCTGGTGCCGGTGCAACCTATGAACTGGACGTGGATGATTTAGATCCGGGTGCTGTTTATGTACTTACCATGTACCTGATCGATGACTTTGGAAACCGTTATGAAGCGGGAACAGTTGAATTTACCGCTGTTGGTCCAAGAGCTCACATTACCGGTTTAAGTGACGAGCATGGTGATATTTATGTACAGGCTACCCCTCATACTCAAACGGCCATTCTGGAAGTTTCTACTGACAGTGGAGCCACTTATGAGCAGGTATCCGTCATTGAGGATGGTGATTTTAGTTATTTCACCAGCAATGGATATGATGCCTATAAATATGCCTCTATGAATCTCGAGGACTTCCAGTTGCCACTGGGTAATCTCATGTTCCGGTTAACAGCTGGTGAACATGAAGAATTGTATGAGTCTGAGCATCAAAACTCGACTACCATCATGATCAATCATTCCGAGAGCTCAGATGTACGAGCTAAAGCCGGTCCTGAGGTAAGTCAAATGCAGGGCGTCTTCACCCCTATTACCTCTGATGACATTAACCTGTCTCTTTACAGAGCTAAGGGTGAGATCAATGATATCCGTGTGGAAATTGCTCCGATTAATACAAACGACAATGTGAGTCTGTTCCTTTTAGCTGATCAGAATACATTCTCTACACTAAATGCTCTGGAATGGGCCATCTTCCCAAGATGGGCTGATTATGATTATTCAGAATGGTTTGGACTTTCCAGTCCGTTAGAAGCTATTGACGGTAACTATCTTGGATTCAAAGATGAGTCAGATGCCATTCGCCTTGATGATGATATCGACATTACAGGTGGAGGTAAGTTTTTCGCTTACGTAACCACTGTTCTTCCAAGTGGTGAAACCATCATGACACGTGAGGTTATCGAAGTTCACCGGGTTGCCGCACAAAACGGTGGTACTGTGACTTCACCAGATGGTAACTTTGTGATTGATATTCAGGAGAATACACTTGACAAAAACACCAACCTGATGATTGAAGAAGATCCTTCAAGCTTGTTCTTTACTCACGATAGTGAAGCCCAATATGGTCAGATTGGTACCGCTTACTACCTGAATTCATTTACATCCAATGCTGTGCGCGATGGACGAAGAGTTAACTTCTCAATTGCTTACAACCCAGCAGATATCACAGATCTAAATGAGAATGGCTCAATTGATGATGAAATCGAAGCTCTGTGTGTCGGTTTAACCGATCCGGGCGATACAGACATCAGTTTCCAGGGCATTCTCAACAAAGAAATAGATACTGATAATAATATGTTCCATTTCACAATGGCAGAATTGCCTACAAGTGCGGTAAGATTTTCACTTGTTCTTGAAGGAGCTGTGACGAATAATCCAGGTTCAATGCGAGTAGTGAATAAGTCCATAATGGATGGTATGCCTCATGTAAACGAGGAACACGAACTATCAATTACCGTTTCTGATGATAAAGTAAACAGTTTTGATAATTACTGGATCATCGTTGATGGTTCTATCATTGATGCTGATACTTACCCAGCCGATGGACTCCAAAATGGATGGAAAATAATCGCTGACAATGACATAAAAAACCTTAACCTTAATGAAGGTCTTCATACAGTCCGGTTTGTAATAACAAACAACAATGGCAACCGCCTGGATGTCACGTATGAATTCATTGTTGATAAGAAGAAGCCTGTTATTTCGCAGGGAATTCAGTTTGTAGATATGATCCAGTCCGGTCATAAAAACACTCTTTCCTTTATCGTAAAAGATGCAATGGCGGGTGATCAAGCAGGATCGGGGGTTTCATTAGATGAAATCTTCGTCGATGTATATCTGATTGAACCAGACAAGCGATATGGAGCTTATGATACAGCTTCAGGAACATGGCATTACCGTCAGGATGTATTCAAGCGATACTTTAAACAGTATAGTGAAGGAGATTTCACTCAGGCAGAAGGAAGCCGCAGTGACTCCCTTGGTTTATACTTTGAAGTTGTGTTTAACCAGGAATTGGAAGTTTCAGGATACGAGTTCGTTGTTCACAACGGTGACTTTGTATTCGATGAAGATTCCCTGAAAACATGCGAAACCGTATGTCGTGAAGATGATTTCGAAATTGAGAACTATTATGAAAGTGGTATTTCCGATAAAGCTCTCAATCAGGCAAATGCAGTCTCATTCACCGTTGGAATCGATCCTACCGTGACTTCGAATGAACAGGAAAATATTATTCCGGATGAATTCCATCTGGATCAAAACTATCCGAATCCATTCAACCCAACTACTACTATTCAGTACGGCATCCCGGAAGCGAGTGATGTTGTTATGAAAGTTTACAATACGCTGGGGCAGGAAGTAATGACACTGGTTAACGAACGCAAAAGCGCTGGAACATTCAGAGTACAGTTCGATGCTGCAACATTAGCTAGTGGTATGTATATATACCGTATCGTAGCTGGTGATTTCGTACAAACCAAAAAACTGATGCTTATTAAGTAAATCAGTATTTACTTAAGCTAAGTAGTAACATTTAAAAGGCTGCCTTCGGGCAGCCTTTTTTATTATCCACATTGCTGTTATCATCAAAGCTAGATAACAGAGAGAGCGGTTTTAAATTATCCGGTTCAATTAGATTGGTTTGTAAGCACGGCATAGCTAAACAAAAAA
Organism: Gracilimonas sp.; assembly: GCF_040218225.1. Lineage (NCBI taxonomy): Bacteria > Pseudomonadati > Balneolota > Balneolia > Balneolales > Balneolaceae > Gracilimonas > Gracilimonas sp. The sequence continues at coordinate 497,271 of NZ_JAVJQO010000008.1, forward strand.
AGGCCTGACTTTTCACAGACAGGCCTTTTGCAGTTCTTTAGGTTAGTAAATCATCAGAAAACTTGATTTGGTAATGTGTACCCCGAAAAACCCAAACCAGTTTTAACTCTGATACATCACTATAATCGTTATTTTTTATTCTCTAAACACTGCATATTTATGCAGTATTTCTATAGTTCAGATTAAATAATTAATTGAGCTGAAATTTGAATCAGATAAGTTTATCACGTAAAGCTTTGGCAACAGCCTCACTTTTATTACTTACCTCAAGCTTGTTATAAATATTGCGAATGTGATAACGCACACCATCAACAGAAAGGAAAACCTCTTTAGAAATTCCTTTATAAGAACATCCTTCAGCCAGTAATTTTAAAATTGTGATCTCAGAATCCGACAGTTCAATGTCTATATCTTTGGATGCCTGAAAAGAGTTAATCACTTTCCGGGCGATATTAGGACTCATCGGAGATCCTCCATTGTGAGCAATGTGAACAGCCTCAATTAATTCATCGGGTGATATTTTTTTTGACAGGTAACCAATAGCCCCATTTTTAAGGGCCTTAAAAATGCGTTCATCATCATCATGAATGGTCACCATAAGAACAGACAGATCCGGATACTCATCCCGGATAATCTTCACCCCTTCGGTTCCATGTATCCCCGGTAATTGTATATCGAGCAAAAGAACATCTGCATTAGCTAATTGTGACTCACCCAGAGCATCTTCACAACATTCATACTCAGCAATTACGCACAAGTCTTGCTCAAAGTCGAGAATGGTTTTCCAACCCTCCCTCATGTATTTGTTGTCTTCTATGATTACAATATTAATCATCTGATCTATTTTTGAAGATATATAGCCATTAAATGAACCAAAGTAACCACCTGAATAGGTAGTTCTTAACCTTTTATGATGTGCTGAATGTAAAAGTCCATTTTGTACCCTCTCCTGGGGCTGTATCCAATTTCGCTATACCTGCTAACTGCCCGACCCTATATCTAATGTTCTCAATACCATTTCCGGAACCATCACTATCGGGATTAAAGCCAATTCCATCATCAGAGATATGCATGTAGACATGTTTTGATTTCTCTTTAAGGACTATCTCAACATGACCTGCCTTAGCATGATTGCTTAAGTTCGTGATACATTCCTTGTAGATAAGCCAAAGATTCTGCCTGAACTGAAGTTCAACCGGGAAACTAAAATTGTCATCGATATCAAAGGTATATTCTATATCGTTGCTGTCTAACACATCGGCCGCAAAGCGTTTGCATTTTTTCAAAAATACTGACCAGTCATCTTTAGATGGATCTATTGCCCAAATAATATCATTAATCTTTTCTTTGGCTTCTATCGCACTTTTGGAGATAATACCAAGAAATCGTTCCGATTCATCCCTATCAGATTTAACCCTGTTTGCTGCTTCACTGAAAAAACTGATACTACTTAACGTGCCGCTCAAGTCATCGTGTAAATCCCGTGCAATCTGATTTCTCGTCTTTTCTTCCTTCAGTAAATAGTAAAGCCGGTACCTATAGAATCCATAGCCCGCAATTAAAATTAAGCTAATGACTATCAGCATATTTCGAAGCCTTATACTCTCAATTTCCATGTTAGCATCTAATAACTGTGCTTCTTTATTCTGTAGCTGATACCGAACACTAAGCATAGCATTATCTTTTCTTTCTGTCCTATCAAGCATTTCCTGTTCATGCTTTCTCTGCAGGCGTTCATTAACGAGGGCATTGTCAAGATCTCCCAGCTTTTCATAAGCATCTGCCTTTAGCGAATAAATATTCCTCACCATTTGGAGCAGGTTATGAGTTTCAGCAGTTTGCAAAGCCTGATCGGCATATTCCAGGCTCTGTTTATACTCTCCTTTAGCCAGGAATAGCTTTGAGAGAAACTCCAGCTGCACAATATCTTCATTTGGTCTCGAATATGGTGTTGGTAGAGCTGAAGTGATAATTCTACCTATTGAATCTGCTTTCTGCAACATACTTTGCTCCAGGTAAAGTTCTCCCAGTCTGGATAGTTGTGCATTACCAATATTTGGTATTTGATACCTTGAACTAATGGCGCTCGCTTCTTCAAGCAATTGCATAGCCTCTTCTACCTCATTGTTCCTTTTATACATTGTACTGAGATTTGACCTAACTATGGACTGAATAGGCGGAGGTAAATTTTCATACTCAAGACATGGCCGCAAAGTCGAAATACCACGATCAATATCTTCCAGCTCCATAAAGCTTATTGCCAGTTTCGACAAAATATTGCACCTGTTTGGCGGGTTGTCTTCGTATTCTAAAAACTTCTCAAACATTTGTATTGCAAGATCATGAGCTCCAATATTTACATACAAATTCCCCAGGTTTCCATAGAAAAACTGAATTGGATAATCAATTTGATCTTCAAGTTCATTACGATAAGATATAGCATCCAGATATAAAGACTCTGCCTCTAAATACTGATCTTTACGCGCATATTGCATTGCCTGAAGGTTTTCCATCATCAGGTATGAATCATGTTCCTCCAATTCTTTCAATCTGTCTGATGCTTTAATTGCATAAAAAATAGCCGAATCAGCATTCATCAATCGGTATGCATTCGCATTAAGAAAAGAGATGAAGGCTTCTTTCTTTTTTTTATCCAGCCCGTTTATTTTTTTTATTTCATCAGCAACTACCAACAGAGAATCAGGATTATCCCGGTAATAGCGATTGCTCATTTGAATATAGGTTCTGAGTTTTTCATCCTCAGTTTCAAGCTGTTCAATCTGCTTTCTTATCTCATCAAGGCTTATGGAGGGCGCTCTCTGCTGAGAAAATAAAATAGCCGGCATCAGAAAAAGTATAACTACAAAAAAACCGCTCAACTTCAATTTCATACTGCTCATTGCCTACTGCCCGTTGTTGAGAATCTGCTTCATCAGCGAAAAATAATTTATCAAATCGTGATTGTCGCTGTTTAAAGTAAAAGTTTAAGCAAACTCCCCTTTATTTTTTGACAGCAGAAAATAAAAAAATACGGGTTATAAAAAAGTGTTTTTGATTTGGCAAGGTATAATTCCATAAAAAAACCCGCCTGAATCAGGCGGGTTTGGAATAGCAATCGGTACAGTAAGAATTATTTATTTACAGCATCCCGATCTAAGAATTCATCATACAGTTGAGTATGACGGCTGGTCATCGGAATCTTATAGCCTTTAATAAAAACATGTTCTATATCGGTCATAGGTTCCAATGGATCTCCGTTTGAGATAAACAAATTAGCTTGTTTACCAGCTTCCAGAGAACCAAGAACATCATCCACACCAAATATTTCGGCAGGATTAATAGTTAAAGCCTTAATCGCTTCTTCTGTGCCTAAACCATAGGCTGCAGCATATCCGGCTTCAAATGGAGCATTTCGGGAGTTTTCGGTATCGTCGGAAACAATAGCCACCTTCACCCCTGCCTGAGCCATTAACCCCGGATTTTGATACGGCCGCTGATAGTTATCATAATCACGGGATGGAGTATAAAGGGTGGTTGTAAGAACAGGTATTCCAGCCTCTGCAATTTCATCAGCTACACGCCAGCCCTCTTCAACACCTGCAAATACAAAGTTCATACCTTCATGAGATTTGGTCCATTCGATGGCATCCAGTATTTCCTGTTCCCGGCTAACCGGTATAACAACAGGAACATCACCTGAAAGTACTTCCCGCATGGCATCCATACGTGGATCAAAATCAGGCTTTGTTTTCCCAGAAGGATTTGCATTGTACGCAGCTGTCATTTCATCATAGAATTTAGCTTTGGCAATGAAATCATTGATCTCTTTGATATCCTGCTCGTATTCTTTTTTGATCTCTTCTTCCGATCGGTTATCCCACCAGCCACCACCTTGTGATGACGGTAGTTCCAGAATCAAAGCTCCGCTTTTCTTAACAGCCATCGAATCCGGAGAATATCCCCACAGATCCATTACTGCTCCTTTACCTGCTATGCTTCCCGAGCTGGGATGTGTGAATACCGTCGTAACACCACTTACTCTGGTTACCGGTACGGCTGCACTATGCGGATTGAAAGCCGTGAAAGCATACATGTGGGGGTTAAACTGGCCTAGTTCGCGATTATCTACCGTTACAGCAACCGCAGAGACTTCAACCAATCCTAATGATGACCATCCGTCTATGAACCCAGGGTAAACATGTTTACCTGAAGCATCAATCTGAGTGTAATCATTGGTAATTTTCACATTTTGACCAACCTGAACAATTTTCTGTCCGTCAATCAAAATAACTCCACCTTCAATGGTTCCATTAGTTACAGTGTGAATAGTGGCTCCCGTAATGGCAAACTTACCAAATTCAGGCTTCTCTGTAATTTGTGCTTCTACTGAGGCATTCAATCCAAACAGCAGAGCAGCTGCAAAAACAAAAATATTGAGTTTCTTCATGAGTCTGTCTCCTGTTTAATTGTGGGCATGATTATGGGTAGATTGATCTCCCATTAGAATAAAGACGTCCTGGATACAGGCATCTTCTTCTCGGTTATCAACAATACGGCGAAAATTAGAACCGTCTTCAAATTCCGTTCCGGGATTGATTTGAATACGCATATCATCAGGGTCATTTTCTAGATCGAAGTATTTTTTACCATCCACGAAAGTCATTTCTGCTTTACTGTAAATACTAAAAGGATGTCCGCTCCATATAACCACATCGCCGTGCTTACCTTCTTCTATACTGCCAACCCGGTCATCAATTCCAAGTTGAATAGCCGGATGAAGCGTGATCATTTTTAGCGCATCGTTAACAGAAGTATTTCCATATCGAACCACCTTAGCCGCTTCGTGATTCAGCGTTCTAAGTAGCTGGTCGTTATCACTGTTAATAGAGTTAATAACTCCATTGGCATTCAAGATAGATGCGTTATAAGCTGTTGAGTAATAGACCTCAAACTTATATGCCCACCAATCGGAAAATACTGAAGTATGGGCTCCGTTTTTGGCTAATTCCGGGGCTACTTTAAATGCTTCATTGGCATGCTGAAATGTGTAATTTTTCACGCCATAATCGTTAAAAACACGCATCAGCATCAGGATTTCATCAGCGCGATACGAGTGGCAATGAACTAATATTTCTCCCTCAATAATATCGTTCAGCACTTCATACCTGAGGTTTTCTGCAACAGGAACCGGAGGTGTTCCCCGCCCTCTTCTGTCATATTGTTCTTTTGCTTTCAAATACGCTTCACGCTTGCGTTTATAATCGATGGCCTCATCAAAATGGCCTCGAATAACTTGCTCAACACCCATACGGGTACGAGGCTGAATCCCATTGCCTTGTCCATGAACACGAGTTGGATTTTCACCCAGCGCAAATTTGATGGTTCTGGGGGCATCTTCAAACTTCATGCCTTCCTGGGAAACACCGTATCGAAGTTTAAGGGTTTCGCCCTGTCCTCCAATCACATTAGCGGAACCGTGCATCAGGTGGATACTTGTAGCTCCGCCTGCCAATGCGTGATAAATTCCAACCTCATTAGGATCTACGGACTCTTCCATTGTTACCTCTGCCGTAACCGGGTTTCGACCCTCGTTGATATCCACTCCATTCAGGTGAGAGTGAGCATCAATAATGCCTGGCATCAGGTATTTTCCTGTAGCGTCAATAGTTTCTACACCACGTGGTGCACTAAGATCTTTTCCTATTTCGCGAATAATACCGTCACGAATAAGAACATCTGTATCCTCGAGATCACCATCTGTAATCGTAATAACCGTTGCATTTTTTATCAGTACAGAGCCTTTTTCCTGGGCTTCAACTGAGACTCCAAAAGCAACGAGAACAAAAAACGTAATTAGTTTCTTCATTTTACTCTCCGTTAAATTCGTGAATAGTACCGTTTGAAATGCTGTGAAGCACTTTAGCTTTGTCTTCCGACATAGCTTTATCAAAAACGGTGAAACTGGCATTCTTACCTTTGGTTATACTGCCAATCGCATTGTTTAAGCCAAGAATGGAAGCAGTATTTGAAGTCATCAGCTTAACAACATCTGCCTCTGTTAATCCACCTTCATCCAGCAGTATCTCCAGATTCTTAGATAAATCTTTAAGCTCAAGGCCCGCAGATGCATAACCAACAGCTACGCCAGCGTCTATCAACTTCTTAATATTGGTCACTTCAGCCTTCCATGCTTCCAATCGCTTATCACGATACTGTTGCTCCTCTTCTGAGATGTCTTCTTCTTTCTCTTCGGAAGCTTCTTCTTTGTCATCATCCGATTTCTCTTCGGCTTTCTTCATCTTAGTGTACCAATCCGGAGCTTCGGTAAAATCGATGCTCGCTAATACCGGGATGTTTCTTCGTTTCAATTCTGCTGACTTGGCATAAGCCTCTTTACCAGAAACAATAACCGCTTTAAAGCCAAATTCATCCTGCAGTTTAAGCAATCTTTCAATATGCTCTTTGGTGTCAACTTTGAAATAAAGCGGTGCTGATTTGTTCACCAGTGGAAATAATGCTTCCAGCACTTCATTCCTTTTTGGAGCAGGCATCTCCGGGTTTTGATTGTAATATTTTATATGCTGCTGAAGTGCCGTTGCATCAAACATAAGCTGACGGAATTGAGCCATCACGCCCATCATCGTAGATGGATATGCACCATTCGTCCATCCTCCCGGTGCCTCTTCGAAAGAGCCCGCCAATGCCAGATTCTCTTTCATCAAAGCTACACCATCAGATTCAGGTGCAAGGTAAAAAACCTCTACGCGTCCTGGCAGCATGTATCCGTTTGGATAAAGAGCCGCTGTTGTGAAACCGGCTTTCATTCCCGCAGCAAAAGCTTTGTCTTTATTTAAAATAAGACTTGGCCTTCTTTCGGGTTGAATTCCTGCCCGGTCATAGGGTGGATTGCCTGGATTATCCAATGCTTCCAGATTTCGGGGAAGGTCCGGACTTCCCCAAGTGGAATACCCGTCAATAAATCCGGGATAAACATGAAGGCTATCTCCTCCGTCTATCTCAAAAGCATCAAAAGGTATATTGACATTGGTGCCAACAGCTTCAATAACCCCATCTCGCCAAACTATAGTGGCGGATTCGGTCACTGATCCATCGGCATTATGAATCGTAATATTTTTTAGCGCGTGTGCGGGTGTGGTCTGAGCGAAAAGGCCCTGAATATTTATTCCCGAAAACAGCAACGCTAACAAAAGAATGTATTTTCTCATAGCACCTGTACTGATTATGGTTTTAGGTGCCGAAATAACTGAATTAATTAGGTATTAAAAAAGGCGGGCCAATCTAAATTTTGTAAATAATAGAGAATGAGTATTAATTCATTTCTTGAATAAAAGAAGAAGAGGTGCTGAAGGTTTCCCAATAGTTAGTTTTCCCTCTAAAACCTGATTTCATCAGTTCTCTGAATTCAGCTTTGGATATGGTTACTCTTGCAAACCCCTTGAAGTGTTGATCGTTAGCACGAGCTTCTCCGGATGTTTTTTCTGCAGCTTCCTGAACTGCTTGGTGAGCATTTCTCATAGTTAGTATAAAATCAGAATTTGTAACCATTGAGCTTCCGCCCTCTTCCAAAGAACTTCTGACTTCCTCCATTTTATAAGCGATAGCATTCTCAAGATTTGCTCGTGCCTGTAGTTCTGCGTTAGCTATTGCGACAACAGAGTCAGATGATATTGCGGTAGCAAAACCATGAAATGCTGTTGAATCTGATGCGAACTCAGCCGTGCTATACCATTCGGGATACATAGATGAAGAACTTTTATCTAACGCTGCCTTCTCGGATGTAGAACAAGAGCTTAGAATAATAGTAAGTGTGGTTGTAAAAAAAGCTACTTTAAAAAATTTGAGCATTTAATTTCTTTTTAACTCGATGAATCCGCGGGCATTCTCTTCATTAATAATCTCCAGCGTCACCGATCCTTTTTCATTTAAATTTTGGCGCATAAGTTCTTCTAAACTTGAGAGATCTTCAACCTTTTCTTCTTCTATTTTATGAATTTGCTGATCTGCACGTAATCCTCGGTTCCAGGCTTCAGAATATTTGTAAACCTGATCAATAATCAGATCAAATTTTTGAGCATCCTCTGCTTTGGCTACAGCCATCACCCTGAAACCTAAATCAAATTCCTGATACATTACCCCCTCATTATTTCCTTCCGGAATCTCTCTGGGTTCAATCGGGGTTTCGTTAGCAGAGATTTCAGGAATAGGATCTGGTTCAAGTAGTTTTAGGGTTACGTTTTTTTCGATCTCTCTTCCATCTCTGAGGATATTAAGTTTTACAACCTCTCCTGGCCTCATTATAGCAACCTGTTGCTGAAGCTGATTCGCTTCATATACTTCTTTACCATTCACACTCAGAACGACATCACCCGGAATAATACCAGCCTTCGAAGCAGCACCTTCATCTGAAATACTTAAAATTTCAACACCACGAACGGTTTCCATACCCTTTTCAATGGCCCGGTCATAATCAACTCCGGCAATGGAAACTCCAAGCAATGCTCTGCGTACCTGACCATATTCGATCAAATCTTTAGCTACCTTAATAGCCAGATTGCTTGGAACAGCGAATCCGTACCCCTGATAAGCACCGGTTTGAGAAGCAATTGCTGTATTTATACCAATCAGCTGTCCACTGGTATTTACCAAAGCCCCTCCACTATTCCCTTTATTTATGGCTGCATCAGTCTGAATGAAACTTTCGATGCGCATACGGTCATCTATAATCTGTACATCCCTGCTGAGAGCACTTACAATCCCGGCCGTTACCGTAGATCTGAGCCTGAATGGATTTCCAATTGCTAAAACCCATTCCCCTACATCCAGCGTTTCGGAGTCACCAATAGTTACCTTTGGCAAGTTATTCCCGTTAATTTTGATGACCGCTAAATCTGTACTTGAATCAATGCCTACTACTTTTGCAGGATACTCGCGTTTATCATTCAGTACTACCCGCAATCCTTTTTCAACCGCTCCTTCAATCACATGATAGTTTGTGAGGATATATCCATCGGTAGTAATCAAAACGCCCGAACCAACAGTTCTTGCCCTGCGCGGCATCAGTCTATCCCAAATACTTTCTCCATCTTCTTCCTCATCAAATTCATGAGTTTCGTCCTGAGGCATGGCATCATCTATAGGTACTATTGCTTCTATATATACAACTGTTGGTGTGACCTCTTCAGCTATTTTTTTAAATAGGAAGCGAGCATCGGCACCTTCGAGCTCTTCATCGGTTATAAAAGGTTCATTACTTTGGGTGATTTCAGTGGTTCGAACTTCAGCTAGTGGTGCAAGTTCTTCGTTGATCGTGTAAAGTGCGATAAGCGTTCCAGCCGTGATTCCGATCATAATCAGCAATATGGCTGTGAGAATTAAATCTTTGCGTTTCATAAAATCACCTATAACATCTGTTCAAAAATAGAATCCGACCTTCGTTCCTGGTATCCTTCAATATGATATTTAAAATAAACATCTAAATGGTGAACAAGTTGTCTTAGTTCTCCATTCTCTAATCCTGCTTTAAAAATATTCTTACTTTTTGTGGACATTCCTAAAATTAAAAAACGTGTTTGAGCCGGTGTTAGTTTATAAGACAATTCATCTTCAGACTGTTCCGAAATTTTTCCACTCGATACATTCAAATATGCTGTTTCCGGAATCTCGGTTAATCCACTGACTAATCCAATACCAGAAATTTCTGCCAGCCTAAGCTGGACGTACGCGAAAACCGAAGGATAAGTTTCTCCGGAATCACCCAACCACTCGATAAAGTTTTTGGCAAACTCAAAAATGGGGTTATTGACTTCGTTCTCATGAACCAATTGAGAAATCATTTCCAGTGTAGAGTACAGAATAGCAGCTTTATCAAAATCTTTTCTAAAGGTATTTGTAGAATAATAAAGTGACGCTTCGGTAAGTGTTTGAACGCCTCTGTTTGGTTTATGGTAATAAACAACATCCAATACAGCACCAATCTCCAGAATTCCAGCTAATTTATTTTTGGGCTTTTTAGCTCCTTTGGCAATCAAAGCAATCTTACCATGCTCTGCCGAAAGAACTGTCAGTATCTTACTCGATTCCTGATAATCAATAACCCGTAAAATTATAGCCTGAGTGTGTGCAATCATGAAATTAACTTATTTCTGTAGGCCATGGGTAGAAAATGTCAGACATCATTGCGGCTCCAGAAATTCTACTTTAAATTTAAAATAGGTATCTAATTTTTCTTTTAACTCCTGAAATACCTCATAGAGTTCATCCAATTCTTCCCTGTCTGATTTAACCAATCTCATATATCCATTGCTGGTCATAATATCCAGAGTAAACCATTCTTTAGTCTTCATACCCTGACTGAATAATGCGTTTCCCGTTTCGTGATTTGAAAGCAGAAACTCATCGACTTCTCCAAAACCAATGGTCCGTAACCTGAACCTGAAATAACTAAAAAATTTATAGTATTTCGTGACTGTATATTCATCGGTATTAAATTCAAACTCATATCGGGAAAAAATTTTTTGCAATACTGCTACAGCGAAAATCAAAAAGAAAAGGGCAAACACAAATCCCAACAAAAAGCTTGAGAAAAACAGTAAAAAGTCAATTAACGTGAAGCTTGCTTCTACTCCCAGGAAAATCAGATTATACTCTTTATGCAGTTCGTAGTTCAAAAAAGGAGGCTTGGATTCAATTCTTTATATGCCTGATAATATCATCTGCACTTACTGATTGCAACAGACCTTTTTGAATAATAAATACGCTAGATTTGTTTAACCTTTAAAGATTATATTTGATGTTTATTACTTAATTGAGTAATATTTACTCAAGCCTCTTAATTAATCCCCAAATCATGATTGCTGTCCTAACAGGTGATATAGTGTATTCATCTTCCGCAAAAAACCTGGAAGCCTGGCTTCCTGTTCTTAAAAGTATTTTTAACGATGTTGAAAACCAATTCGAAATACTGGGAAATGGAGTTGAAATGCATCGCGGAGATGGTTTTCAGCTTGGACTGACCGACATTTCGAAAGCTCTTCAGGTTGCATTCATCATAAGAGCAGGACTTATAAAGTCAAAAAGTATGGGCATAAAAATGGATACCCGGGTTGCCATTGGAATTGGTGAATATGAATATCTCGAAAATAGCGTGAATGAGTCTTATGGGGATGTTTTCACGCGTTCAGGTCATGCTTTGGATGAGTTAAAAAACACAGATGACCGTCTTGCTTTATCTTCCCACATTTCTGACTTTGACAGCGAAATGAAAGTGAGCCTGAAATTTGCCGATACCTTAATAAAAGAGTGGTCACAAGCTGATGCCGAGATTGCCTGGTATTTTTGGATGAAAGATTTAACTCAAGCCGAAATTGCTGATGCACTTCAGATTTCACAACCTGCAGTTTCAAAAAGGAAAAAACGTGCTCATCTTGATGAACTGGAACTTATGTTGAACCGGTATTCAACCAAAACTAAAACATTTTGAATATGTATGATTTGTTTCTGATGCTGGTTCTGGCACATTTGCTTGGCGATTTCATGCTTCAACCCTCCACTTGGATAGAAAGGCGCCGGCAAAAGAAATGGAAGGCTTACCCTCTTTATCTGCATGGTTTACTACATGTCGCCCTGGGCTTCTTTGCACTCTGGCTGACTGGATTATCGGTTTTTTGGTACCTGGCTTTTCTGATTGGCGGTACCCATATCCTTATCGATCCTATTAAAGCCTTTTCAAAGAAAAAACGTCTTTCCTTTTTTCTGGACCAAACAATTCACCTGTTGGTCATTTGTCTTTCTGTGCTTATTGTTAATGACTTCAACTTTCCTGAATTATCGTTGGAGTTTATAGAATGGAAAATAATTGTCGCTTTTGTATTTGTCACAAAACCAGCTTCCATTCTTATCACCCAGCTATTACCCGAAGACTGGGGACCTCAAAAAACCTCGAAAAAACTCAAATCCGGGCAATCTGATAACGGACTTGAAAATGCCGGCGAATATATTGGTATCCTGGAAAGACTTCTGATTCTGGGATTCATACTCACCAATAACTGGAGTGGAATCGGGTTTTTGCTCGCAGCTAAATCGGTATTCAGGTTTAGTGACCTTCAGAAAGCGGAGCAGAGAAAACAAACGGAATACATCATGATTGGTACCCTGCTCAGCTTTAGTATTGCTATTGTCAGTGGCTGGTGGGCTTCTTTCTAGGTTTGGAGCACACCTGTCTTAAAATCTTTTATTTCAGGATTGAGATTTGCGCATTCAATAGCTTTTGAAATCCGATCGCGCGTTTCAAGCGGGTTAATAATTCCATCTACCCATAGTCTTGAAGCAGCATAACGAACATCTGTTTGCTTGTCATAACGATCACTGATCTTCTTCATGATTTTTTCCTGCTCCTCTTCACTCACTTCCTTGCCCTTTTTCTTCATAGCAGCTACCTGAATTTGCATTAAGGTTTTCGAAGCCGAGGCTCCACTCATTACGGCAATCTTAGCCGTTGGCCAGGCATACATAAAACGGGGATCGTATGCTCGTCCACACATAGCATAATTCCCGGCTCCGTAACTGTTCCCAACTACAATAGTAACCTTCGGAACTGTGCTGTTACTCATAGCATTCACCATTTTAGCACCATCTTTGATAATGCCACCATGTTCGCTTCTTTTGCCAATCATAAATCCGGTTACATCCTGCAAAAAGATCAATGGGATCTTCTTCTGATTACAGTTCATTATAAACCGGGCGGCCTTGTCTGCACTGTCTGAATATATTACCCCTCCAATCTGCATCTCACCTTTCTTGGTTCTTTTAACCGTCCGCTGGTTGGCTACAATTCCCACACTCCAGCCATCGATTCGTGCAAATCCTGTGATAAGCGTTTGTCCATATCCTTTTTTGAATTCCGTGAAGCTGTCTTCATCCACGATGCAATCCAGCACCTCATTCATATCATATGGACTGGTTCTTGATTCCGGGATGATATCAAAAACATCGCTGGCAGGACGCTTGGGCTCCTTGCTTTTTTTACGATTAAAGCCTGCAGTTTCAAAAGGCCCAAACTTGTCTACCAAGTCTCGAATTGTGGAAAGGCATTCTTCATCATCTTCCATTTTATAATCAGTAACACCAGAAATTTCGGTGTGAGTGGTAGCTCCTCCTAAAGTCTCGTTGTCTACGTCTTCACCAATGGCGGCTTTAACAAGATAGCTTCCGGCAAGAAACACACTCCCAGTTCCATCTACAATCAAGGCTTCATCACTCATAATGGGTAAATAAGCTCCGCCTGCCACACAACTGCCCATGATGGCTGCAATTTGAGGGATTCCTTTTGCTGAGATGATTGCGTTATTTCTAAACATTCGCCCGAAGTGATCTTTATCCGGGAATATTTCATCCTGCATGGGCAGAAAAACTCCTGCAGAATCAACTAAGTAAATAAGCGGAATATGGTTTTCGATAGCAATTTCCTGAGCCCTGAGATTCTTTTTTGCCGTAATTGGAAACCATGCGCCGGCTTTTACAGTCGCATCATTCGCCACAATCATACACTTACGACCGCTTACTTCCCCAATTCCGGTTATCACACCACCAGATGGACAGCCGCCTTGTTCTTCATACATTTCATAGCCAGCCCAAAGTCCTAACTCATAGAAGCGGGAATCTTTATCGGTCAGTTTTTCGATTCTTTCGCGCGCAGTCAGCTTTCCTTTACCATGCTCCTTATCGATACGCTTTTGTCCGCCGCCAAGCTTTATTTGACCTTCAATTTCTCCAAATTCTTCGATAATATTATGTAACCAATGTTTGGTAGCGCTTCCAGATTCACTGCTCATATTCTGTGATTTTTTTGTTTATATAATGTTGGTTCGAATGCTGCGTTGAAAATAGGGATTATATTTAATGTGTAAACCCCGATATTGATTTAAATCATTCAAAAAATTGACTTCCATGAGTAAGCGACTTTTAACCATACTTTTGCTTTTAGGATTTTCAACATCTTTACTCGCACAACGTGTTAATTACCGCCAGTTGGTTATGCAATCGCAAACCCCAACTATTTTTATTGAAGATATCATCCTTCCCGGGGAAGATGGTAAAACAACTTTAGCCTTCATTTTCAGGTTCAATAACGACTTTATACCGTTCAAAAAAATTCCATTGAACAACAATTTAAATGCTCCCACCGATGCTGAATTCTATTCTACCATCAGACTCAATACAGAAGTTTTTGAAGGCAAATTAAATAGACGAAACGACCCTTCATCCAATTCTGCTTCCCGTGATGTTTGGAAAGACACTCTTTTCACTAATAATTTTGAGCAAACACAGTCCCCCACAAATTACGCTTCGGGAACTCTTTCTGCCCCACTTAGTCCCGGACACTATAACTTTATTCTGCAACTTGCTATGATGCAGGAAATTAATGAACGAAATACACGCCGCAGAGAAGTTTATGTTCCGGATTTAGCTACTAAGAAAACCGGAGAGATTATCCTGATAAAGGATAGACAGGATGACAATTTGGAACTCATGAATATGGAGCGGAATGTGCTTTTTGGAAAAGATTTCTATGCCTTAATCCGCATTCCTGAGTATGATAATTCAGCTTCATACTCTGTTAAGGTAGATAAAGCCAAGACTTCCAGAAAGGACACGACTTCCATCAACAATATTCATTCTGCAAAACTTGCATCAGGTGATATTTTTCAGAATTCTACAGTCCGAATTAACAAATCTGGTACTCCATCACTGAACATTATACAAGGAGATCAGCCGTACACCTACGCTCTGGTTTCAATACCAGGCAGCACATTTGAGAATGCACCCTACATTCTGAAACTTACAAAAGATGGGCAGAATGAACCTGTAGCTGAATCATTTTTCAGGTCGTACTGGCCCGAAATGCCTGCTAGCCTCTATAATCTGGATGTAGCCATCAATAACCTGAAGTATATTGTATCTGAGAAAGAGCTAAAGCAAATCGATAGTGGAAACAATCGAGAGCGCGAAAAGAAATTCAGGGAATTCTGGGAAAGCAAAGATCCCACCCCAAAAACTGTTTACAACGAGTTAATGGCCGAATATTACCGTCGCATCGATTTCGCTTACAAAGAATTTGGAAGCCAGGAAAATCCAATGGGGCATGAAAGTGATCAGGGTGAAGTGTATATAAAATTTGGCCCGCCCAATGAGAAAGAACGCCGATTCCCTGAAAGTGGAAAAACAATAGAAGTTTGGAAATACCCAAATCGAACGTTTGTATTTGAGGCCACATCAGGCTTTGGCGATTTTATGTTGGTTGGCACACGATAAATCTGTGTATTGCTCTTTAATCGCCTTATTTTAGGCGTATCATGTTGACGAAAAAAATTCCCCGAATAGCTATTTCTATTGGTGATTTCAACGGAATCGGACCCGAAATCATCCTTAAGTCTTTATCAGACATTGATCTAAGTACGTCTACTCCCATCATCATCTCCCCTGAAAAAATTATTGAGGCTGTTCGTTCTTATCTTCCTGAGGATCTTAAAATCAACAGCACTAATGACATCAATGAAATTGTCCCAAAAGCTATAAATCTGCTCTTAATTTCTGCAGAAGATTTAAAGATTACTCCCGGGGTACAATCTGCCCAAAGCGGGCGAATAGCAATGCAATCCATAGAGAAGTGTATTCAGCTTTGCCTGGATAATGATTCAGATGCTATGGTAACGGCCCCAATCTCTAAAGAGGCAGTAAATCTTGCCGGATATAATATTCCCGGGCATACTGAATTTCTGGCCTCTAAAACTGCTACTGATTCGGTATTGATGATGTTGGTAAGCGGAGATCTAAGGGTGGCCTTGGTCACGACCCACACACCTGTTAAGGATGTAGCACCTGCAATAACGGAAGAAGTGATTCGAAAGAAAGTTGAACTTCTATCCTCCAGTCTTATTCATGATTTTGGCATCAAGAACCCAAAGATTGCGGTTTTTGGGTTAAATCCGCATGCCGGAGATGGCGGGGTTATTGGTATGGAAGAAATTGAAATAATCCGCCCTGCTCTGAACAAGATAGGCGAGGAGCGGAAGGATATTACCCTTCATGGCCCCTTTCCTGCCGATGGTTTTTTTGGGCAACAGCTGCATAAACATCACGATGGAATTTTAGCGATGTATCATGATCAGGGATTGGCTCCATTCAAACTCCTTTCTTTTGGCAAAGGTGTGAATTTTACGGCTGGACTTCCTATCATCCGCACTTCTCCGGATCATGGCACTGCGTTTGACATAGCAGGTAAAGGTGTCGCGAATCCATCCTCCTTCAAAGAAGCTTATAAACTGGCGGTTGAACTTGCAAACAAACGAATTAGTGAAGACTGAAAAAGCCGAAATTTATTCTGTATTGGCCGAACTCTACGATACCCTTATGAAGGATGTAGATTATGAAATGTGGGCTGATTTTATTGATGAGGTAATTCAAACCCACCATCCTGACCCTATTGATGTGCTGGAACTGGCCTGTGGCACAGGTGCCATCTCTTTGAACCTTTCACGTCTTGATGAATATGAGCTAACCGCTACCGATCAATCGGCTGCTATGGTTGAAAAAGCACGTCAAAAAGCCGCTGAGCAAGAAGCAGACATTCAATTCCACACCATGGATTTCACTGATATCAATAGTAAAGAAAGCTTTGATATTATCTTTTCCGTTTTTGATAGTGTGAATTACCTGCACTCTAAAACAGAAATTCAACAAATGCTTGATGGATGTTGGAATATACTAAACCCTGGTGGCTTACTGATTTTTGATTTTTCCACCCCTCAAAATTCCCTGGAAGCTGTAGACTATCTTAACAACGAAGAAGGCAGCTTTGGCAATTATCGTTACTTTCGGGAGAGCCGGTATGAACCCGGAGAAAACTTTCACTTTAATGAGTTTGAAATAGACAGAATGGCAGATGACGGTAAAACCGTTCTGGAAAGCTATCACGAAATCCATAAGCAGCGAATTTATTCGCTAAAGGAAATGCTATCAATTTTGGAACAAACCTCCTATCATCAGGTAGCCAAGTATGAGGGTTTTGACCTGGTGGATGCAGACGAAAAAAGCACACGCGTAACGATGGTACTTCGATGTCAGAAACAGCAGTAATTGAACTTAAAAATGTAACACTGAGATATGATCATACCAGGGTTCTGGATGATGTTAACTTCAAACTCCATAACGGTGAATTTGCCTACCTGATAGGCCCTACCGGTATTGGAAAAAGCTCGTTCCTGAAGCTTTTATACCGTGATGTTGTACCTGATACCGGAACCGTTCGTGTAACCGAATACCCGGTTAATAAAATATCGGAACGGGAAGTCCCCATGCTCCGCCGACGCCTTGGAATTGTGTTTCAGGACTTTCAGCTGCTTCAGGATCGTAACGTGCACGATAACGTGGCTTTTGCCCTTCAGGTAACCGGAGAAAAACCCAAGTTTATTAAGCAGCGTGTACTTGAAGTACTCACCATGGTTGGGCTAAGTCACCGCAGAAAACATATGCCGAAGGACCTTTCCGGCGGAGAGCAACAACGGGTTGTAATTGCCCGGGCATTAGCTAACGAGCCCCGTATTTTACTTGCCGATGAGCCTACCGGTAACCTTGATCCTAAAGCAACCAAAGATATTATGGAACTGCTTAGAAGTATCAACAATCGTGGAATGGCTGTTTTAATGGTTACCCACGACTATGCCGTAGTCAAGAAGTATCGTGCACGAACAGTACGCATGGTAAATGGTAAAACTCAGAATTTAATCTGGAAAGGCGAAAAACTGGTTCCGGAAAAATCCTGATTCGGAATGCTTCAACAGAAGAAATTCACAGAACAGATTCGATCGCATGCTCTTAAATTAGGATTTGATGCCTGTGGATTTGCCAAAGCTCAACACCTTCCAAATGAAGCCCGCCGTTTAGAAGAGTGGCTTAATCAGAATCGAAATGGTTCTATGGACTGGATGGGTAACTACTTTGAAAAACGGGTTGATCCTACCCTTTTGGTTCCGGGCTCAAAAACTGTTGTTTCCGTTTTAGCCAGCTATTATCACCCTTCTCATAAAAAGCAGGTTGGTATTAAGAATGAGCCGCTGATAGCAAAGTATGCCCACGGGCGTGATTATCACAAAGTGCTCAAGAAGAAACTTAAAAAACTGTTCAACTTCAGTAAGGAGCTTTTGGGTGGACTGGAAGGTCGTATTTTTGTTGACTCTGCCCCGGTACTTGATAAAGTATGGGCTCAACGTGCCGGACTCGGCTGGATCGGAAAAAACTCAAACCTGCTAAATAAAGACATAGGTTCATTTGTGTTTATCGGGGAGATGATCATTGATGCAGAATTAAGCTATGATACTCCTGTAACCGACCATTGTGGCTCTTGCACCCGTTGCCTCGATGCTTGCCCTACCGATGCTATTTATGAGCCCTATCGCGTAGATGCAACAAAGTGTATTTCTTACCTCACCATCGAGCTAAAAGAAGAAATTGACAAGCAATATCAAACCAAGATCGAGAATTGGGTTTATGGCTGTGACATATGCCAGGATGTATGTCCATGGAACAGTAAGTCGATTACCGCTCAATTCGAAGATTTACACCCAAGAGAGTATGTCACAGATCGGGATATGGATTTCTGGTTGAATTTAACCCCTCAGGAATATGATGAAACATTCGAGGGAAGTGCGATACGCCGTGCCAAGTTTGATAAGTTTAAGTCGAATGCAGAAATCGTATCAAAAAATATTTCAACATAAAAAAAGCCGGCTGATATAAAACCAGCCGGCCCGATAGCTACTATACAAGTATATTAATATCCAACGCTTGAACAGGTTACATCCTGATAGGTATCATCCCAGCATAAACGATTCGCTGAATCTGACCCACTTTGGTAATAACCAGTTCCAGCTTCATTATCCCAAAATACAGTAATATCACTTTCTGAATCTACGTCAGAATACGTAACTGTAAATTCATTGCTGTTCTGAGTAAACGTATACGAAGTTACAACACTTCCATCCTGGTAGTAATCCGTTTCAGATTCAAAGTTATTTTCGCCTGATACAGACCATTCGGTAACCAGAAATGGCTCTTCTGTATTTGTTTCTGAATTGAGATTGTTGAATGTCCAGTTTCCGGAACTTCCGTCGGTAGCTACCCTTCCCTCAAGTATGGTATAGTTTTCCAAAGAAAATTCCTGAGAATCGATAGTCCAGGTCATTTCCCAATTGATGAATCCATCACTTTCTTCAGCAATTAAGCTAACACTCGCTGATTCTCCCTGATAGCTATAAGTATATTCCCAAACCCATTGCCCGTCTTCAAAACTGGCGTCTTCAGAGGTGGCTGTAGTGAAAGAGGAAGTATAGATTTGAGCAAAAGAGGTTATCCCGCCAATGGCTACTCCATATCCATAAGCTTGAGAATAATTGGAATTGGAATTCTGAGGAGGATTATCGGTAAAATAGGATAAGTCTGGCTCCACATTCTCAAATTCAGGTAACACAGGAGGATCTTCATTTGAAGAAACCGGGTCTTCACCACAAGATATTATGGTAAATGAGAAAAGAAGTAGTGCAGATAGCAGTTTTATTACTCTTGAATTACGCATAGTACTGAAATTATGTTTAGGTGTTCACTAACCTATGCGTAAAAACAGCCGGGAAGGGCTCAAAAAAAAATTAAAACTTATCTCTTTTGTCTTTCAGGGCTTTATATAACAATTCCCTTGCACGGAAGATGTGAGCTTTTACCGTTCCAAGAGGCAAATCGAGTACATCTGCAATTTCCTGATAAGATTTCTCTTCCATGTGCCGCATCTCAATCACGGCTTTATATTTCTCCGGAAGATTTTCAATTGCATGCTGAACAATCGCTTTTCTTTCTTTCTTAATTACCGGACTATCGGTAGAGAAGCTTTCGTCCGGCAACTGTATCTCCATCTCACCATCCTTGGTTTTGTAAGGCTCGTTGATGGAAAGCGTCTGGAGCTTTTTCTTCCTCAAATAATCGATGGTGTGATTAGTTGCAATACGATATAGCCAGGTAGAAAAAGCATATTCGTTGCTGTAAGAAGAGAGATTGTGGAATGCTTTCATGAAAACTTCCTGAACCAAATCTTCCACTAGTTCCACTTCCCTGATCATTTTTCGAATATGGAAGTAGAGCGGCTTTTGGTATTTATCTACTAATTTTTTGTAGGAATCTTCTCTACCAGCTAATGCCTCCGCCACAAATTTGTCATCTTCGAGACTACTTGCAGACGCATTTTCGCGCGGTGAGTTATTTTTGATTTCGGAATTTTCTTCAGACATATCAACAATTATTCAGCCCTTAAAATACAAAGCCTGACGCAAATGAAAATATCTTTTTTGAGCCTTTTTTTCTTTCTTTTACGCATTTAAAAATAACCTTATTTATTATGGAAGTTTTAAGCTTTCTTAAGAACCTTAACTAAAAACAATCAAAATGAAGAAAATAACTTTATTGACTTTTACGGCGCTATTATCATTAGCTACTTTTCAAACTTCTTTGGCCCAAATATCTGTTGGTGGTGCACTTATGTACGGAAGTGAGGTCGAACAAATTGGTTTGAGAGTAGACGGATCTTATGCTATAAATGAAGATATTGATTTAAATGCTAATCTTGGTTTTTACCTGCCTGATAAAACAGATTTAGGAAATGGCAATGAGATCACCGTTACTTATTATGAATTCAACCTGAATGGTCACTACAGTTTATATTCTGATGATGAAACAGGTTTTTCTGCCTTTGCACTTGCCGGTATTAATGTACTTGGATTTAATTCAAATGCCAGTGGGCCAAATGTTAGCGGAAGCGATTCTGACAGTGAACTCGGCTTAAATATTGGTGGAGGTGTTTCATACCCTTTAAGTTTTGGAAACTTGTTTGGGGAACTAAAATACGTGATAGGCGATGCTGATCAACTTAATATTGCAGCAGGCGTGCGTATACCTCTTGGCGAAAATTAATCGAAAAACTAAGACACCAATTAAGCGCCTTCTTAAACCGGAGGCGCTTTTTTTATAGCGTGATTATTGCCCCATGACGGATTCCGCCCGTAGATACCAATATTGAATCCAGGTCGTATTGCTTCATGAATCCTTCCAGAATCAGCATCCCTCCCATAAAAATATCTTCTCTTCCTTTCAAATATACCGGGTGCCGGGTAAGCATATCTTCATAGTCGTTCTCTGAAAATTCCTGTATGTATTTCTGTACTTCTTCAAAGCGGAGTGAATATCCATTTAACTTTCCAGGTTCATAATTGGTAAGCTCCAGAGCCATAGCCGCCAATGTGGTTACCGTTCCGGCTACTCCTATTGCTTTCACTTCCCTGCCTGATTTAAAAGGTCTGCCTGTATATAGCTTTTCGATTTCTTTTCTGCATGTTTCAATTTCCTCGCCTGAGGGAGGATTGCCTTTCAGAAAACGCTCGGTAAATCGTACAGAACCCATATCAAAAGAATGTCCATCAACAAGCTTGCCCTCTTTTATCTGAGCAACTTCTGTACTTCCACCACCTATATCCAAAATGAGTGTTTCTTCGCCTTCAATTTTTTCCAAAACCGACAATGCTCCGGCTGCCGTACACTCCGCTTCTTCTTTTCCTGAAAGCAAGCGAATATCAAAACCAGTTTCATCTTTTACCCTGGAAATGAATACATCACGGTTATTGGCATCACGAACCGCGCTGGTGGCTGTTACGATAACTTTATCCACTTTGGGAAAATCTGTATCCAGAATTGTGCGATAGGCACTAAGTGCATCAATTACTCTTTCTGTAGCTGCATCATTGATGTTCTTGTCTGCATCTACACCCTTTCCCAACCTGGGCACGCGGTGCTCTTCATGTATATTCTTAATGACGCCATTTTCATATTCAGCTACCAATAATAAAACTGTATTTGTACCTATATCTATCGCTGCTTTCATACTTCAAACAATATGGCTATCCATTCTTGATGCTTCCGGGTGTCAACATGTGTTAATGATTGGAGTGATTCCTGTTCCAGCATAGTCTGCTCATCCTCTACAAGCAGCCCGGATAGCAATAACTTGCCGTCTTCTTTCAAAAACTTTAGAAACTCGGGGATTAACTCAGTCAAGGCGTTCCTGTTAATATTGGCCAGAATCACATCGTATTTTTCGCCGTCAGGAATTACTTCTGTTGAGCCAAGCTTAACTTCAAACCCTTCAACTTCATTTAGCAAAATATTCTCGTGAGCATTGGTTTCGCTCCACTCATCAATATCAAAACCAAAAGCTGATTCCGCTCCAAGCTTTAGTGCGGCAATAGCTAAAATTCCGGTTCCCGTCCCGGCATCGAGTACTTTATCACCCTCTTTAATAACCTCTGGCAGCCATTCAAGCATTACCCTTGTTGTGGCGTGATATCCGGTTCCAAACGCCATTTTGGGATCAATCATCAGTTCTATTTTATCACCGATGTCAGTCCCGGATACCGACCATGTTGGATGCACATAAAATTGGCCAATGGTTTGGGGTTGAATAGTCCGTTCCCAGGTCTCGTTCCAGTTTTGATCGGGGATGATCTTTTCGCTTAGAATGGATGACTCGCCCCCGAATTTCATCAGCAGCTTCTCAATTTCTTCCCGTTTGGAATCGTCAAAACGCTGTGTGGGAATGGTAGCAATGAGTAAATCATCGTCCTGCTCGAAGCCTTCAAAATCAAGGTCAAAAAGTTCGGCGATTAGCAGTTCGTGAAAATCATCTTTAAGTGAAATCCTGAGCTCAACGTATTCCATTATAATCGGTTATAAATGAGTTCGGCCATCACATCACCCACAGCCTGAAGAGTTTCCCTGCTGATAATGTCCATATTATCCTTATGCGTATGCCAGTAAGGGGCGAATTCAGCATTACCCCGAGGAGTCCGGCTATGATTGATGATATTGATAATAGGAATTCGGGCTTGTTCATTCACAATCACATGATCATCGGATACAGCGGCGCCTTCTTCATTCAAAAAATAATGATCATACCCTTTTTCGCTCGCGATATTCCACACTTCTTCCACCAGATTAGGAGCATAACTGAGCGAATAAACCTCTTTAGGAAACTGAGCACCCTTGGCTCCAACCATATCCAGCAAAATACCAAAACGCGGGCGATATCCCGGAACGGGTGGATTATTAGACCAATATCTTGATCCAAGAAAATATTTCTCCAGACTGCCGGATTCCCCATAGTCCTCACCATCAAAAAGCACTATATCTACTCCTATTGGAGGTGGATTTTCACTAAACAAACGAGCGAGCTCCAAAAGAACAGCCACACCGCTTCCACCATCATCGGCTCCTAAAATACCTTCATCTTTCCGGGTTGAATCCATATCAGCACGAGGCCGACTGTCCCAATGCGCACTTAGCATAATTCGGTCTGCTGCATTTAAATTGAACGCCGCGATTACATTTCCAAGCTCCAGCTGCTCATCATATCCTTCTGCAGTAAATTCCTGGACAAAAACTGAATTAGGACCAGCATATTCCTTTAGCTTTTCTACAAAATAGGCTTCTGCTTGCCGGTGAGCTTCTGTGTTGGGAACGCGTGGTCCAAAGTCGACCTGCTGCTGTACAAAATGATAGGCTGAATCTGCATTGAATTCGGGAACTTCCCTGCCCTTTTCAGAAAACTGAAGATCGGGTTTTCCGGAATCAGAACAACTCACAAAAAAAATGAACAGAGCAACTGGAAGCCATTTAAGCATTTCGGTGTACCATAGTAGCTGAAGATTGAGCGGTAGGATAAATTACTGTATCCATGATATTAACATGAGCCGGACGGTTAGCAACAAAAACGATGATTTCAGCAATATCCTGAGCAACCAGGGGTTTCATTCCTTTATAAACATCTGCCGCCTTTTCCTTATCTCCATCAAAACGGACTTCACTAAACTCTGTTTCCACCAGTCCGGGTGATACCATACTAACCCTGACGTCAGTGCCGTGCAGATCCTTTTTGGTTGATTCGGTGATTGCCTTCACAGCATGCTTGGTAGCCGTATAAACTACTCCACCGGCATAAGATTCATGCCCTGCCGTAGAACCTAAATTAATGATATGTCCTGAATTCCGTTCTTTCATTCCGGGAATAATCAGCCGGGAGAGGTATAACAGGCCTTTCACATTTGTGTCAATCATGGTATTCCAATCATCAAAGTCGGCATCGAAAACGGGATCTGTTCCTTTAGCAAGACCTGCATTGTTGACCAGAATATCTATTGTAACCGATAGCGAATCTACAAAAGAGTGGCAAGCATCGGCATCACGAACGTCAAAGGCAGCAGTTTGGACTTCAACACCAAAAGCTGATTCCAGCTCCTTCTTGATTTCCTGAAGTCGATCTGATCTGCGACCTGTTATTACCAGATGTACTCCCTGTTCAGCTAAAAGCTCTGCCGTCTTATAACCAATACCAGCAGTAGCTCCGGTTACGATTGCTGTTTTACCTTTCAGCCTGTTCATAGCTCTGGTATATTTTTAAGATTGGAGTTCTACAAGTCGGGCAGCATTCAGGATTTTTGCTTCCTGGAAGCTATCTCCCATAAACTGAATACCAAAAGGAAGTCCGTTACTATGTATACCAGCCGGTACGCTGATGCCACAGATTCCAGCCAAATTAGCAGTGATGGTGTATACATCATTCAGGTACATTTGCACAGGATCATCCAGCTTTGCACCAAGGTCAAAAGCAGTAGTTGGTGCGGTTGGGCTCACAATCACATCCACTTTTTTGAATGCTTCTTTGTAATCGTTCTGGATGAGCCGGCGTACTTTCTGGGCCTTACCATAATAAGCGTCATAATATCCGGCACTCAATACATAAGTCCCGAGCATAATCCGGCGTTTTACCTCTGTGCCAAATCCTTCGGTTCTTGATTTCTTATAAAGTCGGATGAGAGGGGAATCCAGTTTAGCTAATTTCTGCTGCAGTTCGATCTTTTCTTCACCCTCTGCAATTTCAAAAGCTTCCTTTAATGCTTTCTCTTCTTTTTTCAGTTCATCCAGCATCTCTTCTTTGTCGGCCCGGTGTCCATACCGGATTCCATCAAATCGAGCCAGGTTGCTGGATGCTTCAGCGGTAGCTAAAATATAGTAAGTAGCAATCCCGTATTTGGTGTGCGGCAAGTGAATAGGAACCAATTCAGCCCCATCGGCTTCCAGATCAGCTAATACTTTTTCTATGCCTTCTTTGATCTCGGCATCCAGTCCTTCACCAAAAAACTCTTCCGGGACACCAATTTTAATTTTTTTATCGGGATTTTGAACAGCTCCCACATAGTCATCTTTCTCTCGGTGTGAAGAAGTATTATCCCGCTCATCAAAACCTGCTATTACATCTAAAACACGTGCGGTATCTTCTACTGAATTTGCTAAAGGTCCGATGCAGTCAAATGAAGAAGCATATGCAACCAGTCCGTATCGAGAAACACGGCCATACGTAGGCTTCAACCCAACTACCCCACAATAGGAAGCAGGCTGACGAATAGAACCTCCGGTATCCGAACCAAGTGTGGTCATTGCCATTCCCGAAGCAACGGCAGCTGCACTCCCACCTGAGGATCCACCCGGTACTTTATCGGTATTCCGTGGATTTTTTACCGGACCGAAATTACTGTACTCATTGGTCGAACCCATGGCAAATTCATCCATATTAAGCCGGCCAATAAACACCGCATCTTCATCCCGAAGACGTTCAATTACGGTGGCGTCATACACACTTTCGAAGTTCTCAAGTATCTTTGACGCACAAGTTACCTTCTTTCCTCGCTCAGAAATCACATCTTTGATACCCATAACGACCCCGGCAAGCTTTCCTGCGGTTCCGTTATCGATCTTTTTTTGAACCTCATCAGCATGTGAAAGAGCCGCCTCAAAGTCGGTGGCTACAAAGGCATTTATTTCCGGGTTACGGTCTTCAATTTCTTTTCTGTACTGCTCTACAAGGTCTCGAAGTTTTAGTTCTCCTGATAAGACTTTTTCTCGAGTCTCTGTAATAGTCATGTAGTTCAATTTCTGGGTTTATTTGCTTTTAGATGAGGTTTCTTCGTGATTGGCGGCATCATTAATATCACGGGAGCTGTCTTCAATTTCCTTTTTAATATCTTTTGAAGCCTGGCGGAATTCTTTAATTCCCTGCCCTAAACCGCGAGCCAATTCCGGGATGCGTTTTGCTCCGAAAAGCACTAAAACCATGATGGCAATAATGAGAATTTCAGGGGCACCTAAACTGTTAAACATAAAATAATCCTCTCAGGATTTAGTTGATGTATTTGTGCGAAGATAACAATATTTTCGGCACGAATTTGGAACAAAAATTTTATTTATTCACTTGTGTTTTATCAACACATGTGTTTATTACACTCATTCATTCTAAAATAATTACTTAACTATGATTTGGACCGTTGAATTAGCCGCAGCTTTAGATGATGCCCCTTTCCCGGCCACCCGGGAAGAACTTATAGAATGGGCAGAACGCAATGGCTTGCCTAACCAGGTTATTGTGAATCTCGAAGAGCTTGAAGAAATCGAACAAGGTGAAGAGCCGGTATACGAAGGTATTGAAGATATCTGGCCAGACTACATCCGTAAAGAAGACTTCTTTCATAACGAAGAAGACGAAGGTTTTGATTACGACGACGTTTAATAAATAACCCTCAACAGAGGTTACGGTTGTTCTAGGTGTATTAAGGAACAGCCGTTTTTTCTGTATTACCTTGCTTGCAAATATCTACAGCCTACTTAGAATCACGTTTGTGCTATGCATTTTTGCATGGGTGGATATCATTCATCCAACAGCGATTTATGCTCAGCAAAACACTCAAAATACCAATACTGAAGATGTAGTCCGGCGTATCCGGTTTTCCGGAAACGACAATATCAAAGACCGGACCTTAGAAACACTGGTCAGAACCCGGACTAACCGTGAATTTTTGGGTATTCCCCGCTTCACCCCGTGGTATTTTATCTGGAATATGTCGGGCGGAAGGTTTGGAGAAGAACCCGCTTACCTTAACCTGCAAACCGTAGACAACGACATGGAACGGATTGCTTTGTACTATGAATCACTGGGTTTTCTTGATGTACAGGTTGATACTACCATCGTAGAGTATCGCTCTGACAAGACCGAGGTCTCCTTCATTATCGACGAAGGTAATGCTTATTACATCAATACCATTTCTTACCGGGGCATGCCTGATTTTACCGATCCGGAGAAAAAGCTCAACTTTTTGGAGGAGAGTGTTCTTACCCGCGGGCGAATAGCGGAGAATACCTTCGAAGTAAACAGGCAATATAGCTCTCAGGAGTTAAGTAATGAGCAGCAGAGGATCATTACCTTCTTAAAGAATAATGGATATGCATCCGTTCAAAGAGATTCAGTTATCGCCTTGGTTAAACCTGATACCACAGCTCCTAACAGGCTGGATGTGCGTTATCAAATTAATCCCGGGGGTATTTACAGGTTCGGGGATATCAGGGTTCAATTAAGTGATGAAGACCCACCGGTCAATTATACCCAGAAAGATACGCTAATCGGACCTCCTCACACTGTCGATTCTTCTAATGTGATTTACCTTCATAAAGAACCAGGCACACAATCTCATTTTAGCTTACTGTCGAGCCAGCTGCTGTTTAAGCCCGGCTCCATCTACAATCATTCACTGTATCTTGAAACGGTGAATGAGTTTCAGAATCTTGGAATGCTTTACATTCAGCGATTCGGACAAAATGAAAACCAGGCGCTACCCGATTTCAGTCAGGAAGAAATTCCGGTATTCTTCGATCTACAAACGCTCACCAAGCACAGTATTTCAACTGAATTGTTTGGGATGAAGCGATACGGTTATGGAACAGGTTTCGGAGTTGATTACAACAACAACAATGTATTTGGAAACGCAGAAAATCTGACTATTGGAGCCAATGCCAGCTTCGAGTTTGTGAGCCCTGCTGTTTTGGAAGAAATTGATACCACTGCCACCCAATCGTCTGTATTCCGGAGCTATGAACTTCGGGCAGAGTACTCTGTACCCCGGTTGAACTTCCCATTCAGAACGCTGGATAACCGCCCCGGATTTACCAGTGGTGTCACTAGATACCTGCTGTCATACAGTCGTTCGGATCAGTTGTTATTCGACATTAATTCTGATGTTGGTTTCAATATGAGATATGAAGTCAATCACACCCAAAACTTCTCCAGCTTTCTGGACCTGATTGAATTAGACCTGGTTGACACCAACCCGTCGGATGCATACATCCGAAATCTAAGGAATGAATTTGGTACTGATACACTGCAGGATGGCACTATTGTGGACGCTTTTGAGCTGCAGCGCATTCTGGAAGACTTTGAACCACAAGTTTCTTCCATCATCCGATACACTTTCCGTAGCCAGAATACCGATCTTATAAAAAGAAACCGGGGATATTTCAGTGAGTATTCTGTTTCTGTGGGCGGAAACATCCCTTATTTAATAGACAACCATGTCACTACGCCTGATACTCTTGAGGGGAATCTCCCCTCTCTTTTTGGGTTGAGTGATAACAATCTAAGTTATAGTCGATTTGTGAAACTCTCGGCCGATTACCGGCGATATATACCTATTTCAAATTCAGGTGTTTTTGCATGGCGTTTGTTTGGAGGATTTGCGCAGCCCTATGGAGGGTCAAATTCCATACCACTAAACCGGAGGTTCTTTGCAGGCGGCAGTAACGATATCCGGGGCTGGGCTCCATTCCAATTGGGTCCCGGGGATATTTCGACCGATAATGTGAATATTCCGGGTGGGGAAATTAAGCTGGCGGCATTCAGCGAAGTACGGCAGACTTTTATTCGGGATTTTTTGGGCGCCAACTGGATGGCAGCTTTGTTTGTTGATGCCGGTAATGTTTGGTACGGACCTGAAAACGACTTCCGTGATGAAAATAATCAGGACAGGCTGGAACAAGGACGTTTTCGTTTTGATAATTTTTATAACCAAATTGCTGTAGGCAGTGGGCCCGGTCTTCGTCTGGACTGGGAATATGTTGTGGTTCGGTTTGATTTTGCCTTCCGCCTGCACGACCTTCAGGCTGGTTGGTTAAACAATAAGCAATTATATTTTAGCTTTGGTATTGGTCACTCCTTTTAACCTCAATTTCAGGTGCTATGTTTGATAAATTAAAACGCTTAAAAGATCAGTCGAATATCGTCTTCAAATCGAAGTTCCTGGCAAACCTCAACCCTGCCGAACGCTATGAGTTTCTGCAGCTTTGCCATCGCCGAAGCTATAAGGAAGGCGAATATGTATTCTACAAGAATGATCCCGGAACGGGCATGTACTTCATCGAGAAAGGAAAAATACAACTTACTATTGGAACTCCTGATGATGAAGCACCTGATGAAATAATATCTGAGCTGGAACTTGAATCCCCGGATAGCTTTGGGGCTCTTTCCATTGGTTATAACCTGAGACGGAAATCCTCCGCGAAGTGCACTACAGATTGTGATTTACTCGGTTTTTTTAAACCTGATTTTGAAGTATTGCGGGACAGGCATCCACAAATTGCGGTTAAATTCCTGCAGACTCTTACCAACATCGCATTAAGGCAGTTAGAGACTACGGCCAAGAAACTTGCTGAGGTTTCAAGTGAACAACTGGCACTTAACATTCAATTTCAAACGTATTACGAAGCAAACAGAGAAGAGAAAGTATAAATATGTCGCTTAAGAAAGGTCAGGAAGTAGAACTCGAAATTATTGATGCGGCGTTTAAAGGCAAGGGCTTAGCAAAAGTTGACGGGTTAGCCGTTTTTGTGCCAAACACAACTCCGGGTGACAAGGTAAAAGCCCGGATCATCAAAAAGAAAAAGAAACACAGGGAAGCCAAGCTGCTGGAAGTGCTGGAACCCAGTCCGCACCGCATTGAGCCTAAGTGCCGGCACGCGAAAGTATGTGGCGGTTGCAGCTGGCAGCATATTCCCTACAAAAAACAAATTGAGTTTAAGAGCCAGCAGGTTCGTGATCATATTGAGCGTATTGGTCATTTGGACGGTTCCATCGTTAAAGAAGGCCTGGGAGCAGACGAAGAGTTTTATTACCGGAATAAGATGGAATACAGCATCAGCTCAAGGCGCTGGCTAACCGAAGAAGAAATCCGCAGGGATGAATATGTGGATGATTCCGCTTTTGCAGCCGGCCTCCACGCTCCCGGACGCTTTGATAAAATCCTGAATTTGAAAGAATGTCACCTGCAGGTGAAAGAGTCGTTTGAGATTCTCGACTTCGTGAGAAGCTATTGTATTGAACATGGCATACAACCGTATGATACTTTTGAAAACACAGGCTTCATGCGGCATGTGATGATCCGGAATTCCCATCACACCGATGACTTTATGGTAAACCTGGTGACCTATCAGGATGATCAGGAGGTAATGAAAAAGATGACAAAAGCCTTGCTCGATGAGTTTCCTTTCATTACCACTATTGTCAACAATGTGAATGATACCAAAAGCCCGACGGCGGTGGGCCGCTTCGAAAAAGTGCTCCACGGACCCGGGTTTATCGTGGATAAAATTGGTGAGTTTACCTTCAAGATTCACCCCAATGCATTCTTTCAGACCAATACTGCACAGGCTGAAAAACTGTATGAAATCGCCCGAGATTACGCCGAACTGAAAGACGGTGACATTGTTTACGACCTTTACTGCGGAGTAGGAACGCTGAGTCTATTCATGAGCAAACCTGCAAAGCATGTACTGGGTATTGAACTGGTAGATGTAGCCGTTGAAAACGCCCGGTTCAACGCAAAAGAAAACGAAGTGGAGAATGTTTCTTTCATCAAAGGTGATATGAAAGACGTGTTTACCCAGGATATCGTGGACGAGTATGGTGCCCCTGATGTACTGATCACCGACCCTCCCCGTGCAGGCATGCACCCCGATGTAGTAGAACGATTATGCGAATTGAAGGTGCCACGAATTGTGTATGTAAGCTGTAACAGCTCCACCATGGCACGCGATCTCAAAGAGCTGAAGGAAGTGTATGAAATTGAAGAAGTACAGCCGGTGGATATGTTCCCTCAAACCTATCACATTGAAGCAGTAGCCAAACTGAAGCTTCGGGATTAATACAAGTTGCTTCAGCCCTGGAGGACTTTGCTTGTTTATTGCAATGAATTTGGATCTTGTTAAAGATTTGAGTCGGGTTTTTGACCTGTTCAAGTACACAAGCGAAGGGGTTCACCCCTTCACAAACTGAGAATACATTTCAAATAAACAAATACCCCACCAGCCAAACGATTGGAATACTTTCCACCCAAAAAGAAGCGTAATACCTGCCCTGATTTTCACGGCTGAACCAGACCGACATCAGAAGTAACCCTAATACGCCGAAGTTCACCGGCAGATAAGAAGCGTACACATATTTCTGTAGGTAAATGAGGATTGCAATTACACCCACTAAAACCGTTCCAAGCCACTTCGTTTTCTGGACTCCCATCCATTGTGGAATGGTTAAAAGATGAGGCATATCATATTTCAAATCCCGAATCTCAAACGGCAACATGAGGACCATCACAAATAAGAATATCTCTGCACTTTGCAGAAGAACCCGCTCACTCAAAAAGCTCATGTAATGGTATTGAAGGGGCAGAACAACGGTAAACCCAACCCAGACTGCGGCTATCACAAATACCTTAATCCCCTTGAAACTCCTCAGGTTCTTTTGCCTGAAGAATGGAATAGTGTACAAAACGGTAAGCACTCCCACCACTCCCGTTGTGTACCAAATATAAGCCGGAAGTAACCGCCCAAAGTACAAGAAACCGGCGAAGCAGCCAACGGTAAAAATCCGAATGAGTAATACGTTCTTAGTAATCTCAAGGTGGTGCCGGTTAGAAATTCCGGAATACTTCACAAAGTTATACCCGCAGATGGTTCCCAGCCAAATGAAAAGTAATAACGTCGGCTCCGGCACAAAACCAAATTGCATGACCGAAAGCGCAGCAAGAGCCATTACGGCAAGCCCTACATGAATACTGCTCTGCAGATAAAAATCGAAGATAGATTGTAGAAATTTCATGGGTTGAACTTATGCATTTTCAGGAAGACTAAAACACCGGCAACCTATTTTGTCACAAATAACCATTTCAACGGTCTTTCATTTGATAGCTTAGCACTCTAATTCTTTACTACAAACAAAATGTTACCACAACCTTTTACTTGAAGAAGTCTCACTATTCTCTATATTCGCAACACTAAATAAAATAACCTGATTTCTTATGCGATTCTCTACCAAAAGCTCTGCATCCCTTTTTGTGATCCTTTTCTCGTTAATTCTGATGACATCCGGCTGCAAGATTTACTCCGAAAAAGTTTCTGAAGAAGACTACCAAAGAGCCGAAAAAATGCTTTCGGGTCATACCAATGACTTGGTTCACGGAACCATTGCCGGTGAGGAATGGCTGGATGATGACCGCCTTATTTATCGGCATTCTTTGGCTGATGGAACCGAGTTCATGGTTGCAAATCCAAGTGCTGCAACCGTGGAAAGAGCTTTTGATCACGACCGTCTCGCCGATATTCTATCCGGCATGATGAACAAGGAGGTGGAATCACTTGACCTCCCTTTCAGGAGTTTTGACTTTACCGACAATGGCGAGGCCATCACCTTTTCTGCGGATGGCAAAGAGTATCGATGTGAACTCACAGGCTACGATTGCGAAGTCACCCGCGATGAAGTACGAAACTATTGGAATGAATCGGTTTCTCCCGATAGAAAGAAATCGGTGTTTATCAGGGGGCATAACCTCTTTATGCGGAATCTTGAAACCGGTCGGGTTACTCAGCTTACCTATGATGGCCGTGAGAACTTTGGCTACGCCACCAACAATGCCGGATGGGTGAAAAGAGACGGGCCCGTAGTGTTATGGTCACCCGACTCGAAACGGATTTCCACCTTCCAGCAGGATGCCCGTGGTGTTGGAGAAATGTATTTGGCCTCCACAAAAGTAGGTCATCCCGAGCTGGAACAATGGAAATATCCCCTTCCAGGCGACAGCGTCATCTTTCGCATTCACCGTGTGGTTATAAATCTGGAACCTACCCCAAAAGTAGTCAGGCTTCAGAAAGATCCTGACCCTCAACGATCTACCATCACGGATCATATTGCAGACTGGGGAGGAAACTTTCTGGACAATGAATGGAGCAACGACAGTAACACGCTGGCTTTTGTATCGGTGTCCCGTGATCACCAGGATGTACATTTACAAACGGCCAACCCTAATACCGGCCGGGTTCAATCAGTCCTAAAAGAAGAAACAGACACCTTCTTTGAATCCGGCAATGACATGATAAACTGGCACGTGCTGCATGAAAGCAATGAGGTGATTTGGTATTCGCAGCGGGATAACTGGGGCCATTTATACCTCTATGACCTTCAAACCGGAAAACTCAAAAACCAGATTACCTCCGGCGACTGGAATGTGAATCAGGTTCGTCACGTGGATGAAGACTCCCGAACTATCTATTTCACGGGTGCGGTACGTGAGGAAGGCGATCCGTATTTTGAATATTTCTATAAAGTGAATTTTGATGGAACCGATCTCCGTCTCTTATCTCCTGAAGAAGCACACCATGAAATCGAAGTCTCTGAATCCGGAAACTACTTTGTGGATACCCGGTCCACCCCAAGCACTCCTCCGACCTCTGTTATCCGAAACATGGATGGTGAGGTGCTGGTTGAACTTGCATCGGCTGACATTTCTGAACTTCAGGCGCATGGCTGGGTACCTCCTGTTCCCTTTTCCGTAAAAGCCCGGGATGGAGAAACCGATTTATACGGATTGATGTATAAGCCTTCCAATTTCAGCTCTTCGGAGTCCTATCCCGTGCTGAACTATCTTTATCCCGGACCACAAACCGGAAGTGTTGGCAGTCGCTCTTTCCGTGCCGCCCGTTCTGACAAGCAAGCCCTGGCAGAACTCGGCTTTATTGTGGTTGAAGTGGATGCCATGGGCACGCCGGGTCGCTCTAAAGAATTTCATGACTTTTATTATGGCAACATGGGTGATAATGGTCTGCCCGATCAAATCACCATGATTGAACAGCTTGGAGAGCGTCATTCCTGGATGGATATCAGCCGTGTGGGGATTTTCGGACATTCCGGAGGTGGGTTTGCCTCTACCCGTGCCCTTTTCGCTTATCCCGGTTTCTATGATGTCGCCGTTTCAGGCGCCGGTAACCATGACAACCGAAACTATGCCGATCCATGGGGAGAGAAATGGCAGGGACTGCTCAAAGCCACCAATATTGATGGAGCTACTGACGATCAGTCCACCAACTACGACAATCAGGCTAACCAATTACTGACGGACAGCCTGGAAGGTAAGCTGCTGATCACCCATGGTACGCTCGACAGCAACGTCCCTCCTTACAACACACTGCTGGTCGTAAACGCCCTGATTGAAGCTAACAAAGACTTTGATATGATCATGTTTCCGAACCGCGGACACGGCTATTACAGCGAGGATTATATGATGAGACGGCGATGGGATTATTTTGTGGAGCATCTGAAAGGTGTGGATCCGCCGAAGGAGTATGAGTTTGGGAAGATTGACCAGTAACCAGTAACCAGTAACCAGTAACCAGTAACCAGTAAACAGTAAACAAGTTATGGCTTAGTTATGGATGCAAAGGTTAGGAGTAAATTTGAGGCGTACCCGGAGCACATCAGGTCGAAGATGGAGCGGTTGCGGGGGCTGATTTATGAGGTGGCCGGTAGCACGGAGGGCGTGGGTGAAGTGGAGGAAACGCTGAAATGGAGTGAGCCGGCTTACCTTACCAAGCGACCCAAGAGCGGAACCACCGTGCGCATAGACTGGAAGGAGAAAAGCCCGGATCAGATTGGGATGTATGTAAGCTGTAATACCTCTTTAATTGAAACCTACCGAAGCATGTTTGGTGATGAGCTGAAGTTTGAGGGAAACCGCGCCATTCTTTTACCAGTCGATACCGAACTCCCTGAAAAAGAACTTCGAATTTGCATCCAAATGGCGCTGCGGTATCATTTGGATAAATAGTCCGTCATTCCTGCGAAGGCAGGAATCCGGTAGTATGTATATGCTTCTACCCTTGTAATACAACCAGATCCCGGGCATTCGTCGCGGGATGACTTCAGATTAGCTTTCTCTTACGGCTTCACCATCGTCATTCTGGGCGAAAGCGCCTACCTATAAAGGCATGCTCATTACCCTACTCCTTTACCGTTCAGCCACTTGTAAATAATGGGTTTGTACTTTTAGAAAGAATTTTCGCACCTTAGCTTATTATAAAACCGGATATTAGGCGAACGACGGTTCGGATAACATCCCAAAATCACATTATACGAACAAGAAGGAGCAGGAAAGCGCGTAATGGCGGTTTCGGCTCATTCGCCCTAACAATACCCTCGTTCGGATAATAATATGTTAGCCAACTTTTCTTTCATTAACTTAGTTGGCACAAGCCAAAGTCTTCTAAATTAGTTTAGGCTGATATGAAAATATGGATCACAATTTTTTTTCTAATAGGCTTCCACTGTACCGGGTTTGCACAAAGCAATGATTGGATAAATTATACCAATGGTAACGAAATAAGAGATATAGTCGAGACTGAAAATAGTTATTGGATTGGTACGAATGGTGGGTTGGTCGAAATCAATAAATCAGATGATGAAACAATTTTCTACAATGTCTCAAATTCTGATCTGCCCGGTAACACAATATGGGCTTTAACATACAATGAAAATGGTGATTTATGGGTTGGCACTGAACGGGGATTGGTGTTAATCAATAATGGAGAATGGCAGGTGTTTGATACATCAAATTCAGGGCTGCCGCATAACCACGTTAGAGAAATTGCGATTGAAACGAATGGGGATAAATGGATAGCTACAAGGAATGGTTTGGCTCATTACAATGATTCAGAGTGGATTATTTATAATAGTGAGAATTCAGCTTTACCTGGAAATGATATCGCTGAAATAGCTATTAATCAAAGCAATGAAAAATGGATAGGTGCCAGTGGACTGGTTATGTTTGATGATGTACAGTGGCAGGTCTACAATTCAGAGAACAGTGAATTGCCAAATAATTTAATTTTATCGATTGATTTCGATAGTGAACAACAAGTGTGGGTTGGCACGGGCAGTGGCTTAGCCAAATATAATGGGGAAAGCTGGGAGATCTTTAAAACAGATAATTCAGGACTACCCCATAATACCGTAAGAAAAATTCTTATAAAAGATAACATAAAATGGTTTGGCACTTGGGGTGGCGGAGTAGCCAAATTTGAAGAAAATGGGTGGCAGGTTTTTGATCCTTCAAATTCCGGGTTGTCTGGAGATCTTATCTATTCACTATTAATAGACAGTAATGGAGATCTATGGTCCGGAACAATTCGCAATGGGCTAAACCGATTTGATGGATCAAATTGGATATCTCCGGTAACCTCTAACTCCGGTCTGCCTTCTAATGAAATAAGAAATATGGTAATAGATCAAAGTGGAGATAAATGGATTAGCACAGGCGCGGTTGGTATTGTAAATGGGTTGATACATTTCGATAATTCTACCTGGCACCAATATACAACCACAAATTCCGGTTTGGCCGACGATTATGTACAAGCGATAGCTACAGATCAGCAAGATGATCTGTGGATTGGTACAGAAAACGGTCTGAATCATTTTGATGGAGAAAACTGGCAGACATACAATTCTGACAACTCCGGTTTCCTTTATAATTTTGTCTCCTCAATTGCGGTTGATGACAAGGATACGAAATGGATAGCAACACACGGTAGTATAGCACGACTGAAGGATGGAGAGTGGACATATTATAATGAAGAGAATACAAACATTTCGATGGGTGATATAAATATTATAGCAACAGGTGTAGATGATATAATCTGGGCAGGTACCACTTATGGACTGGCTCATTTTGATGGGTTAGATTGGCATGAAGGGAATTACGGGGAATCAGCCACGCAAGGTCTTATCAGCTCTATCACATCGGATAGTATTGGTAATATTTGGGTAGGCCTTACTCAGGGCATGCCTGGCCACGGATTTGGTGGGGATGGGTTAGGTTTTTATAATGGTACCGATTGGCAGATTTACAGGTCTTCAAATTCGGAATTACCCAATGACTGGATAAATACAACCACCATTGATGTTAACAATAGCTTATGGGTTGGCACCGGAAATGGGTTGGTTCGGATAACGGAGGACAATCAATGGCAGGTTTTCAATCATTCCAATTCTGGCTTACCGGACAACAATATTAAATCAATTGCAATTGATGATAACGGGGATGTTTGGGTGGGTACTGACGGAGGTATTGCTGTTTATAAAAATGGTATCACCGTATCTGTAGCTGATCAGAAAGCAATTGAAATTCCTGGCTCAGTAGTTCTCCATCAAAACTATCCCAATCCATTCAATCCCTCTACAAATATACAGTTTACACTTCCGCAAAGCAGTCACGTGAAATTAGAAGTTTTCAATTCTACCGGACAATTGGTTTCTACGCTGCTCGATCAGACAAAGACAGGCGGTAAACACTCAGTACAATTTGATGCGAGCAATTTATCAAGTGGATTATACATTTATAGATTAACTACGTCAGGTAAACAATTGACTCGAAAATTTATCTTTGTAAAATAAAATTGGTGGCTAACAATGTGTTTTAAATCGGACACGGACGGGATTCGATGAAACTTGATTGCCAGGAATTAATTTTGCTACTTCAATAAAATTATAATCCCCGCGCCGCTTATTTGCCAAACCGTTATGCCTCCCTCCCCACAATAAATAGTGCTTGATTAAGTTAACATAATTGTTAACATTTCTTCAGTGAAAGAAATCAAATTTTATAAAACTCAGTATGGCAAAGTTCCGGTTAAAGAGTTTTTGGATTCATTGCCATCCAAACACGCTCAAAAGGTTACTTGGGTTCTTGAGTTAGTAGAAAAATTAGACCAGGTTCCCGTTCAATATTTTAAAAAGCTCAAAAGTACCGATGATATTTGGGAAGTTCGGGCACGAATTGGATCACATAGTTTTCGTTTGCTTGGTTTTATAGATGATGATGCGTTTGTCATACTAACGAATGGATTTTCTAAAAAATCACAAAAAACACCTAAACAGGAAATCGAGGTAGCTGAACAGCGAAAAGCCGATTATCTATCTCGTAAAGGAGGAACATAAGATGAGTGATCTTCAAGCATATATCAGTGAAAGAAAAAAATCAGATCCCGATTTTGCCGAAGGATATGAAGAAGGATTCCGAAATTTTAAAATTGGTGTGCTTCTGAAACAAGCCCGGGAAAAAGCGGGGCTTACTCAGGATGAAGTAGCTCAGCAGTTAAATACCAAAAAGACCGCCGTATCCCGAATTGAAAATCATGCGGAGGATATTCGCCTGTCCACTCTTGAGAAGTATGCCAAAGCATTTGGAAAGAAACTTAGAGTCGAACTCGTAGATTGAGGGAGATATAACCAGCCTTTCCCCTCATTCCCAACAACCCTGTTGGGAATGCTATAGTGGACCACCCGGTCCACCCCGCAAAAGCATGTAAGCTAAACACACCATCAACCAGCAAATATGGTAACCGGAATCAAGCCCTCCCGGCCCAGGTAATTTCCTGCAGATGAATACCTCCAGTCATCCGGAGCATTCACCCAACCCGCCTTTACAGGATTCTGATGAATGTATTCAATCTTCTGGGCCATCATCTCTGTCGTACTGAGTTGCTTTGGATGTAGCCCCTCTTCCCACACTTGATAGGTGCGGTGTCTTTTATAAGACCGTTTGCATTCTTTCAACTTCTGCAACCACCGGGAATGTCCATTCCGCTTTAACGCCTCCAGTATCTGCCGCGCAGCATAGGATTTTGTAAGCCTGAGCTTTTTTGATAATTGCTCCCCTGTACCACCGCATGAAAGTGATCAGGCATGATTACATACGCATATACCTTCACTGACCTCATATTTTGCAGCACCATAAACTGTTCAAGTAATACCTGAGCAACTTGAGGTTTTGAAAATAGCGGAAGCTCTTCCAATAAGGTACTGCTGACAAAGTACGGGTAGTGTGATTCATAAAATTTGTATCGGCTTCGTCCCATTGTTTCTTTTTTACCAGTTAGAAGGCAAAGAATGGAACTCCTTACAAAATAATTCTAAATCAGGACCGGGAGGTCCGGGCGGGCGTTCCCAACAGGGATGTTGGGAACGAGAGCTAACTGTTTTCCGGTTAAGATCCTTCGGAAGTATCCTCAGGATGACTCTTTCCCCTTTAAGTTGTCATCCTGAGCAGCTGGCCTACATTCTGTAAAGCGTAGTCACCACAACTCCTCTCCATTCCTTTGCGGGAACAACCAACCATTGTTCTTCTTTCTTAACCCGAAGGTTAAACGGTGGTGCCAGTAAATTAACCCCGCTCCTCTTTTTGAGCCGGGTTCCCTGACCTGAAATAATATTTTTATTGGGTTCAAAATCGCCTTCGGGCAGGT
The DNA here is from genome assembly GCF_040218225.1 of Gracilimonas sp. Lineage (NCBI taxonomy): Bacteria > Pseudomonadati > Balneolota > Balneolia > Balneolales > Balneolaceae > Gracilimonas > Gracilimonas sp. Next base: position 536,877 of record NZ_JAVJQO010000008.1, read on the forward strand.
GCTCGGTTAAAATGATATACTCATAGTTACACAGCTTACTCACAATACGCTGAATCTCCGCATTCGACAGATGCTGCAAAACCTGTCTCAGGATCACACAATCTCCAGGCGGCCAATCATCTTCGGCAATATCCAGGCAACGGAATTCCAGATGGTCGGCATTGAACTTCTTTCTGTTTCGTTCAATGAGATCAGCTACGATATCTACCGCCACATACTTCTTTGTATGCTTTACCAGCTCCTTCCCTACGTTGAAGTCGCCACATCCCAGATCACAAACCACCAGGGGTTCTTCAAAAGAACGCAAAAAAGAAGCCACAGCCTCTACGTAAGGTTCAACCAACTCCGGATGATGCGAACCGGTTCCGGAATAAAAATCCATATTCTCTCCACCCCACAGATTCTTTTGATACACCTGCTCCATGGCATCTTTGGTGGGCCAGGGCTTTTTAGATCGATTTGGGTTTTGTTTACTCATGGAAGTAATGGTAATCATTATACCTTTGGGATGCATCTGGCTGAGACCTTCGCCTCTTGTATGTATAGAATTAATTTTGCTAATTCTATGGAATAATTTTCTCATACCGTTTTACCTGTACGTAATGATCCGCCCCGTTCAACCCAAAGACATCCCTGAAATCACGAACATCTACAACTACTACATCAGGGAAACGACCGTCACTTTTGAAGAAGATGAAGTCAAAGCAGAGGATATTGCTTCCAGGATTAACAAAGTAGAATCAGCCGGACTCCCCTGGCTGGTGGCTGAAGTTCAAAAAGAGATTGTGGGTTATGCTTATGCCACCAAATGGAAAGAGCGCTCAGCATACCGGCATTCGGTGGAAATATCTGTTTATGTTGATCACAATAAACAGGGAAACGGCTGGGGAACCAAACTCTATCAGGCATTATTCACTGAACTTCAAAAGAAGAACATTCATCTTGCCATTGGCGGCATCACCTTACCGAATGATGCCAGCATCGCCCTCCACGAAAAGTTTGGGATGGAGAAAGTGGCTCATTTCAAAGAAATAGGCTTCAAATTCGGGCAATGGCTGGATGTGGGGTATTGGCAGAAAAGGTTGTAAGCAGCTGTTACCGTTATGCGAAGCGGGACTTCCCTAAATGAGGTATAATTCAAATGATACCAGCTAATCCTCTTCGTTTGTGGGATCGATCATGGTTTTAACCTCAGTAATTTCAACCACCGATGCTCCGCTTCGTTCTGCATGTTCATGAATGATTTCTTCATTCTTGGCAATATAGACGCAGTGTGTTCCATTCTCTCTAACATAGCTATGAAGCCATTGTATATCCGGGCCGAGCTCATTCAACACCTTATTTGAATGTATGGCTACCTCTTGCAATTCTTCTTTTGTCATGCTTCCTATTCCGGGTATATCGCGCTTAATTACATATTTTGGCATAGTCTTATTCGTCTTTATGTTTGATGATTCATGTTCGTATGGCTAATATGTGTGTTCATCAGAACTTAGAAAAGAGGCAGAGTTGACTTATTAGCAGGGTGATTTTGCCAAAACTAACTATATGCTTGATGTCGCAGTTATTTTTTTGGAAGGCGGAACCCCTTCAACAGCCGTCACACCGGTAGAAATATTGAGTAGTGCAGGTTATCTGTATGAAACCTTACAGGGCAAAGAGGGAAAACGAAAATTTAATGTCAGAACAGCTTCACTGACGGGTAAAAGTGTTCAAACGTTATCGACCCTGAAGTTAGATCCCGATTATTCTATCAATGAAATAGATTCCCCGGACTTGATAGTTGTTTCCGCAGGGGGAGGTGACCTCGATACAGAATGCCGGAGAAATGCCAAACTCCCTTCCCTCCTTCAAAAAGCCTATGAGAATGGTACCGCTATAGCCGGTGTTTGCTCCGGCGTCGTTCAGCTTGCCGAAGCAAAGCTTTTAGATGGACGACCGGCTACAACACATTGGGCTTTGGTGGAAGAATGCAGAAATCGTTATCCAAAAGTGAATTGGCAACCTGAACGTTATATCACAGAAAATGACCGGGTTTTCTGCAGTGGCGGAGTTTACAGCGGAGTAGATTTATGTCTGTATTTAGTGGAGAAATATTGTGGCCATCAGATTGCAATGCAAACAGCAAGAGCCCTTTTAGTTAGGACCCCCCGTGTTTGGCAAGCTGGTTATACAGCAGAAACCCCTCAAATTAATCATGAGGATGAAAAAATTCGAGACCTGCAGGAATGGCTGTTCAAGAGTTACAGTGAAGATATCAAAGTAGCCGACCTGGCAGAACGAACCAATATGAGTCAGCGTAATTTCATGCGCCGTTTTAAAGCAGCAACCGGTGAAACTCCGATCAGCTATATACAGCAATTGCGTATTAATGCAGCCAGGCATTTGCTTGAAAATGACCTCAAAAGAGTCCGGGAGGTGAGCCGGAAAGTTGGTTATGAGGACGTGAACTTCTTTCGTAAACTATTCAAGCGTTATACAGGATTGACGCCTACAAACTACCGGGACCGCTTTTCCGTAAACACTCTTAATGGTATTACCTATAGTAACAAGACTCAACATCATTGAATCCTTCCTTTTGCAATATTCTCTTTCTTCAATTGTACATCCATCACGAACCGGGTATCTTTTATTCTACACCTGAAGTAAGGACGACCTTACCGCTCTTTCCCACAATGAGGACGGCCTCAGCAAATATATAATATCATGTCCTGGATTTATTTATTGGTTGCCGGTTTATTTGAAATAGGCTGGGCAATTGGACTTAAGTATACCGAAGGCTTTACCAAATTCTGGCCTTCTGTTTTTACCGGAGTCTCCATGATTGTAAGCATTACCTTATTGGGCGTTGCTTTGAAAAATTTACCCATTGGAACTGCTTACACCATATGGACCGGCATCGGAGCAATCGGAACTGTCATTCTCGGCATTTATTTATTTGATGAACCCGCCACTGCTGCCAGGTTTTTCTTTATCAGCCTGATTCTCATAGGTATTGTCGGATTGAAACTCATACATGAATAGGACTGGCTTCGAAACGCAACATGGTGCCTGCTTTTACCTCTTGTTTATAACCTATTAATTCCGCTAATTCCATTCAGGTTAGTAATTTAATAAGCAGACATGGCTTTTGATGAGGGTTTGGCAGAACGGGTGCGGAACTTGCTGCATGATCAAAACAATGTTGTAGAGAAGAAAATGTTTGGAGGGCTCTGCTTCATGGTTTCAGGTCATATGCTGGTTGGCGTTTTGAAGAATGAACTGATGGCAAGAGTTGGCCCCGTTCAATATGATGAATACCTGACGAAACCACATGCCCGGAAAATGGATTTTACCGGACGTGCCATGACGGGTATGATTTATGTTTCACCTGAAGGTCTGCAAAAAGACCCCGATTTAAAGTTTTGGATAGATACCTGTCTGTCGTTTACCTCTACACTCACTCCAAAATCATAGACATTATGCAGGAACCTCGCATCGTCACTATTTCAGATATAAAACTCATTGGCAAGCACATTCAAACCAGCCTTGAAGAAAACAAAACAGCTGAGCTTTGGAAATCTTTTCATCCGGAAGTAAAAAACATCCGGAACAATACAGGATCAGGTTTATATTCTGTCCAGATTTTTAGTGAAGATCTCAAGTTCGAAGATTTCAATCCCAAGACCCGATTCGAAAAATGGGCTGCGGTTGAGGTAGATGGCTTTGGTGACGAATTGCCTGAAGGTTTGGAGTCATATACACTGATTGGAGGTAAATATGCGGTTTTTATTCATAAAGGACTCCCCTCCGATTTCCCTAAAACCAGCCGGTATATTCATACCGAATGGTTGCCAAATTCATTCTACGAACTGGATAACCGGCCTCATTTTGAAATTATGGATGAGGATTACGATCCCACCGACCCGGATGCTGAGGAAGAAGTGTGGATTCCCATCAGGCAATCAAACATTGGCTATGACCTGTAACTTTTTTGTCTTCCCCATTTTCTTTTGACGCTTTTGATCGACCAGTTTCGTATTTTTAGTTCTATGAAAACAAGACGTTTCTTGCTTATCCACTTACTTCTGCTACTGCTTGGCGGAAGCGTACAGCTCTCCGCTGAATCACTGCAGAAGTCATCCGAAGCTGAAATACAGCAGACACAGGATTTTGATTTTGAGTCTACATGGCCATCCGGTCAGGCTGTTTTGTTTTCATCTCCTGCTTCAGGTGAAAGCGGGTTTAACTTCAGGGACAGATTACCCGAGTCTAACACCGAAGAAGATCGCAAATCACTTGATTCCTCCTCCTGGCTGAATACTTTCAGGAGTACACCCGATTCCATCTATTTTGAGTTCTCTGAACTGATCGATGGAAGTCAGACCATCAAAAAGCTGCTTTTCCCCTTCCACTCTTTTCTATAAATCATCTTGATTTACAGCCAGGTCTATGGCTGTATCGCTTTTTCAAAATCATGAGCTATCAGAGCTAAGCTTTGCTCATGACAATCGATTTCACACAAAATTATATCAAGATGGAAATAGATTTATTTTCAATTATCGTTGTAGTAATAGCCTTCTCACTTTTTGCAATTCCAATTGCTATCGACAAGATGAGAAATAAAAAGCAAGACGAATCACAAGAAACGAACTAAGCTGATCTAAAACCCCGGCCAAGCGTCGGGGTTTAATTTTTTAACTGAATCAATCCGGTTTCAGAAAGTCAGCGTATTGATTGATGAATGAAATAACAATTAACTGAATATTCATCATCATGAAGAAATCAATTCTTACCCTGTTATCATTTTTATTCATCAGCGCTTCAGTATTTGCTCAAAACACCGTTATGGTTGGTGGAGAAGCCATGTATCCCTCGAGGACTATAGTGGAAAATGCTGTTAATTCTGAGGCACATACCACATTAGTAGCAGCCGTAAAAGCGGCTGACTTAGTGGAAACACTTTCATCTGATGGACCCTTTACAGTTTTCGCTCCTACCAATGATGCGTTTGAAAATCTCCCGGAAGGAACCGTTCAAACATTACTTAAACCTGAAAATAAAGACCAACTAACGGGTGTGCTTACCTATCATGTGGTAGCCGGAAAACTGGATGCAAAAGCTATTCAAAAGGCTATCAAAAAAGGAAAAGGTACGGCCACTTTCACTACGGTAAATGGCGCCAGGCTTATGGCAACCATGAATGGAATGTCTAATGTGGTATTGAAGGATGAGAATGGAAATACTGCAAACATCACCACCTACGATGTCTATCAATCAAATGGTGTGATTCATGTTATTGACGCGGTTGTATTACCTAAATAAAATTCAGATTACTTACTGTCTTTTATAATCCGGCTCCGGTGCTCTGCATCGGAGCTTTTTTATGCCTCTTTTTTTCTGCCCATCAATCGCTTGCGGAAGAACCACACCAATAAAAGTGCAAGTCCCCATTGCAGCACAACCGTCATCACGGAAAATGGACTTAGCGGATTATACCAGGTATCAGGTGCGTAAGAGGTAGCAGAAAGATACATCCACCATCCCAGTAGCGTTACTACTTCAATAGGCACTACATACTTGATAATAATTTCCCACCATGGGCCTAAAGTAGCAGAGCGTTCTTCTGTATTGATAAGCTCATTACGGAATTTTTGGGTTCCATATTTAATAACGGCATAGGAAATCAGAGCTCCTGAAACCATCAATCCCACTCCCCATACAAAATCCTGATTGGCAAAGAAGGTCAGGTTTAGGGCAGATGGTATCCCGAAGCCAAATCCTGCAGCACAAATGATCAGCGTGGCTCTTTTTCGTTCAGCTCCCATATCCACAAATACTTTTACGGCGAGCTCGATCATGGAGATCAATGAGCTGAAGGCTGCAAAAGTTAATCCGAGGAAAAATAGAATCGCAAATATTCCGCCGCCTCCCATAGTCGCAAAAAGCTGAGGCATCCATATAAAAGTTAGACCGGTTGAAGCAGGGCCGGAGGTCTTCATCACTTCCAGAATTTCACCGCTGCCCATTTGTGGGCTCAGGGTTCCAAATACGGTAGAAAAGATAATAATGGCAGCTAACAACGATACCATGTTATTTCCTATTCCGGTCTGGAAGGCACTTATAGTGACATCATCCGTTTTACGCATATAAGCCGCATAAGTAAGGATCAAACCCCAGGCAGCGCCGGTATCCCAGGCATTCTGAGTGAGAGCTTCCAGCCATATTTCCGGCTTCTTCAACGTTGACCAGTCCGGCGTGAACAGATATTCGATTCCAAGTCCGCTGCCTTCCAGAGATAAAGCCTTAAACAGTGAAACAATTAACACTAATAATAAAGATGGTATCAGCACCTTATTTACTTTCTCGATAGACGAAATTCCCTTAATAACGATAAATCCTCCCACACTCATCACAAAGGCATGAGCGATAAGTGGCCAGCTGGAACCCTGAAATCCCTCCCAAATCGCATTAGCCTGCTGAAGGTTTGCCGGTAAGGCTTCGGTGACGCTGGTAATCAAATAGTATAGGCACCATCCTGCAACCACACTGTAATAAAACATAATAGCGGTAGCTACAAAACCTACAAAACCACCCAGCCAGCCTTTTTTCTCTCCAATCAATTCCACGAAAGAACCAACAACACCTTTTCTTCCATTGCGTCCCATTCCATATTCAGCGATGATGAGGGGGATAGACCAGAGGATCAGAAAGCAAATCCAGGCAAACAAAAATGCTCCGGCTCCTTCTTCTCCACCATTCTGAGCAGCTATGCGGGGAAACCGCCAGATATTACCCGTTCCAATGGCGATACCGAGCACACTCAAGATCAACCCTAGCTTAGAAGAAAACCGTTCTTTTGTATTCGCTGACATGCAAAAATATTTAAAGTTGAAAATACGATTCGAACTTTCCCGTTTTAGCTGCGAGAAGTTTAAATTCTTATGTATCTTACATTTTGATTAGTATAAGGCTGTGCTTATAATTGCGAGCCTATCATAAAATGTTATCAACGAATATCCAAAAACTTTTTTGAGCAGCTAACCAATTTTACATGCTTTCAGATCATAAAACGACCAACAGATATCTCGCTCTTTTTACCTTTATTGTTTCACTTGTTATTTATACGCTGACGCTTGCACCCACTGCCAGTTTCTGGGATGCCGGTGAATTCATAGCCGTAGCCCACGGTCTTCAGGTAAATCACCCACCGGGTGCTCCCTTCTATTCTATTGTGGGACGAATTTTTTCTATGTTTATGCCTACGGAATACATTGCCGTTAGCATCAACTTTATAAGTGCTCTTACCTCCGCTCTTACCGTGATGTTTTTGTACCTGATTGTAGTTCGCCTGGTCCGCGAATGGAAAGGAAATCCGGATTCCATGGAAATGATGGACAAGATTGGAATGTACGGCGGAGCTTTGGTCGGAGCACTGACGTTTGCTGTTACCGATACGTTTTGGTTCAGCGCCGTTGAAGCCGAAGTTTATGCCATGTCCATGTTCTTCACTTCTATTGTAGTTTGGATGGCATTGAAATGGGCCGAAAACTTCGATCAGCAATACAATGAACGATGGCTGGTACTCATTGCCTATATGTTTGGTATCGCCATCGGGGTTCACTTGTTGAACCTGCTCGCCTTGTTCTTTGTGGCTCTGATTGTATACTTCAAGCTGAAAGAGTTTGAATGGAAATCTTTCTTGCTGATGGGTGTTGGAGCCATAATTGCCTTTTTCTCAGTTTATCCATTTACCATTCAGATGCTTCCCACCCTTGCTAATGGAGTAGATGAAGCAACTTATGGATTGATTGGGCCTATGTTGTTCATCTTTCTCTTTATGGCTGCTGTAGCTTATGCCATTTATTACACGCACAAACATAAAATGCGTATAGCCAATATTATTGCTATCAGTTATGCGATGATTTTGATCGGATTTTCTTCATACTCAGTTATCATGATCAGGTCAATTGCAGACCCTCCGATTGATGAGAACGATCCTGAAACGGTGGAAGCTTTTATCAGTTACCTGAAGCGTGAACAGTACGGTGCCACTCCTATTTTAAAAGGAAATAATTACGACGACCAAACCGGTCAAATTGATCGTTCTGAAGAAGAGTTTTTCCCTCGTCGTTATTCCCCTGCCCCGAACCACCTTGACTATTACGGCCGCTACAATTCTGACTGGGCATTCTTTTGGGATTACCAGGTTAACCATATGTACATCCGTTATTTCAACTGGAACTTCATAGGGCGGGAAGCAGATATACAAGATACCGGTTGGCGGTCTGGCTTCAATGAACCTGCTTACCCGGATAATCCTGCCAGTAACGCTTATTTCTTTATTCCTTTTCTGTTAGGGTTATTTGGAATGATCTTCCACTTCAGTTCAGACTGGAGAAGAGCACTTGCCATACTCGCACTCTTTATTGTCACGGGGTTGGCGATTATTGTGTTCCTGAATCAACCCCCATATCAGCCGCGTGAGCGGGATTATGCCTATGTAGGCTCCTTCTTTGCCTTTTCGATTTGGCTTGGGCTGGGTGTAACCGGCATCATTGAACTCATAAAACAATATGCCAACAATCGAATATTGGGATATGCTGCCGTTGTCTTATGTCTGCTGGCCTCGCCTGTCTGGATGGGTTATCAAAACTGGGACGACCATGACCGCAGCAACCGATATGTAGCCCCAGATTATGCCCGCAACCTGCTGGAGTCTGTGGCACCTAATGCGATCATATTTACGAACGGAGATAATGATACCTTCCCTCTTTGGTATGCACAAGAAGTGGAAGGAATTCGTACCGATGTGCGTATTGTTTGTCTAAGCCTTTTGAATACGGACTGGTATATAAGACAGCTGAGGGATCAGTGGTCACATGAATCAGCTCCGCTCCCGATTTCTCTTTCTGATGAAGAAGTGGAACGCGTAACAGCAGGTATCAGCCAATGGCAACCTCAGGACGTTACAATTCCAGTTGATAAAGAGATGCTTAGAAATGCATTCTCCGAAGACATGAAATACAAGGAAGCTATAGGCGTCAAGCCAGATACTTCACTCCCTATCCTCCAAAAAGGCGTTGATTTTGAAATGCCTGTAGATTCACTTGATGATGTTGTTAGCTGGAGAATGAACGGGCGTTTCTATGGCCAAAACCAACAGGGTGATCGCATCTATTACCTTCAGGTACAAGACCGGTTAATTCTGGATATTCTGCAAAACAATAACTGGCTCCGACCTGTTTATTTTGCAAATACTGTTTCCAGCGAAAGTCAGCTCAACCTTCAGGATTATTTCCGAACCGAAGGCAAAGCTTACCGCGTAGTACCTAAAAATTTCGGTGCAGGACGTGACGGACATATCAATCCGAAGATTTTTACTGATCGTATCGAGAATTTCAAATTCCGTGAATGGAATAACCCGGATGTTTATTTTGATGAAAATATCCGCAGAATGCTCAGCAACTACCGCTTCAACTTTATGTCGCTGGCAATGACTTATCGTGAAGAAGGTAAACTGGATAGTGCGCAGTATTGGATGAAATGGGGTGAAGAGAAAATACCTTTCCGCCCTTCTGAAACCAATGAGTCGCTTAAACTGCTTTATGCCGTAAGGTACTCGCAGGTAGATCTACATGATGATGCCATGCGCCTGTCCGGAACTGCAATTGAAGGCATTAAAGAAGATTTAGAGAAAAATCTGAATCGCTTTTCAAACATCGAAGCCGAATTTAATGAGTTAAATCAGCAGCTGCAGAGTGCACAGTCGCGCGGAGATATTCGCACACAGCGAGAAATCCGGCCACAGTTGCAGCAGTTAAATTCTGATGCACAACAATATTTAACAGCTGTACGTACAGCTCGTCAATCCCTGGTATTAGTACAATACACTTTCTTCCAGGGTGGCAATACAGAAGAAGCTAATGTACTGGCAGAGGAAGTCAATATGCTTATGGGCAGCAACTTCCCTCCAATGCCAGCGTCTAAACAAGCCAGCGAACAGGAAATTCAACGCTATGGAATCGATTAACTCTTTCATTTAATATTATGAGAAGGTGCCGTATATTTCGGGACAATTAAATAGCCAGCTATGATTCACCAGTTTACAAAAGAAAATATTGATGCCATCGGTAAGGTCTTGGGAACCAAGCCAAAACCATTAGGCAATGATGTGTTCAGGTTTGAAGTTAAAAATGAAGAAGAACCACGGAAACTAGCCCTCGAAATTCATCTTGGGCTGGACGTTAGTGATGAGCAGATGAACATGGTTTCTGTTTATGCTTACAATACCTTCCTGCAACTTCACAACTGTACCGCTTTTGTAGCAAGTGAAATGCTTCAGCAGGTTACCTTTTTCGGGAAATCAGGTAATAAAACATCCGGACTCATTGTTGAGAAAACAGCCGGCTGTAGTTTATATGCCAACGTAGATAACTCTATTCTAAGTGGCGACTTTACCCAGCTTCCTGAGGACATGATGATGTGCGGTATTGCCCTCTCCCTCACCGAGTCTATGGACGACGATTTCACCTTCTAAATCATCCATCTTGAAAACTGAATCGTCCATCCTTCAACTTTTTAATGAAAGCGATGAGAAGATTCCGCTCAGCCAATCCAAAGCTGAGTCTATCCTGAATATTATATCGAAGCATGAAGAAGCTGATTTCGCATTGATCGAACTTGTTTATGTAGATGAACAGGAAATTGTGCGAATCAATAAAGAGCATTTGAATCGCTATTATGTAACCGATATAATTTCATTTCGTTATGATGACGGTTCAGAAGAAAAAAATAACAAGGCTATTGAAGGCACCCTTTTTTGTTGTGCTCCGCGGATAATAGAACAATCAGCGGAATTCAAAGAGCCCGTTGAACGAGAATTTCAGCGAATTTTCATTCACGGTCTGCTTCACTTAATCGGATATGAGGATTCTTCAGAAAAAGAAAAATCGACAATGACTGAGCTTGAAAATAAATATTTGGCACTTGCCGAAGCCAACAAATAGGCAATTTCTGCGTACATCAGTCCAAAACTTCGGATGAATAAACAGGACAATACAGATATCATAAAAGAGCGGAGCAAACAATACGGTTCCCAGCTTTGGGAGCTCATCCGCACCCAGGTAGACAAACACTCAACCCTGCCCGAAAAAAAGGGCGAACTTGCTATTCCGCCAAAAAAAGTTACAGAGCACCGTTGGCTGATGAACCTGCTCTTTGCCGTTCCATATCTGTTGTTAGCGGTCTTCATTACTTCTTTTTTCTGGGATTTCAACGGAATGTCTGCAGAGCTATTTGGCCTCTCTTTTTCTTTTGAAGGGCTTCTGAGGATCATCAGTATTAGCGGCCTGATTGGTTTCCTTACAAACTGGCTGGCTATCACCATGTTATTCCGGCCTACACATAAACGGCCTATTCTCGGCCAGGGACTTATACCCGCACAAAAAGACCGTATTGCCTACCGGCTGGCCCGTGCTGTTTCGGAAGACCTCATCAACCCGGAAATCATTAAGCGAAAAATTCACGAATCCCAGGCCATTACCAAATACAGGGAAAAAGCCACTGTCTACGTAAGAAATATCATTGATGATCCCGAATTCCGGGATAATCTGAAGGCGCTGGTTGTAAGTTATGTAGATGAAATGATTGCGGACCCTGAAGTACGTTCCTCTATTGCAAAAAAACTCATTCAACAGATTGACGACGCCATCGACGAAAACTCTTTCGAGAAAGTGGCTATCAAAGCCTATAGCTTTTTAAAAGGACGTGAGATGCAGGACTTAGTGGAAAGTGCGCTGGTTAAACTTCCTACAGGTATCGAAAACGGGCTTAATAAAATGGATATATTTCTGGATGACCTTCCCGACAAACTGGATGAACATGGTACCGTTATTGAAGAGATGGTAACAAACCTTTTATACAAGCTCATCAATCAGCTTGACGTGCACGCTTTGGTAGAAGATAACTTGCGTCAGTATGATGAAAAGAAACTTGAAAACCTCATCAAAAACGCCAGTAACGACCAGCTCCAGTACATTCAGTATTTAGGGGCTGTATTAGGTACATTCGGAGGGTTCATCATCTGGGAACCTGTTGCGAGTATCATTGTATTAACGTTTATTATCGGGTCAACGGTTGTTGCAGATACTCTGATCTTAAGAATGAAAAAGACTTCCTGATCATTATAACTTCAAAATTTAATTACTAGCGCTAAACTATTATATGAATCTCACATCCAAGCTCTTCACCCTTCTGCTTGTCACACTTTTTTCCATTAGCTGTGCCAGCACCAAATCAACTTCCGAAACCAAGTCTTCAGCTGATTCAGAAACAGAAACGGAAATGACTTCCGAAACCGAAGTGGAAGAAATCACAGCTACTGAAACCTGGCATCTTACCCCTGCCAATGCTGCTCCTTATTATGGAACCGGTGTTGAAACCGCCTATTCAGAACTATTGGCTGGTAAATCGCCCAAACAAAAAGTAATTGTAGCAATCATCGATTCAGGTACCGATATCTATCATGAAGACCTGCAGGAAAATGTGTGGGTTAATGAAGATGAAATCCGGGGCAACAGTGCCGATGATGACGGAAATGGATATATAGATGATATTTACGGCTGGAATTTCATTGGTGGTCCGGATAGCACCCACATAGATAAGGATACGTATGAAGTGACCCGCCTTTACGCAAAGCTTAGCGACAAATATGCGGGAATGAGTGAAGACTCAGTTGCTGAAGAAAACCAGGATGAGTTTGAATATTATCAGGAAATAAAAGCTGCTTTCGAACGCCGTAAAGAACAAAATGATCGTGAGCTTGCGCAGGTTGGTCAGTCACGGCAGGCTATAATGTTTGCCAAGCAGGCTTTAGGGGTTACCAATATTGATTCGCTAACCGCAGAAGATCTGGAGATTAAATCAAGCGACACCCAACAGATTCAGCAAGCCAAACAAATCATGAACTACCTGAAAAGCAATGGCGCTGCGGAATCAGATATACAGGATCTGGAAGAGTATTACGAGCATGTACAGGGCTTGGCTAACTATGGGTTGAATCCGGATTTTAATCCCCGTGATATCGTCGGTGATGATTATGACGACCTCAGCAACCGCTTTTATGGGAACAATGATGTGATTGGCCCAAGCAGTGAGCATGGTACTCATGTAGCCGGAATTGTAGGAGCCATCCGGGATAATAACCTGGGCGCAACGGGAATTGCTGATATCGAATTGATGATTTTACGAACCGTGCCCGACGGTGATGAAAGGGATAAGGATGTAGCTAACGCCATTCGCTATGCTGCCGAAAATGGAGCTAAAGTCATAAATATGAGTTTTGGTAAAGGATACTCCCCTCAAAAGTTTTATGTGGATAGTGCCATTCAATACGCTGACAGTGTTGGAGTTCTGATGGTATCAGGATCTGGAAACGGCAGTGACAATGTGGATAGCACCGACTCCTACCCTACCCGATTCTATGAAAATGGAGGTTTCGCTAAAAACTACCTGAGTGTAGGGGCTACCTCATGGGAATCAGATTCTACACTGGTTGCGAGCTTTAGTAACTACGGAAAGGAAACCGTCGACCTTTTTGCTCCCGGTGTGGATGTGTATTCCACCTACCCAAACAATGAGTATAAAATGGAAAGCGGAACCAGCATGGCCTCTCCTGTTGTAGCTGGTGTGGCAGCTTTAATTATGTCGTACTACCCTGAACTTTCTGCTACAGACGTAAAGGAAATTATTCTGCAAACGGTCACTAAAGTAGACCAGGTAGTTTATAAGCCCGGAACCGATGAACCCATTCACTTTTCTGAACTTTCCGCTACCGGTGGTATTATAAATGCCTACGATGCTTTAAAATTAGCTGAAGAAAGAGCAAACCCATAGACATTGCCTGCACACAATCCTGAATATGATGCTGTTATTGTTGGATCGGGCCCCAATGGGCTAAGCGCAGCAGTTCGGCTTTCACAGGAAGGATTAAAAGTGCTGGTGCTGGAAGCCAAACCAACCATTGGCGGCGGTACCCGAACACAGGAAATCACCGAGCCTGGCTTTTTGCATGATATTTGCGCCGCTGTTCTCCCTACAACGGCCGGTTCCCCTTTCTTAAATTCACTTAACCTTAAAAAATACGGGCTTGAATTTATTCAGCCCGATATTCCTTACGCTCATCCATTGGATGACGGAGATGCAGCTGTTTGTTATCGCTCTCTGGAAAAAACCGCGGAGTCTTTAGGTGTTGACCATAAGAACTACACCAAGCTTTTTGGTGAATTTGTGAATCACTGGAAGTACCTGTCTGAAGATATTTTTGGAACACTGAGGATTCCCAAGCATCCGCTTTTAATGGCCCGATTTGGCTGGTATGGGCAATTTTCGGCCAAACATTTAGGAAATTCACTATTTAAATCTGATAAAACAAAAGCTTTGTTTGCCGGATGTGCGGCTCACAGTATCATTCCTTTGGAAAAAGCTTTTAGCGCCTCCTTTGGTCTGGTTCTTGGAAGCTCTGCTCATTCTGTAGGATGGCCCATTGCCAAAGGGGGTTCTGCTTCCGTAACCAATGCTCTTGCTGCATTATTAGAAGAGCAAGGAGGTAAAATTCAGACCAATGTAGAAGTAAAATCATTGGCTGATATCCCCTCTTCTAAAACTATCCTGTTTGACTTAACTCCACATCAGATCGTTGACATTGCCGGTGATCAGCTTCCCAAAAATTACCGGGATAAACTCCGAAGATATGAATACGGCCCCGGAGCTTTTAAAGTGGATTGGGCATTATCAGAACCGGTACCCTGGCAAAATGAGGAATGCAGAAAAGCAGGTACGCTTCATCTTGGCGGGATTTTTTCCGAAATAGCCGAGGGAGAAAAAGCCGTTTGGGAAGGACGACATCACGACAAACCCTACGTGCTTTTATCACAGCCCAGCCTATTTGATGATACCCGTGCTCCGGAAGGAAAACATACGCTCTGGGCCTATTGCCACGTCCCTAACGGTTCTACAAAAGACATGACGGACATCATAGAAAATCAGATTGAGCGATTTGCACCCGGTTTTAAGGATATCATTATCAGTAAAAAAACCATCACTGCTGAGGGATTTGAACAATATAATCCCAATTATGTCGGTGGTGACATAAACGGCGGAGCACAGTTTTTCAAACAACTTTTTGGACGGCCGGTTTTGAAGTGGGATCCCTATAAAATTCCGGGAAATGGACTGTATATTTGCTCTTCGTCTACTCCACCCGGTGGCGGCGTTCACGGAATGTGCGGTTATAATGCAGCCCAGTCCGTCTTAAAAAATGAATTCGGAATCTCATCTGATAAAAGCTAAGAGAAGCGTATCTTAAGGCATGCTAAAAGCGCTACATACGACTATTCAAAACTTACGACCGGATTCTCCTAAAATCCGTCAAAAATCACCTAAGTGGACCCTTTTCAGTATGGTCATCGCTTTGTTGATCTCTGTCCCTATCCTAACTGTGGTATTTTCTGTTTTTACACCTTCGGGTGAGATCTGGAGCCATTTAGCTGAAACCGTCCTCAGCGATTATATACAGAACTCCCTTTTACTGATTGCGGGAGTTTCTTTTGGGGTGATTGTACTGGGCGTCTCATCTGCCTGGCTTATAACCATGTGTGAATTTCCCGGACGAAAAACCTTTGAATGGGCTTCTATTCTGCCCTTTGCCATTCCGGCTTACCTGATGGCCTATATCTATACCGACTTTCTGGATATAGCCGGCCCGCTGCAAACCACCATTCGTAATCTTTTTGGGTTGGGAATTGATGCCTACTGGTTTCCAAATATCCGCTCCATTGAAGGGGCCATTTTAATTATGTCGCTGGCATTCTATCCTTACGTTTATATGCTGGCAAGATCTTCTTTTCTGGAACAATCAACCTCACTCCTCGAAGCCAGTCGTATCATGGGATATTCTACCTGGCAAAGTTTCTTTAAAGTAGCACTCCCGGTAGCGCGTCCCGGTATTGCCGCCGGACTTGCGCTAGCACTGATGGAAACCCTGAACGACTTTGGAACCGTCCAGTATTTCGGTGTTCAGACGTTTACCACCGGTATTTATCGTACCTGGTTTGGGCTGGGCGAACGTCCCGCCGCTGCTCAGCTTGCCGCTTTCCTTATGGCATTTATTGTCGTGCTATTGATCCTTGAACGTTGGTCACGAAATAAGATCAGTAATGAAAAAGCCAATTCAAGTCGCTTTAAAAGACTCAATCGGTTCAAGTTAAAGGGCTTTAAATCATGGGCTGCTTTTACTGCTTGCTTCCTGCCCGTTCTTTTTGGCTTCATCCTGCCAGTGATACTTTTACTCGAGATGTTTTTCTCGAACCTGAATTACCTCGATTTTCAATTTCTGGAACTTGCCTTTAATTCTTTCTCCGTTTCTGCGATTACGGGATTCCTTGCCGTTGCCATTGCCCTGATTATGGCTTATTCGGCAAGACTAAATCCAACCAAATCCGTCAAATTATTCAACAGAATCAGTTCACTGGGATACGCTATTCCTGGTTCAGTGATTGCTGTTGGAGTCCTTATCCCCTTTGGGCTTTTTGATAATTCTGTGGATGCGTTCTTTAGAGAAAACCTCGGCTTTTCGACCGGGCTTCTTCTTAGCGGGACGATCTTTGCCATGGTGTTTGCTTACCTCGTTCGCTTTCTGTCGGTTTCGTTTGGAGGGGTTGAAGCCAGCATGGAGAAAATCACCCCAAACATGGATGAAGCTGCACGCGGAATGGGATATACCTTCACCAAAGTACTCAGGAAAATACATATCCCGATGATGTCGGGAGGATTACTGACAGCGGGATTACTGGTATTCGTAGATGTGATGAAAGAACTCCCCGCCACGCTGATCGTCCGTCCTTTCAATTTCGACACCCTGGCTGTGCAGGTGTACCGATATGCTTCGGATGAACGATTGGCCGAATCAGCCGGGGCCGCTTTGATGATTGTACTGGTAGGCATTATTCCGGTGATTATCATCAGTCGTACGATTGCTAAATCCCGGAAATCGGAAACTCAGTAGAACATCGAACAAGGAACATCGAATGGCGAACGTTTAATACTGGTTCCGCCGCTCCGCAGCGGAACCCCAATACAGAGGCTCTGCCTCACCTAAGCAATTCACCCATTGAACAAAGTAACCGGAATCACCCCATCATCACCCTCGTAATTTAATGCAGAGGAATACCGCCAATGAAGCGGAGACTCAACAAAGCCTGATTTAACAGGATTGTGGTGTATATAGTTTATCTTTTGCTCCATCATTTTTGACGTTGAAATCTGCTTGGGATGGAACCCTTCTTGCCACACCTGAAACTCACTGTCTTTATGATTGTCAAGTTTCCCAGACTTGAGATGAGACAGTGTTCTTGTCTTATTATTTGCTTTCAGATAGTTAATAATACTTCGAGCAGTATATGATTTGAACGCCCTGAGCCGGGCAGACAGTTGCTCTCCTTCTACTACTAAGTGAATGTGATTGGGCATTATTACATATCCATGTAGCACAACTTTATTTACATCCTGGGCATATGTAAGTGCATCAAGTATAATATTTGATATCCTTGCATCCATAAATAGAGGAAGTCCGTGAACTATGGTACTTGTAATAAAATATGGATAATACTCTTCGTGAAATTTGTATCTGCTTCTTCCCATTTTAAGCTCTTTTTACTTTAGTTAGAGCCGTTTCGAGGGAATTCCTTACATTTTTTTTGAGGTACTGGTTCCGCCGCTACGCTGCGGAACCCCTATGCGAGGCTCTGCCTCAGGATAGAGTGGGATGTTAACGCGTTAGAGGAACGACTGGTAATTTGAGGCAGAGCCTCGGGCAGGCATTACGGAGCTGAGCACCGTAACGAGGTTAACATCGAACCTAGTTTTGTACCACCGCTCTGCTGTGTAGCTCTAATCAAAATTTAGTTCATCTCTCCCATTTTATTCATTCTCTATTAGTTTGAAAAGTTCTTTCTAATCGTACCTCTTTCACCAATTCGGTAGTACACAGAAAGGACAAAGATTTATTATTAACACCTATATTTATTCTAGGTGTTCCAGTTGATCTGCTTACACCTGAAATATTTTTTTCTTTCAAATTAGAAAGTAGTTTATCGTGCATTTCAGCAATAGCCTCGCGCTGGGCTTGTCTCTCTTGTTCGGTGAGCTGTTCTTCCGGAGTATATTCCATTTCATACGTAGCGATTACACGTACAGAGCCATCTTTCTTAACTTGCTCAAATAATTCCTTTTCACAATGCCCAAAATTCGATTTATCATCATTGTCAAATAACCTACACCCGCTTACCAATAATAGAATCAATAATATGACAGATATTAATTTCTCCATAATTTCACACTTAGAATGAAAATCTTTCTACTAGTTAATGGTTTGACATCTAAAAAGATTCGGAATTTTAAAATAAAATAAAAAAAGGAACACCAAACTCCGAAGTAGTCACTTCAAAGTTCAATGTTCCTTGTTCAATGTTCGGTGTTCTGAAAGTCTATTTCCAGCCGGCCCGATCCATGATCTGAATGGCTTCCGGGTTATTTCTTCCCAAAGCAGATACATTAACCGCATCGCTTTTAAATTCTCCGAATTCAACCAATACATCTGCTTTCTCAGCTTCATCATTAATTGGGTATTCGTTGTTTCCGCCGATGTAGTATTTCTGGGCTTCCGGTGTGGTCAGGTATTCCAGAAATCGTACAGCATTTTCTTTATTGGGCGCGTTTTTCAGGATTCCAGCACCCGATATATTCACGTGAGCTCCTCTTCCATCTTCACCTTGATTAGGAAATACAAATTCAACTTTTGAGGCCGCTTCGAGGTCTGCTTCATCATCTCCGGTAAGCATTACGGCAAGGTAGTAGTGATTGGCTACCGCCACATCACACACACCTGCAGCAACACCACGGATTTGATCACGGTCGCCGCCCTGTGGATCGCGGGCAAAATTATTGACCAGTCCTGTCGCCCATTCTTCGGTAGCTTCAGCACCAATGGTTTCAATCATAGAAGCAACCAGCGACTGATTGTAGATATTATTGGAAGACCGGATGCATACCCGTCCTTCAAATCTTGGGTCGGCTAAGTCTTCATAGGTCAGCTCTTCGTAATTTTCTACGGTTTCGGGGTTTACCACCAAGCCGCGAACACGCTTGGAAAGCCCAACCCAAAGTCCATCCGGGTGCCGGAATGAAGATGGAACACGCTCTTCCAGCGTTTCCGATTCAAATGGCTGCAGGATATCTGCCTCTTCCGCTCTCCAGAGTCGGCCAGCATCAACAGTCACTAAAATATCGGCCGGTGAATTAATGCCTTCACTTTTCACACGCTCAATAAGTTCGTCAGAGCCTCCTTCAATGAGATTAACTTCAATGCCGGTTTTTTCGGTGAATTCTGCATACAACGCCTGATCGGTATCATAGTGGCGGGCTGAATACACATTTACTTCTTCCTGTCCGGAACAGGAAATAAAAACCATCGCTGTTAGCGCAATGAGAGAATAGATGGTGGATTTCATAAGATTGGTTTTATTCTTTGTAGTTATATATTTGACGATGCTTCAAAATAACCTTTATTTAGATTTATTCTAAACAGATGACGGCAAAAAACAGTAAAAATCTTTTTAAAAACGGTTCCCTAAAAATCGAACCGGTCGAAAGAGCTAAAACCATCTCTTCCAAATGGTATTTTCACCCAGAGTTCTTCGACTTTGAACAGGATCATCTGTTTAGAAATCATTGGCAGTATGTATGCCATGAAAATCAAATTCCGAATCCCGGAGATGCATATACTACCGAAGTGGCAGGTAATCCGGTTATTGTTTTTCGCAGATCAAATCAGGAGATCAAGGCATTCTATAATGTCTGTAAGCACCGTGGCGGTCCGCTGGCAGTAAAGAAAGGAACCAAGACGGTACTACAGTGTCAGTATCACGGCTGGACGTACCTCGATGACGGTTCACTGCGCGGAATCCCGGATTGGAACCTGGTTGAGCTGTTCGATAAAAAAGATTTTGGACTGGAACCGATAGAGATTGAGATTTGGCAGGGACTTATCTTTGCAAGATTAAATGACACCACCCCGGAGCTTTCCTCCCTGTTAGCCGGAATGAAAGAGCGTATCTCTCCCATCAAACTGGAGGCATTACAGTTTCACTCAGAGGAAATCTATGATGTAGAGTGTAACTGGAAAGTATATGTAGACAATTACCTGGAGGGCTATCATATCCCTATTGTACATCCGGAGCTTGCAAACCTGCTCGACTATCGCGCTTACGTCACGGAAACCAAAACCTGGCACTCACTTCAGCACAGTCCGTTCAAAAGTACTGAAAGTATTTACTCCAACGATGGCGGAGAGGCTTTCTATTATTTCATCTTTCCCAATATGATGCTGAATATTTTACCGGGAAGATTACAGATAAATCAGGTTATTCCGGTCTCGCCAAAAAAATGTAAGGTGGTCTTCAGTTATTTTTATGATGATGTAAAAGCGAAGCTAGCTTCCGGACTCATTGATGAGGACATCTCGTACAGCCATGATATACAGCTTGAAGATGTAGAAATTTGTGAAGCCGTCCAGCGGGGACTTCAATCCAACGCTTATGATCAGGGAAGGTTTTCAGTTAAGCGGGAACTGGGCGTGTATCACTTTCAGAGCCTGCTTAAGAGTGAGTTCAAAAAAAGACTATAGTTACCCTTCTTCTGAATCTGGCAGGTGGTTTTCAGGATCCAGCCACCTTAGAGTCTTCCATTGATACATTCCGGAATTGTGACCATCTCCCCATGTAATCTGGATGGCATGATTCCCAACCTGCTCGATATTCCTGATTTCAATTCGGGAAGGATTTTCCTCAAAAAAAGCTTCCGGCTCAAAATCTCCCATGCTTCCATGACCACCCCGACACATTACACAAGGACAGTTTTTTCGGAGTCCGTACAAAGGAAAAATAGTAGTATGCCCATCTTCCCATGAGATTTCCAGAACCTGATCTTTATTACTAACTTCAATGCCCGTTGGCGTTGTGGATGTGTCCATCAAACCTGTATTTTTGCAGTTTAAATATCTAACCAAAATTAACCAATGATCTGGATAATTGTATCAGCAATTGTAGTAGCCGCAGTAAGTTTCTGGCTTGGGTATAAACGGCTTTTGTATCTCGATCAACTCACTGCCCGGAATATATCCTACTCTTTGATTGGGGTGCTTTCCCTTTTCCTGATTCTGCAATGGATGCACCGAATCGGATATTTTCCGGAAGCCATAGCCGGTGCTGTAATGGCTAACGTCTATTCTTCATTATTTGGCGTTTTTATGGGGGCAGCCGTTCAGCAATTTCAGCAAAAAACCAACTGTGGTGAAATTATATATGTGAACCGGTCTTTTTGGACGGATATTTTTCCAAGCATAGTAACCATAGGTATCATTCTTTTTGGAATTCAAAGAACTTCGTTGTTTTCTGATCTGCCCTTTACGCCCATTCGCGTGACTTCCGGTCTTTCTATAATCGCTATTGGGGCCTATAGTTTTACCATCAGGTTGGTTCCTGAACTTCGTAAGAATGGTTTGATTCTTCTCGACCGAAAAATTAGCTGGGATGATTTCTTTACCTATTCCTGGTATTCGGAAGGAGTCATTGAAATTGAATATAAACGGGATGAGAAAATTAGAAGCTTCAAAACCATGATCCCGAATGAGGACCATCAGTTGATTGAAAAAATTCTCTCTGAAAAGATTGCCGAAAAGCTGGAGAAAGACGAATTTGATGAATATGAAGAACTGGAGTGACAGTTGACAGTTGACAGTTGACAGTTGACGGTTGACGGTTGACGGTTGACGGTTGAATGTAATTTTATCCTGATCTAAACCTAATTTTAAATTCCTAATCCTTAATTCCCCAATGGCCTCTTTTGATATTGTTAATAAAGTGAACGCACAGGAAGTTGATAATGCCATCAACAATACACTGAAAGAAATAAATACCCGCTACGATTTTCGCGGACTTCATACCGAAGTGGAATTCCATAAAAAAGAAAACCGCATTCATCTGGTAGCTGCAGAGAGCATGAAACTGGAAGCCGTAAAAGATATGCTGAGTAAGAATTTCATCAAGCGGGGAATCAGCTCAAAAGTGCTGGATTTCGGTGAACCGGAAGGAACCTCCCAGGGACATCTTAAGATGGATGTAACGTTAAAAGAAGGCATAGACCGGGAAACGGCTAAGAAAATCACCAAAGAGATAAAAGGGATGGGAATCAAAGTTCAACCCCAGATTCAGGAAGACCAGGTGCGGGTAGAAGGAAAGAAAATTGATGACTTACAGGCGGTGATCAAAAACCTGAAGGCTAAAGATTTTGGCATACCCCTTCAGTTTGTGAATATGAAGTAAAGAGTGATATGGTGATATAGTGATTAATGTAGGGTTCTGTTATTACAGATCATGCTTTGTAGCAACTTTGCAATAGAGGTAAGCATATCAATTCGTGTTTGCGATATTTCTTCTCCAACTATATGTCTGCTTTTGAAATACCAGTCTCTTGCCTCTCTTGTTGATCCCAAAGCTATTTCACAAAACCGAGCCTTTTCTTTATTCGAAAATCTTGAATAACCTTCCGTTATATTTGCACTTATTGACCCAACTGATCTATACAATTGATCAGCTAAAGCAAAGCGTTTTTCTGTGATAATTTTATTAGAATCTTCCCAGCATATATCCGAAAGAAAAAGACCTAACCGGTAAGCTTCAATTTTCCAGACTACATCACTCCTTATTTCATTTGGTACTTTTTGCTCCCATTCTTTAAATCTCATCTCACAAATTTTGTTGCTATTCTAAGGGTAAGAGCAACTTCAACCGAATTCCTTACAAAAAACTACCATATCACCATATCACCATATCACCATATCACTATATCACCTAACCACCCCTCACTTAAAATACCGATCCCATTCTACCATAATGCATTTGTTGCGGACATAGGGCAGTTCATGTTCTTTAGCAATTTGCTCAGCTTCAGGAGATGAAACATCCAACTGAGTCCACACCACAGGATTTTGGCCGGTTTGTTCTTTCCAGTCTGCTACATCCTGAGTTGCTTCTGCCGCATATTTAGAATTACGGAACACGTTGACCACATCGACTTGAATATCTTCAGGGATATTTGCCAGACTATTGTAGCATTTCTCCCCATAGATTTCTTCCGCTTCCGGATTAATAGGTATTACTCTATACCCTCTCTCCTGCAAAAAACGGGCTGCATAGTTACTGGTGCGATATATGTTGGGTGAGCAGCCAATCATGGCTATTGTTTTGGCTTCTGAGAGCACCTCATTGATATTACTAATTGTTTCAATCATTAAAACCTGTCTTGATAACCGTCAATTGTATTCAAATATCCTTATCTTTAGGCACTAAATCACTATAAACTAAAATTAAACGATTTATTTTGTCTAAAGTAAAAGACGGTGACACCGTAAAAGTCCACTACACTGGAAAATTAGAAGACGGATCAGTTTTTGATTCTTCTGTATCAAGAGACCCATTAGAAGTAACATTGGGTGAAGGGAAATTGATTCCAGGTTTTGAAAAAGCTGTTGTTGGTTTAGAAGTTGGAGATAAGACCACAGCTAATATTGAATCTGCCGATGCATATGGAGAGCGCAGAGAAGACCTGGAAGTGACAATCGAACGCGAACAACTTCCTGAAGATATTGAGCCTGAAGTTGGAATGCAGCTTCAACTGAATCAGCCTAACGGCCAGCCTGTACCTGTACAAATCACTAAAGTAGAAGAGGAAAACATCATCATTGATGCGAACCATCCTCTGGCAGGTAAAGACCTGACTTTTGATATCGAGTTGATTGAAATCGTAAACTGATTCAACTTCTTCGAAACGTAATTGATGGAGTTCTTCGAGAGAAGGACTCCATTTTTTATATCTGCTCTTAATACCTAAAAAATACCATGGCTGATTTTTCTGAAAAAAGCACCATTTCTATAACCTGCCCCAAGCGAATCACCCCCTACCTGAAAAAAGAACTGGAAGATCTGGACTTTCCCATTCTTAAAGTTCGTCATGCCGGTATTGAAACAGAGGGCTCTTTGAACGACTGTATGTTACTGAATCTATCACTTAGAACAGCACACCGGGTTCATTTCAGGCTTAAAGACTGCCGGCCACAAAATGCAGATCAGTTGTACAACGAGCTGGTTAAGATTCCATGGGAAGATTATATCGACAAGCATGGATATGTAAGCGTCACTTCGTTCATCAATAATAAGACAGTGACAAATACACAGTTCGCCAATATGAAAGTGAAGGATGCTATCGTAGATCGCATCCGGCAAAAGACCGGCACCCGACCCGATTCAGGACCTAACCTGAACAAGAGCGTTGTATTTGTGTTTTGGAAAAATGACCGGGCACAAATCTACCTGGATACCTCCGGTGAATCTGTATCCCGGCGGGGTTACCGTACAGAAACCAGTACGGCCCCCATGCAGGAAACACTGGCAGCTGCTCTAATCCTGGCAAGTAAATGGAAGCCCGGAAATCATTTTATCAATCCTATGTGTGGAAGTGGCACAATTGCCATTGAAGCAGCTCTTCAAGCCCTGAATAAGGCTCCGGGACTCCTCCGGCCTAATTATGGAATCAAGCATATTCTCGGCTTTGATGAAGACCGCTGGAATGATTTACGCTCTGATCTAAAGAATAAATCCAATAAAGACTTTGAAGGCCGTATTATAGCCACCGACCATGACATCCGTGCCGTAAATGCCACCCGCAAGAATGCAAGAACGGCTGGCTTGGATCATTTGATTGAAGTGAGAAAATGTGACTTCAGTGAAACAGAAATTCCTGAAGGTGATCCGGGTGTTATAATGCTTAACCCACCTTATGGCGATCGCATTGGCAATGAGAAAGAATTGGAACCGGTGTATGAGGGGATCGGAGATTATTTCAAGCAAGAAGCGACCGGCTGGTGGGGCTATGTATTTACTGGAAATTTTGATCTTGCTAAGAAAATCGGGCTACGAACTAATCAGCGTATTGAGTTTTATAACTCTACTATTGATGCTCGTTTACTCGAGTATGAGCTGTACTAATCAGAATTCTTGGCCTCTATCCATTTGCTCATAAACCTGGTGCTGGCAACCGTATGATGTTGTAAGATAGATCCTATAAAGTTCTGGTGTCTATGCGCTTCCAAGTTTTTATGGATTTCTTTCATCCGTTCTATTAGACGCACTGAATGGAGTTCTTTATCGAATCTTCCGCGGGTAATTTCCGGGCTTCTCCTCTGCTTCTCTCTCCAAAGATCTTCGTCGTTATAAAGTTGAACGGCACGTTGAGCAAACTCTTTCGGGTTATCTGTTATAAACCCCGGCCAGGGCAAATTACCATGCATGCCTTCAGCGCCAATAGAGGTCGTAATACTGGGAGTACCACATTGCATGGCTTCAACAAGCTTCCCTTTTAGTCCGGCCCCAAAACGAAGCGGAGCCAACAAAATACGGGCATTTCCTACCACTTCTTTAGCACTATCTGCCCTGCCTTTGATCAGAAAGCCTTCTTGTTCATCATGCAACTGCTGTACTTTTTGAGAAGAATACGCTCCATAAATATGAAGCTCTGCATCAGATACCTCTGCCCTGATCAAAGGCCAGATCTCTTCCTTCAAATACAAGACAGCATTCCAGTTTGGCTTATGCAGAAAGTTCCCAATAGATATAAAGTGATTCCTTTTACCATATGGCAGCCAATTATTTAATGTATTCTCATCAATCTTGTTTAGAAGGAATGGCAAATACAGCAGCAAGCTTTCATCAACCTTAAATACATTTGCAAGAAGGCTCATTTCATACTCAGAAATAATCAGGGAGAGATCACACCGAAGAATGCTGGCAACTTCCCGTTTTGCCAAATCATTGAATAGATCTGATTCTTTAAAACCTCTGCCCTTTTTCCAGGCCCTATATCTCGCCTCCCTCAGACAATGAAGGTCTTCGGTATCCAAAACCCGAAGTGCGCCAGGGCAATGATCGGCTACCCGCCACCCAAACTGCTCCTCCGTCATAAATCGGTCAAAAAGAACGATATCAGGATTTAAAGCCTTAACAAACTCATCAAAAGAAGAACTATTAAGTTCTATGCGCTCTTTCTTTATTCCAAAATCATCAAGGTTAATAGCATATTGACTATCAGAAGCAGCCGAAGCAAACGTAATTTCCCATCCCTCAGATTTAAATACATCGATTAGCTCCATCATTCTTGAACCTGCCGCAGAAGAATCTGGTTCAGGCCATACTTTTCCAATTATCAATACTTTTAACTCATTGCTAGTCATGGAATAAATTAAACTGACTATTTTTATTAATTATATAATTTAGGACATTTACCCGTCGTTTAAGTTACTGTTAATAACTCGAGCGGTACAAACATTGTCGATTGAGTAGGTACAAATAAATAATCAGGGAAACATTATGAAATCATCAAAACTATGGGTCGCCTTTCTGTCACTTTTTCTTATCGCCGGATTTGTAACCCAAATTCACGCACAAACGGAAAGTGATTCAACCAAAACTTATATCATTATTAAAAATGACGGGTCAAGATATGTAGGGAAAATTATATCTCAGGATGCACGTGAAGTCATTCTGCTAACCAGGGAACTTGGGGAAATAGCTATTCCCAAACATGAAATAAAAGAAATGCGAGAGCTTTCGGAGGAAGAAATTACGGATGACGGTCGACTGCGAAGAGAAAGCACGTTTGCTACCCGGTACTATATTTCTACGAATGCCAATCCAATTTCCAAAGGGGAGAATTATATTATCTGGAACCTATACGGACCGGATGTGCAATTCGGGGTTAGTGACAACTTTGGCATTGGCCTGATGACCACCTGGTTTGGCTCTCCAATCGTCGGCTCTGCAAAGTATAGTTTTTATAAAAAAGGCAACCTTGGAATCGCGGTAGGAACTTTATTAGGAACCGGCTCCTGGGCTGAACCTCAGTATGGAGTAGCTGTTCCTTTTGGTTCCATTACTTTTGGTGAAATTGACAAAAATATTTCAATTTCACTTGGGCAAGGTCTTGCCTTCGGCCCCGGAGTATCTGAAAGCACAACTTTGATCTCCTTTGCTGGCATGAACAGAGTGAGTGATCGGGTAAGTCTTGTAGTTGATTCGTTTATTTTCACAGGTGAATATCCCGCTGCCTTAATTATACCTGCAATAAGATTACACTCTGGTCCTGACAAAGCTTTCCAGCTTGGCTTTGCCGGTGTAGCAGCTGATGGTGAATTATTACCAGTGCCTCTTCCATTCCTGCAGTGGTACAGAGCTCTTTAATAATTTGGTCTATTGAAAAGGCTTGATATTTACTATAAACTTGCATCCGGAGAGTGTGGTTAATTACTCCGGGTGCCGGTTTTAAAGCTCAATCTCTACAATCACTATAAAGCGTTTCCATCTTATTAAATCGAACAGGCCATCCTTTCTCATTAATAGAAAATAAATGTAATGGTTGAGTTGATGCTTCAGTAACCCCACAATTTGTACCCGGGCGTATTTCCTTATAGCTAATTGATATATGATCATCCTCTCTTATCACGCTCAGATCAGATATTTCGTACCCTCCTGAATACTTTAAGTCAAGCATAATTAAAATAACTGTATGGTTTTTGAAGTCTATTTTTGGAGATTCTGGAAATGGTTGCTGACTTTTAAAAATTTTAGTCCATACCTGATCAAATTCGTCCTGATTTTTAATTACCCTCTCAATTGGGTTTTCTGAATAATATCCATTATCCCTTTTTTCAATGGTCTCGACAACTAAATCAGCTAGTGACTCACCACCGAATATCCCAGAACAACCACATAGAAAAAGCACAATTATAAAAGATTGAATCCCAAAAGATGTTTTCATAAAACCTTACTCTGACTGAAATTGTTATATTTATTTCTTCCTGATAATAGTAACCCCATCTCTTACTGGCAACAACACTTGTTCCACCCTGTCATCATCAGAAACTTTTTTATTGAATACATCAAGTGCCTCGGATTTATGATCATGAGGCTCTAATACCGTTCCATCCCACAAAACATTATCAACAATCATTACTCCACCAGTCTTCAAAAGAGGGAGCGTTTGATTAAAATAAGCTTCGTAACTCAACTTATCGGCATCTATAAATATCAGATCGAACTCCCCCTCTAGTTCTGTAATCAACTCACGGGCATTTCCTTCAAGCAAAGTAATTTTCTCATCCTTGTCAAATCTCTCAAAATGCCTGGAAGCCAGCTCCTGATAGCGGATGTTCATTTCTATGGTGATAATTTCTCCGTCTTCAGGAAGAACCTCAGCCATCATCAGCGCAGAATAACCTGTAAAAGTCCCGATCTCTAAAATCCGCTTAGCCCCACTGATCCTTACAAGCATTTTCAACAACTGACCCACCAAATTTCCGCTCAGCATGTCGATATACTCCAACTCGGCATCAGAAGACTCTACCAGCGCCTGCACGTCTTCTGACTCAGGTGTGGTCATTCTGCGCGCATATTGCTCTACATTTGTATTAGTGATTTGAACGATCGATTTATCTCTGTGCTTCTTCATGATTGAAAGATAAGGTACAACCCCCTATTATCACCAAAAAAAGAACACATTGAATTTCATACCCGCAAACGAATCCCGCTTTTTTATCTGGTTCTTTGATCATTACACCCGCTGGTCTTTGAAAAGACGATTTAAGCAATTATGGATTAAACAGAATTACCAGCCCACTTCTACCTCCAGAACTGTCTATTTTTTGAACCACAATTTATGGTGGGATGGCTTAATCCCGTTGTACCTGAATGAAAACATCTTTCACCAAAAAGCCCGCGCCCTGATGGAAGACAAACAGATGCAGCAGTACACATTCTTTAGCAAAATCGGGGCGTTCTCCATTAACCTTGAAAATCCAAAAGCATCCATTCAATCCCTTCGGTATGCTGTGGAATCTTTGCAGCGAGAAAATTCCTGCCTGTTTATTTATCCTGAAGGAACCATTACACCCGCCTCAGATTCTGCTCCAGATTTCAAAGAAGGACTAGCCTGGCTGTACTCCAAAACGGAAAATGTCGACTATGTTCCTATCCATATTTACGCTCATTTCCTTAGAAGCAGTAAACCCGAGCTTTATATATCAATAGGAAAATCAGTTGATTATTATAAGTCAATGAGCAGAAATGAATTAACTGAATTATTTGAGGCTGATATTCAACACTTAAATGAGCAAACCAGACAAGTAGCCGGATTTTCTGATGAGGGATTCAAACCTCAATTTTAGCCTAAATAATTTAGGTTACCATGTCCACGGATATAATAAGCGTGATTTCTGAACCCAGTGCGGCCTTTGCTCCCTGTAGTTTAACCGCATATGCACTAATGGCCAGAACATCTTTTTATAAATATTTTCAGGATATATATACTCTGAAATTCCATGCGCCGCATATACTTGACCGTTGTAGTTAACAATAGATTCACCTTTAAATCTTTGATAGAAAGGGCCATCGTCTATTTTAGTGCTACATTGAATATTTACAGTAGTTTCACCTTCTTTTAACTCAATTTTCCGGGCTGATTTCAAACCAAACCAATTTCGGGTGAAATAGCTCATTTCGGCATCGCTAAACTTCTCCAACACCTGTTGATTATCCCGGTCGATTAGCCATGCCTCAAACTGCTCGGTGTTCCGTTTTTGCATCAGGTAATAAACAAGAGTGAAATCCTTGAAGTGATACCTTCCCCAATACCAATCCCTGAAACTTTCTTTCATGGGTTCCTGCCCGGTGTTATGATCATGGTATCCATTGCCTGTAAAGTTCAGGACCTCTTCCCCATTCTTGCCGACTACTTCCAGCTGCGCTTTAACCGAAGTTCCCGGAGTAAGCAAGTTCCAGCTGTGGCGATCTTCACTGACCGACTGAATAAGATTCTCGTTTCCTTTAGTTGCCTCGCCTTTTATTCGGCCGTGAACTTTGTGACCAGAAGGTAATTCCTGACCTAGCTTAATCTCAAAACTCAACTCATTATTTTTGAACACATATTCTACCGAGTTCTGCTCAACCGACAGAGTTTTAGTCTCATCGTCCCACGTGAATTCATCCTTTCCAAATTCGAGGAAGCTATAATAAACCGTTTTTCCACCCTTATATAGTGAAACACTAATAGCCGGATAAGAGACCCTGCCAACCTGACCCGCCTCCAGATCCTTAATGTATTGAGTAGAAAAGGGATTGGTTTGATAGAATATAATCACAAACCCCTGCTGTCCATCCTCACTTAACCCATCAAAATACCACCATTCGTATCCACCGAACGACTTATTAAAATCTGGAGTTATTTGCCTTACATCTGTAGATATATTCATGCTAAAATAAAATAATCGTGTTGGTGAACGGCAACGCTCTGTTTGCTAACTTTCGTTCAATGGACATACTTCTTTACATCGCAGCAACTTACATCGTATTTACCATTTTTGTGTTTATACGAAATTGGTTTGAATTCCACTCGCTGTCAAATCAATCTTATGGTAAACAGGATTTCAGTTCCGCCCCTCTTGTCAGTATTTGTATCCCAGCCCGAAACGAGGAGACCGTAATTGAGCGATGTGTAACATCCGCACTTAAACAAGACTATCCCAATTTTGAAGTACTGGTACTGGATGATAATTCCACGGACCAAACTACCGATATACTTAACAAACTATCCGGCATTATTAACAACCTTCACCATCTTAAAGGACAGCCCAAACCTGATGAATGGCTGGGTAAACCCTGGGCGTGCCATCAATTGAGCGAAAAAGCAACTGGAGAATATTTAATATTCATTGATGCAGATGTGTGGCTGGAAGAAGATGCTATCAAAAAAGCTGTTAATGCGTTAAAAGCGTCTGACGCTATTACCGTTTGGCCTAAACAGCAGGTACAAACCTTTTGGGAAAAGCTCATTATTCCCATGATTTACTACGGCTTGTACACTTTATTACCGGCAAAGTATGTAGAACAAAACCCAAAATGGCTGCCAGCAAGTCTTAGAAAGAAAATGGCTCCCCAATTTGCGGCCGCCTGTGGACAGTTTATTGGATTTAACAGGAAAACATACACAGACATCGGTGGTCATACTTCCGTTAAACAGGATATTGTAGAAGATGTTCAACTTGCAAAAACCATTAAACGCCACGATTTAAAAATTACTATGTATGATGGAATCGGAACAGTAAACTGCAGGATGTACCGGTCTCATTCTGAAATCTTTGAAGGGCTACGTAAAAACTTTTTTGTCGGCTTTGGAAGGAATGTACCTCTCTTTCTCTTTATGGCCATTATGCAATTCATAGTGTTTGTAGTTCCGGTATTGGCTTTGATCTTTGGAAATCCAGACTCACAAAAATTCGCAGCTGTTCTTATTAGTATTATTTTAATACAGCGCTGGCTGATGGATTATAAGTTTGGGTGGAATCCTTTGATCAGCCTTTTACAGCCGTTTACTATTATTTGGTATGAGGTTCTTGGCATTCGTTGCCTTTGGGATCATTTCACCGGAAGAAAGGCCAGTTGGAAAGGCCGCGAAGTCGGATAAAAATTTATCTGTTCTTCACTAATAATCGTTTTCTTTTTTGCAGATACATAGACATATTTGAGGTGTATGAAAGCATTGATCGACAAATACCTGAAATACCTGAGCGTAGAACGCAATGCTTCCGAACATACTATTATCTCTTATCAAAATGACCTCACTTCTTTTCTTGAATTTACGGCTCAAGTAAACGAACAAGATGCTTCACAGGTTGATGTGACTACCATCACCCGATTGAATATCAGGTTATGGCTGGGTGATTTATCAGAAAAAGGGTTAGCCAAAACTTCAATAGCCCGTAAGGTTGCCGCGCTTCGTTCATTTTTTAAATATTGTTTTAAAAGAGGTCATGTCGACAAAAATCCGGCTCACCTGCTCGTAGTACCAAAAAAAGAACAGACGTTGCCAAAAACAGCTACGGTCGAAGACATCAACCGAATGATGGAAACCGTAGATATTGAAACAGCTAAAGGGCTTCAGGATCGGGCTATTCTGGAACTATTCTATGGAACAGGAATGCGGCTAAGTGAGCTTACCGGGCTCAATCTATCCAACATTGATTTAAAGCAACGTCAGGTTACAGTTCATGGTAAAGGCAATAAACAGCGGATAATTCCATTGGGTAATACAGTGGTAACCATTCTAAATCAATTCTTAGAAAAAAGACCTGAATTGTACGGAGAACGAACAGACGGAGACGCAAAAAAGGCGTTATTCCTGGCAGCCAATGGTCAGCGTATGTACGACCGGGCTGTACGGTATATGGTAGAAGATTATTTAAAACAAACCAGTGAGGTTACTCAAAAAAGTCCGCATGTTCTGCGCCATAGTTTTGCTACCCATATGCTGGATAACGGAGCGGACATAAGAATCATCAAAGAGTTTTTGGGTCACGCTAATTTAGCGGCAACGCAGGTTTATACACATACAAGTATGGAAAGACTTAAAAATGTGTATGAGCAGGCTCATCCAAGAGCGAAAACGTAATAATTACATAACTAAAATTAGGAGTAGAAGTATGAAAACTACATTCACAGCACGCCATTTTGAAGCAAGCGCTGATCTTCAACAATATTGCAGAGACAGTGTGGAAAAACTTGAACAGTTTTATGACCGGATCGTAATGTGTGATATTATTCTTGAACCTACTCCTTCTGACGAAAACCCACAGCAGGCTGAAATCATTGTTAAAGTGCCGCGAAAAATATTAACAGCTAAAGAATCTGCTTCTTCCTACGAGCAGGCCATTCATAATGCTGTTGAAACAGTAAGTCGGCAATTGAAGAAGTACAAAGAAAAAATGCATGCCGTTAACTAATATTTTTAATTAATCTCTTATGCCATTTTCACCCCAGGCCCCAATCCCGCGCAAGGATAAGATTAGTGTAGCTTATCTTATCAATAAGCTACGAGAACGTGTCAATATAAATATAGAAGCATGTGTTTCTGATAATTGTGCCGGAGACCATTTTGTGGTTGAAGCTGATTTACACCGACCGGGATTGGCGCTTGCCGGGTATAATGAGCTATTTACTTATCAACGAATTCAGATAATTGGGAATACGGAAACCCAGTTTCTGGAAAACATGGGTAAAGACAAACAGGAAGAATCATTCCGCCATATTACCAAGTTCGATATTCCGGTTATCTTTTTGACTGATGGAAATCAACTTCCCGAAAATTTATTGCAGATCGCCAAAGAGGCAAGCATACCGATTTATTCAACACCACTGGAGACTACCCGATTCATGTATATTCTACGGGATTTTCTGGAAGACCAATTTGCCATACAGACTATGGTGCACGGATCTATGATGGATGTGTACGGAATAGGAATTTTAGTTGCCGGAAAATCCGGGATCGGTAAAAGTGAGGTCGCACTGGACTTAGTTGAACGCGGCCACCGCTTGGTTGCTGATGACGTTGTCATGCTTACCAAAAAGAACAATGT
Source organism: Gracilimonas sp. (assembly GCF_040218225.1). Lineage (NCBI taxonomy): Bacteria > Pseudomonadati > Balneolota > Balneolia > Balneolales > Balneolaceae > Gracilimonas > Gracilimonas sp. The sequence goes on from NZ_JAVJQO010000008.1 coordinate 570,487, forward strand.
ACTAATGTCGTCGGCTACCGAAATGAGCAAGCACTTCATGGAAATACGCGGACTCGGTATTGTAGACGTGATGTCCATGTTTGGAATACGCGCCATCCGCTATCAAAAGAGGTTGGAGGTAGTATTGGAATTAACCCTTTGGGATGAAACCAGAGAAGTTGAACGAACGGGATTAAACCATGATTCGGTGAATGTATTAGGACTGGAAATTCCTCTCATTCACCTCCCCATCACACCAGGTAAAAACATTACCGTTATCGCTGAAGTAATTGCAATGAATTATTTATTGAAACATTATGGGTACGATCCCGCAAAAGCATTCCAGGAAAGAATCCAATCAAGCATAAGTGAAAAAACAAAAGGAAGGGATATGACTCCGAAAAGAGCTATCGAGTACTTTGAAGGGGATATCGAATAAACTGTAACATTAGAGTTCTGGCTTACTCTTTGAATGTGATACGAAGGTTACTATCTTAGGCAAGTTTTGGAACAAGGTTAGTATATGTCAATAAAAAATCACTATTACTACGACGAAACGAATTGCGAATTTGTACCTATTGAGTACAATCGCCTTGAGCAGGTTGTCTACAATCTTTCAATTTGGATCTTATCTGGTGTTGTACTGACTGGTATAGGTATCATCCTACTCTCTACCTACATCGGCACACCTGCTGAGCTCGCCCTTAAAGCTGAAAATGAAGCCTTATACGAACAGCTTGAAAGCACAAAAGATGCGCTTGTTAATCTCGATGATCAAATCACTGCGATTGCTAAAAAAGATAATGAGATGTACCGCTCTGTTTTGGGTATGGATCAAATTTCCTACGAAGAAAGACAGGCTGGTGTTGGTGGTTCTGACCCTTACAATGAGTTTGATGTATACAATGAATCTACCTCAGAATTATTGAAGTGGACCGCTTCCAAAGTGGATAATTTGGAGCGCCGTATTGGAATTCAGAAATTGAGTTTTGAAGAAATTAAGAGCCAATACAATGTGAATAAAGAAAAAATGGCTCATATCCCTGCTATTAAACCCACCTCGGGTATTTTGTTGAGTGGATACGGTGTACGGTACCACCCTATTCTTAAATATAACCGCCGCCATAACGGGTTAGATTTCCGGGCAGATATTGGAGATGCGGTATTTACAACCGGTAATGGAAAAATCCGGTTTGCAGGACGTAAAGGAACCCTGGGTTTGGTTGTCATTGTAGATCATGGCTTTGGATACGAAACATTGTACGCTCACCTATCTGGCTTAGCTAAAGGCATCAAAAACGGCAGTAAAGTCGAACGTGGGCAACAAATTGGTATGGCTGGAGATTCAGGCTTGTCTGAAGGTCCTCACCTCCATTATGAAGTTCATTTCAAAGGAGAGCCTGTAGATCCAATCTATTATCTCTTTGCAGATACTTCTCCTGAAGAATACGCCATGTTCAAAGAGATATCGGAGACGAATAACAACTCTCTTGACTAACAAAATTTTAAAGCCTCATTCGGGGCTTTTTTTGTGGCATTGAATTTCACTTTTGCCTTTCTTTGGTTCATTCTTATTTAAAAGTGAATCCCCTATGCTCATGAAACGCTTCTCTATTATCGTTCTTGTTACCTTACTTTCCTTTTCTGCAACACTTATGGCACAATCAGTGCTTAACTCAGAGCATAAGGAACATGTTCAGCAACTCATTCGAAAAGCAATGGGTAGTGATATAGCCTGGGAACGGCTTACCTATATGGCTGATACATTCGGGCCCCGTTTCAGTGGATCAGAAAACCTGGAGAATTCCATCGACTGGATTGTAGAGACCATGAAGCAAGATGGTTTTGATAAGGTTTGGACGCAGCCCGTTATGGTTCCTCATTGGGTGCGTGGGGAAGAGTCAGCAACCCTGATTTCACCCCGGGAAAAGAATTTACCTATGCTGAGCCTTGGAGGTACCGTTGCCACTCCTCAAGAAGGAATCACTGCTGATGTTATCGTTGTAAAAAGCTTTGATGAACTGGAGAAAGTCAAAGGTCAGGTTAAAGGTAAAATCGTTCTCTATAATGCTGAATTTACATCCTATGGTCGAACTGTCCAATACCGGGTTAACGGAGCCATTGAAGCCGCAAAACACGGAGCCGTGGCAAGTATCATTCGATCCGTTGGCCCTTATTCCATGAAAACTCCTCATACCGGTACCATGTATTATGATGATCAAGTTAAAAAAATTCCCCATGCTGCCATTACTGTCGAGGATGCCATGCTTATTCAGCGGTTATATGATCGTGGTGAAAAGATTAAAATCAACTTGAACATGCAGGCTGAAACCCTGCCAGATACGGAATCCAGAAATGTAATCGCTGAGATAAAAGGCTCAGAGTTTCCGGATGAAATTATTGTAATGGGCGGACATATTGATTCATGGGATGTTGGACAAGGCGTGATGGACGACGGTGGTGGCTGTGTTGCTGCCTGGGAAGCGGTACGGTTAATGAATGAACTTGGTATCAAGCCAAAACGAACCATTCGCGTGGTACTCTGGACCAATGAAGAAAATGGGTTGCGTGGAGCTGAAGAATATCACCGCTGGGTTAAAGAAGATGAAAAATCGTTGCAAAACCATGTATTGGCCATTGAATCTGATGCCGGCGTATTTGATCCGATTGGATTTGGTTTTTCAGGAAGCGAGCGTGCTTATGAAATTCTTTCCGAGATTGGCTCTACCCTTCAGCCTATTGAATCCGGACAGGTAACCAAAGGTGGCGGAGGAGCTGATATCGGTCCCCTGATGCGTGACGGTGTTCCGGGAATGGGCCTGGTTGTAGATGGATCTCGTTACTTCTGGTATCATCATACAGATGCCGACACCATGGATAAGCTGGATAAGGAAGACTTCAATGAATGTGTAGCCACCATGGCTGTATTTGCTTATGCCGTTGCTGATATAGAAGAAAAACTTCCCTGGTAAAAAAATAAATTAGCTTTTGTTTTCCAGAAAGGCTTGCTCCAGCTGCTCCCCGGCTTTAATAGACTTTCTGAGCCACTGATATTTTAACTCCTCTATTTCCTCTTCTGAGAGCTTCCAGTCAATACTTGACGCTCTTAGTCGGCGGGTTAGGTTATAGAGGCAGACAGCCGCACTAACCGAGATGTTGAAGCTTTCACTGAAGCCGGCCATAGGTATTTTCACAAATCCGTCTGCCAGTTCTTTGGCCCGATCACTAATTCCATCCAGTTCGGTACCAAAAACAAGAGCCGTCTTTTGATCCAGAGGCAAATCATTCAGGTTAGTATCATTTTCGTGAGGTGAAGTTGCAATCACTTTATAACCCTGCTCTTTCAACTTGTTGAAACAAAGCTCTGTATTGTCTGATTTAGGATTTTTATACCGATGTAGAGTCAGCCATTGATCGGCGCCAATGGTCACCTGATTCGAAGCATCAAACTCGTTGGTGTTCTCAATGATATGTACATCCTGAATTCCAAACCCATCGCAGCTCCTTAGCACAGCGCTGGCATTATGAGGCTGGTAAATATCTTCTACAACTACGCTCAAATAGCGGGTTCTTTGCTGAGCCACTTCCTCAATTTTATCCCATCGGGCTTCCGTAGCAAAATCTCTAAGATATTCCGTTAAAGCCCGTCTTTTAGATGAATCCATAAGCCTAAATAAAAAAGCCCCGTACACAATCAATTATGTACGAGGCTGACAAAATCATTTAAAATTTCATTCGCACCGGAATACAAATCCTTTTTTACGAATGGTTTCTATGTAGTCCACATCAGTATGCTCTCGGATTTTCTTTCTCAGGTAACTGATGTACACATTGATATAATTAGTCTGGGTATCGAAATGTATATCCCAGACTTTCTCAGCCAGTTCTTCCTGTGTAATTACACGATTTCTGTTTTTAAGGAAGTAGACCAGTAAGTTAAATTCGTTATTTGTTAGCTGAACTTTCTCACTATTGATTGAGAACTCTCGCTTCAATAAATCTACTTTAAGTTCTCCACAGGTGAGTTGTTGCTCCCCTCCCGACTCCGTTCGCCTTTTGATGGCATCCATTCTGGCAATAAGCTCTTCGGTATTAAATGGCTTGGTCAGGTAATCATCCGCACCAACTTTCAAGCACTTTACCTTCACATCTGTTTCCTGCTCTCCAGAAAGAATCAGCACCGGTGTGGTAACATTCTTATCCCGAATGTTTTTACAAACCTCATAGCCGTCTCCATCAGGTAATCCCAAATCGAGGATGATCATATCAAAATCATTCCCTACGGCATTGGCTTCTCCATCTGTAGCATTATCAGCGGTGGAAACTGAATTTCCGTTGTGCTCGAGAACGGCCTTTACAAGCGTACGAACAGACGGATCGTCTTCGATTACTAGTATATTCATTTAACTTCGCAGGGTTTATTTGTAGCGGTTTTCAGAGATATCGTAATGATTTATGAACTGCTTTGCAATAGTTTAATTAAAATAACTTAACAAACATTAGAATTAAAAGTATAATAAAAATTCAACCTGACTCAACATAACCTAACTCCTTCAGCCAGTTGTATGCTTCGTCCACAAAAATCGGCTCAAGTTTATGTCCCGCATCTACCAATTTAAACATAGCGTTAAAACCTTCCTCTTTCAGAAGTTCCACACACTTTTGCTGGGGCTGGGGATATACACTATCATCGTCTTTTCCATGCAGGGCTAAAATATTTATGTGCTGAGCCGGCTCTCTTTTACCATCAAAAGCTTCCGTTTTTATCCTTCCCCCCACTACTATTAGTTCATTCACATGTTTCCAGCGAGAGAGGGCAAAGTATCCCCCAAGATATCCGCCCATGGAATATCCAAACACGCACAAACGACTGATTTCAATCACATCGACCAGTCCATCTACAATTTCCTGTATAAACTCTGATGCAATCTCCATAGACTTAATAAACTGCCCCTGGTTTCCATCATATAAATACCAAGCTCTTCCCCATTTAGATACATTTACTTTTCGGGATGTATCGTAAATGGGATACGGGCCCTGAACAAATAAATGATAGGCCTCAAGATTGAGCATATCTTCCATTTTCTTTTCCAGAAACTCAATGTTTTGATTATAGCCATGCAGATACAGGATGAGAGGCTTTTTTCCTTTCTTTCCTGTTTCGATCAATTTGTAGGGAACCTCGATCTTGAATGAAGTTTTACCTGAAATCAGAACGTCGCGCATAAATGAAGTAATTTTTTGATGAGGCCATAATTACCACAAATTCCATAAAACACAAAAGTAAATTAATTGGGATTCTGAATTGGGTTTTGAAGGGATTCCTATTAATTTCGGCAAAATATTTTAACTCAACTATTTTCAAGATGGCTGTAATTCGTAACGACTGGACAAAAGAAGAAATCTCCGATATCTATAACACCCCACTTATGGAGTTAATCTATCGGGCCCAAACGGTTCACCGCGAACATCATGAAACCGGGGAAGTTCAGGTTTGTACGTTACTGTCCATCAAAACCGGAGGCTGCTCTGAAGATTGCGCTTATTGTCCCCAATCCGCCCGCTACGACACCGATGTAAACGCACAGAAAATGATGCCAAAGGAAATGATTCTGGCATCCGCAGAACGAGCCAAAGAAGCAGGAAGTACCCGTTTTTGCATGGGAGCCGCCTGGAGAAGCGCTCGTAAAACCAAAGATTTTGATAAGGTCCTAGACGTCGTTTCTGAAATTGCAGATATGGGACTGGAAGTATGCGCAACCCTTGGAATGCTGGATGACGACCAGGCCAAGAAACTGAAAGAAGCCGGACTTTATGCCTACAATCATAATCTGGACAGCAGCGAAGATTTCTACAAAAAGATCATTACTACCCGCAGTTATGACGACCGTCTCGATACCATTAAAAAAGTACAGGACAATGACATTTCTGTATGCTCTGGCGGTATTATAGGAATGGGAGAAACTCATGATGACCGTATTGGGCTTCTTTACACCCTCTCAAATCTTGACAAGCATCCTGAATCGGTTCCGGTTAATGCACTGATTGCTGTAGAAGGAACCCCGATGGAAAATCAGCCTAAGGTGCCAAGCTGGGACATGGCTCGTATGATTGCGACAGCCCGAATTCTGATGCCGGAATCTATGGTTCGCCTTTCGGCTGGAAGGGTTCGTATGAATTTTGAAGAACAGGCACTATGTTTCATGGCCGGAGCGAATTCTATCTTTACCGGAGAAAAGCTCCTCACCACCGACAACAACGAGCTGGAAGAAGACATGCATATGTTCGAGCTTTTTGGGCTGAAACCCCGTCCGGCTTATAAGAATGCCAAACCAGAACATGTGCCCGAAGCAATTGCTTAATTCTCAGTACCGGAGTTATTGCTAATTTAACCCTCTATTAAAGATTAGGTAATACGTGTATTTCATATTGGAAGTATGAAAACGTATTACCAATTTCTATTTCTTATACCTGCAATAATCATCTCTTCAACCCTCTTTTGCTCTGCTCAAGAAATAAAAGATGAAGTTGAAAAATCGATAGACCGGAACGAAATGCCTGCCTCTGCCCTGTCTTTGATAAATCAATTTTGGAAAGAGGAGAAAAAAGCAGATTTTTACCGCCAATCAGACGGTGAAATGATCAGCTATGAAGTGAAGCTGAATTGGGAAGATCACCAGTACAGTATCGAATTTGATTCAACAGGTTCGCTCATTGATGTTGAGCAGATTATTGAAATCGAAGAACTTCCCGAGGCTTTACGGAACACCATCACAGAAGAAATAGACAAACAGTACTCAAAATTCAAATTTACCAGAGTTCAGCGTCAATTTTCTGCTTCAGGAAACGATGACGAAGAGGTTTTGGAAAATATCCTTGAAGAAGATTTCGAAGACCTTTTGATTCGTTACGAAATTGAAATTGACGGACAAAACAAAGATGAGCTCGGTTCATTTGAGATGCTGTTTGACGTAAACGGTAATTTCATTCAGAAACGTAAAATTGTGAGACGTTCGCTGGATAATATTTGGTAATACATGAACTTTTTAAAAGTCCGTGCACTTTTGGTGGCAGCCATGCTGCTTCCGGTTTGTGCATTTTCGCAGCAGGCGGAGCTTATATGGAATCCGGAGCTTTCCTATTCGTGGAAATCATCCGACCGTTTAGGATTCAATACCAAGCTTTCGGTATTTAACTCTATTCGTGATTTCGATAATAGTGCTGCCATTCAATATATAGAACCCCAGTTTTCTTTTTCCTACGGGCTCTCTGCAGGCACTAAAATAGGCGGTGGATATTACTACCGGCTTTCCACTCCTCTTATTGATGGCTATCAATATGAGCACCGGTTTTTGCAACAAATTGGGTTTGTTTCTTATTTAGGAGACCGTCGGTTGGCACACCGGCTTCGGCTTGAACAGAGGGTACGGTCCAGTTCCTACCAAAACAGATTGCGCTATAGATTGAGTTACGACTTTCCCTTAGAAGGCGAAAAGCTGGACGCCGGAGAAAAGTATCTGATTCTGAAAGATGAGATGATGACTGCCTTCAACAAAAATGAAGCGGATGCAGAGAACCGGGCTTCGGTTGGATTAGGCTGGTATTTCAATTCAAAGCAGAAATTTGAATTGGGACTTCAATATCGTACGCAAGATATTTTCAGTGACGGTGGCATTAGTCATCTGTTCCTGATCAGTACTTCTTACTATCTGAATAGATAGGAAATCAGACTTACCAGCCATTAGGCGTTAATTTTAGCACATAAATGATGGGTGACTTCCAGGTAAAGGCTGAATAGATTGCCATTATCAAAAAGGAAATATGCATGAAGGGAGTCATGGCAGAAAAGAATGCTCCCAGAAATCCTACTGTCATTTTAGCCATAGAAGTGGATATTAACCACCATAGTCCTTCAAAAAATACCAGAGTAGTTATAAAGTACATCAAGCCGACGACATACTTGTTGGCATCCTGCCGTAGCTTTTCTTCAATATCGATCTTTCGATATTCCTGAGCTAAATCCCTGCCTATATCGTTCTCAAACTCTTTTTGATCCAGCTCCTGCTCTATTTCATTCTTTCTCTTCATAAAAGTATTCGATCATGTTCCCATCAGGATCGGCCACAAATAGAAAACGGCCTTTCTTACGATTCGCAGGGCCACTCATAATGGTTACTTCCTTTTCACGGAAATACTTGGCTAGCTCATCCACTTTTTTGGGATCGTCCACATAAAAACCGAAGTGATCGACCCGAAAATCTCTTGAAGTTGGGTCGTAGCTGGTTTCGGCTTCCACAATTACAAGCGTATCTTCTTTGCCAATTCTATACACGGCCATACTCTGCCCCATCGTTTTAACAAGTTCAAGGCCCAGGATATCACCATAAAATTCTTTGGAAGCGTCTATACGATTTACTCTGATGGTGATGTGATTTAATCCGGATGGTTGAAAGTCCATATTGATATCTATAGATGTTTAAATTGATTTTTTCATCGCATTTAACATACAACCCTCTTTTTAAATTCCAAATTCTAAAAATGGCCGTTCTTGTATTCCGGTTTGTTTTTTGAAGGCTGTAGTTTGATATTTGTGCACTTTAATCAATGAGGTAAAAAGTGTCCACACTCTACATAGTAGCTACGCCAATCGGGAACTTACAGGATTTTTCACCAAGAGCCGTTGAGGTGCTCAAATCTGTGGATTATATCGCTTGCGAAGACACCCGCACGTCTGGTCATCTGCTGCAACGGTTCCAAATCGACAAACCAACGTTCTCGTTTCATCAGCATAATGAGCATCGCAAAGTTGGTCACCTCATGAATATCCTCGATGCCAACCAGAATGTAGCTTTAATCAGTGATGCCGGCATGCCAGGGATTTCCGATCCTGGTTTCCTGGCCGTAAGAGCGGCTCAAAATGGAAATCATACCGTGAGTGTTATTCCCGGTCCAGACGCAGCCACAACCGCGGTTGTAGCCAGCGGACTTCCCTGCGATCGATACATATTTGAAGGGTTTCTTCCTCACAAAAAAGGTCGTCAAAAAAGACTGGGACAATTATCAGAAGAAGAACTCACTATTATCATTTATGAAAGTCCAAACCGGCTGCTGAAGTTACTGGGAGAACTGGAAGAACATTTTGAACCTGACCGTCTGGCAGCGGTGGCTCGCGAACTCACCAAGAAATTTGAGGAGGTGAACCGCGGCACAATAAGTGAGCTCAAGAAAGAGTTTGAAAGCCGTGATTCGATCAAAGGTGAAATAGTAGTAATCGTATCAGGAAAAGGATATTCGGAATGAACGTGAAAGAACTGCTGAATAATAAATGGGTAATTTCGGTACTTGCGGGAATTTTGTTGGGACTCAGCTTCCCTCCTGTGAACCTCTCATTCCTGAGTTTTCCGGCATTTATTCTGTTGTTCTATTTGTCAGACAAGTGTGACTCTTACAAACAAGTAGCTTATTACAGTTATGCAGGCTTCGTGGTTTGGAACCTGATTGGTACCTATTGGCTTATGATGGCCAGCCTTGGCGCCGGAATAGCGGCTATTCTTGCCAACAGTGTTCTTATGACCATCCCGTTATGTCTGGCAAAATTCTTTTCCCAAAAAAGTAACTCTCCGATTCTGGTAGCTTTACTTCAAACTGCTGCTTGGGTCAGCTACGAGTTCTTACATCACCAGTGGGATTTATCCTGGACCTGGCTTTCGATTGGCAATGCCTGGTCCAATTTCATTGGGGTGATCCAGTATATTTCCTTTACCGGCCATCTTGGCATTACTTTCTGGGTGGTTCTGAGCTCTGCACTCACCTACCAGGTTATCAAAAGCAAAGAACGGAATCTTGCCTACGTAACTTTAGGCGTTTTCCTGATTTTCCCAATATGGTCATTTCTACTCTTTGAAAGTGAAACCGAGACTGGCAACTCCGATCTAACTCACGTAGCTATCATCCAGCCGAACCATGATTCTTACCAGGAATATGGAGGAATGAGTGACCTCAAAGAAGTGATTGACAGCCTTTTTACGCTTACCAGCAGAACCATAACACCGCAAACTGAGCTCATTATATGGCCTGAGAATGCCATTGATGGATTTATTTTTACTAACTCCAGAACAGCCTTAAGAATTGCAGATTCAGCAAAAGCATGGAATAAAAACTTTGTGGTTGGAACCGGTCTTTATAAAACCTATTCCAAAGACACAGATATTCTTTACAGAGGCACTCTAAATTCAGGCAAACCCTATAATGTCTTTAATGCCGCTCTTTTTGTGGATGCCAATGGCGAAATCTCCGATTATGAAAAGGCCAACTTAGTGCCCATTGTGGAGCGTATTCCTTTTGTCGAAACCCTTAACACAATGGATGTTTTTGACTGGGTTGACTGGGGAAACATCGCTGGGTTTGGTAAAGGCTCCCGGCCAGATATGATTGAAACCGATACCTTTAGTACACCAGGATTAGTTTGTTATGATTCGGTCTACCCGTCCTGGATTCGTAAGTTTGTTCAGAAAGATGCTTCTTTTCTTACCATTATAACCAATGATGGCTGGTGGGGCGATACCAGCGGACATCATCAGCATTTTGCCTATGCACGTCTTCGGGCTATCGAGTTTGACCGGTGGATTGCCCGCAGTGCCAATAATGGAATTTCAGGAATCATTGCCCCCAATGGTTCTATCGTTCAAAAAACTGATTATTGGGTACGAACCGGATTTATAGGAACAGTTCAAAACTTAGAAACCCAAACAATCTACACCCGGTTTGGAAACTGGCTCTCTCTTCTGTGCCTGATGTTTACCTTTTCTGGTTGGGGCTTCTATAGATTCAGTAACAGAAATTCAGATTAAATTATCTGGACTGAATGGAAATCTTAAAGTTGAACCGGATTTCATGATTTGTTCTCGGGAAGTAGGCCGACGACTTAGGATTCACTTTCGTGTAGGTATACTCGAAGTTGGAAGTCACCGTTTGTGAGAACCGGTATCCAATAACCACAGATCCGTTTATTCGATTCTGCCCGGTCACAAATGGATCGGTATAGTCATACTGGCTTACATCGGGTACAAAGTCCACATCACTTAATACTTCATCAATATCAGAACTCAGGGTGTATTTACTTTCTGTATCGTCGGCGTACCCACCATTGATGGTAAGAGTAATGTTATTCTTTATTTTAGGGAATAAGGGAATGGTTACATTCTTAAAGGTATAGTTGATGGAGGTGCTTAATCCCTGTGAAGTGCGCTCTGTCACAGATCTACTGGAAAGTGCCAGACTACTTGTCTTACTTCTGTCGAAGCTGATTTGTGTACGTAAGTCTGACTGCCACGTAACGTTTAACTGAATAAGCGGAGAGAAACGCTGCTCAACGTTTATTGAGTTAGGTTCGTACAACTCTTTCCTGTCAATTACACTGAAGTCTCCTAGTCCCTGAGGGTCTTGGATACCTGTAAGTGTGTTCAAACTCCATCCCAGACGATAGGTGCCGGTATATCCGTGAGTCAGCGTGGCCGCTCTCATATTATCCCCGATAATAGGTATAAAACTTTGAACGCCTGACCACGTTACCCGCCAGTTTGGTTTGGGAATCGGGGTATACCCTTTTTCACCTACGGCTCCGGTACCTCCTCCCAGATACGCCTTTCGGAAATCTTCCTCAAGGGTGTTTCGGTTTAATACAATACGTCCATCTCCGTTACCGCCATTTTCAACATCATCAGAAATAATACCATCTTCGCGGTTGGCATCAGCAAAAGCCGTCTTAAGCTGACGTTCGTATAAATCCCGGTATCCGCCACCAAATGCCCAAACAGAAGAACTGATGTTTCCGCTCGACGAGATGGTTGAAGAGAAATCACCGGCTGGTGTTAGCGTGATTGTATTTGTTTGACGCTCATCCCAATTTGTTGACCAGTTTAAATCGACCGTAAAATTTTTAAACAGGTTGAGCTTGGTACCCATCGTAATTTTATCGGAATAGGTATTATTCTTTGGAAGGTTTATAGAATTACCAGACGGACTTTGCTGGATGAGCTGCGACCTGGGCAACTCTTCATCTATTCCAAGCCTGTATCCGAAAGGTGGAGAAAAGTTGCCATCTGCCTCACTGGCAAGAGCGTGGAATATTTGTGAATCTCCGCTATAACCTGCCTGATTTGACGTTTTATTCTGGTTGTAGGTAATATCAATGCTTTCCAAGCTAAAAATGGCAAGTATGGCTTTTCGCCCCAGGTACTGCAGGTCTTTTAAGAGATCAGGTGAAGCCGGTTCAGCATTTTCAGAATTACTATTCTTCGCCTTTTTTCTATCCGAAGTTTCTTTTTCGTCTGCCTCTTCAAGCCGATTGAAAAACCCTATTTTGTCAATGAGACTACCCACTCCAAACTTAAAAGTATGATCCAGACGAAATCGATTGGAAACTCCCGCTCCCAAACCTGAACCGCTTGGGCTATTCGTCCATCCAAACCCTCCAGCATAAGAGGCTGAATAGGTAAGCCATTTAAGAGCTTCAATATTGTTTAATTTTGGACGCCAGCTTGCCGTATAGGTCTCGTCATAATTTGATCTTCTGGCTGAAAGTGAATCCGTAAGCAGATTATTGAGTACCTCAAATGTGGGTGTCAGCTGATAGGAATTACTATCGGCGGCAAGCCCGGTTTTATTAACATTCTCACGCCCGGCACTAGACAAGTCATAATTTGTAGTAGTACGGAAAGAAATCGGGATACTTGGTGTGAAATTGTAGTTAAAGCCGAAACCAGATCGTTCATTGAAAGTATGGCTTTGCTGCAAGGGCTGAATCTCTTCCACTCCTTCATCATCAAATTCCGGTCTTCTTCTCTTTTCCGTATATGATCGATTCAGGTTGGCTGATGCATTTATCGATGATGGCATATAACCTAATCTGATTCTGGAAAGTGCTCCCACCACAGGTACATCTTCGGTAAAGCCGAAAGGCTGCCACAGCTTCACATTATTAAAGGAAAGACTATACTGAATGCCAGCATTATAATTCCAATCATCCTGAAATTGAATTTCCGGGTTCTTAGCACTTCCCTCGTTGTAAACATAATTCAATCGGGTTTTATCGATGGTGTACTGAGCTAGTTTACTCTTGGAATTCTGTTTGGAGATGTTTGATACGTTTACGGAGAAATTATCCCGAACGGTTTCTACTTCATTAATACGTTCATTGATAATCGTTTCCTTTTCAGACTCAGTAAGCTGCTCATTGCTATTGGTAGCATTGATAAAATCATCTAAACGAATATCACCCTGATTAGGCAAATACTTAGGTGTGGAAATATTCTTTCGGCTTGAAACTGTGACCGGGAAGTTCCACCCATAACGATCCGGAATCAGCTTATGCAGGTTAACCGTTGAGCTGAGATCGTACCCAATTTCATCAGCTACGCTTCGGTTACCCAAACGGGACTCAAGTCCGCCAAAACCAGTTGTGGTTCTGGTAAAATTAGTATTGAAGGTTGCAAAGTCCGCAAATTTAAAGCTTGCATTTGCATTAGCCTTCCATCCTTTCTCATTATCAAAACCAGATACACGAAGTTCATTAAGCCAAAACTCAGCATTTAGTATATCCGAGCCCGGCGAGTTTACATCATCAGGGTCAAAAGGATTTCTGATACCCATCCCTATTTCAGATATACGACCCAGCGAAGGATTTCCTTTTATAGCTACTACTGCCCCTTCTACAGCATCATCTTCTTCAGGAGAGAGTTCTCGTTCAAACTTCTGAGTTGGATCCGAAACTCCTTGTTGATCCCTCAACTGCTTTAGTTCATTAAAAGCAGCCAGCACAATATTCATGCTGTTTTCTTCGTACAGCCAAACTTGTTCGGCATCCATTTCTAATTCACCACCACCATCAGCACTATACGGTGAGTAAGGATAATCAGGATCAGAAGGTGTTACTGGTTGTCTGTATTCATAATAGTTAGCATTCAGGTCGGTACCCATCCTGATAACCAATTCAGCTCGCCCTCTCTCTTCTGGTCCATCTCCATAACCTTCACCATGAACAAACATTCTCATGTTAGAGTAATTAAGAAGATTCAATCCTCCCGGATATATCCGCTTAACCATCTGGATTTGTCCTGAACCCAAATTATCGACACCCAATACAATAGACTGTTCATTCGCAAGAGACTGAACCTGTACACCCCTGTTTATAGCTCGTATAGAGCCATCAGGCTGTCGGTAAGGAACGGGCTGCCGGCTTGCATTTTCTTCTATATTGATGGTAGCTACTCTGAAATCGCCGGTGAAATTTTGCCCTTCATCAATATTTTCAACTTTGCGCCACTGACTTCCAATAAATTCGAACGTAGCAAACCGCATGGTAAAAGGCTTTTCATATCCTGACATCCACATTCGAATGTGACTTATATTCTGAAAACCTTCGATATCGCCGACTTTACGTTTGAAATCAGAGAGTGGAATACGAACCAGATGCCAACGATCAGCTTGCCGGGAGGCATTTACCTTATCAACTATATATGTACCGTCGCTGCCATCTGTATCTATTGTTAATTCTGTCGCCGGATTTAAATTGACTTCATATTGATAATAATTGTTGTTGGTCTCAATGTTAGCCCGGCTTACAAGCCCCTCGGTATCGGGACGTGGTGTAATGGCTCGTTTGTCGCCACCAGCTGCCGGGGTATTACCCTCATGATATCCCATTACTCTGTAAAAGCGTTCCTGAAGTGGCAAGTCCTGAACCTGGGATTCTCCGTAAAAAATGTAGTCATCATTGGATGGATCGGCCAGAATGGACTGAAATACATCGCTTTCCTCTCCATAGGCAATCCTCATGGAATCTATAAATGGGCTAAATAATGCTGTTTCCACTTTTTGGTCATCAAACCCATTCCTGCTCGGAACTCCGTCAAAACCGACATCCTCAAGCTCTCTGTTATCATTCGAAAACTGACCTTGCGGAGCTGTTGGGTTAGCAGGCACGTAGGAACGTGGGTTTTCCTGGAAAGTATCCAGCTCAAGGTTTTCAAGATTATTGGCCAGCCCATCCTCGGTATTTAAATCAAAGTTGGGAACAACATCTTCCGAAATAGTACCGATTTCGATATAGATTTTGCCATCATAACTTTGGATATCCTCAGCGGTTGGTTCTCTGCCATCCGGTAAAATAGGCTGTACCCAGAATTCAATAAATTCAATATTATTCTGTGTGAGATCTTCCTGCCCTGACGGAAGAGCCGCAGTCATCCCACCCCATTGATTTTCCGGCTCATTTTCGAGCTTATTTCTCAGGTCCCTGTTGTAGTTATAAGGTCCCCTCTGTGCTGGATTATAGTATATATCCAGTGTATTAATAACTTCATCTTGCGCATTGTTGGTTTCCCTTCCAGGAAAAACTTCTTCTGTTGGCGTAGTCTCAGATTCCGGGGTACTACGAGCATTACCCAAAATGCTGGTTATATTTCTTGGGATGGTATACCAGGAAAACTGACTCCGTAAATCTGAACGAGCAATCTTTGACTCTAATGAGTTGTTCAATGGAGTTTCCGGATTATCAAAAAATGTTTGATCCGGAGCATAACCGGGAATAGCAGCAGGTGCAGCAGCTAAATTCCATCGGGTTGGACTTGTGAATGAAATACTGATTTCGGAGCCTTCAAAATCATCTATGAATGAAAGTCCATTTTCCTCATCCTTAAATAACTCTCCATTTTCAACAGCATCTCTAACCGCATTTGTTTGTGCCACATCAGGACGGAGCTGAGCAAATTCACCGCTTAAGCTTATGTTAGATTCTGCTTTGGTTTGAAGAAGGGGAATTTTGTCAATAAAGCGGGTGAGCCAGGGGGTTTCAAATTCAGCGTCCGCGTCCACCCCAAGTATGGTGTTATTAATAGACTCATTGCCAATCCTGATTTTATCAGAAAGTGGCTGCTCTTTTAATTTGAAGTAAGTTCCGCCGATGCTAATGTCTTCATTAACCTGATACTCTGCCCTAAGTCCTGTGAAATTCTTCTGTCCAATTACATTCAGCTGATTGTTTTCATATTCAATACGAATATCCTGCCCTGATGCAAGATACTGCTCACTCAAAATCGTAATACTTCCAAATGAATAATCAACTTCATAGTCTACTCCTTCCGTAAGCTGAGCCCCATTAGCAAAGACTTTAACGGAACCCTCCACAAGACTAAAGCCAAGAGTAAAGTTTCCGGAAACACCACCTTTAGAAGTTCCCTCAATACGATAATAGGAATTCTTTGGGCTTTCATCAGCTGTGGTCTGTTTTTCATTATACAGTTCGGTGTATGAAAGTGCATTTATCAAAGAATCGGATGCAGAAGTGGATTCCAATAGTTCTTTGACTCTATTGCCGAAAGGCTCCAGATATGGAAACATAATACTTCCACTTCGGGGATCCAGAACATACCCGGAAAAGTCAATAAGGTTGTCAGGTTGTGCAGCGCCCTGAGTATTCACCCTGTCTAAACCCAAAACCTGAAGTAGCGGATTATTAAGGTTCGGAAGGTTGGTGTCATCAACATTACCCTGTGTAAATTTAACCTCAAGTTCTAAACCGTCTGGAGTTAAATTTGATACCCCCAAAGAATAGAAGTTTCGCATGGTCAGTGGCCATGACTTCAGATCCGGAGTTGGGTTATCCGTTCGCAAGAGCTTCAAATAAGTTAGCTCATTAGCATTTCTTGAAGAAATATCCCCAATTGAAGATGGTGCACTCTCACCTGCAACCGGTTGCCTTATAAAAGAAACAGCTACATATGATCCTGAACTAAGTGCTCGGTTAAGGCTGATAAAACCTAATGCTTTGTCAATGGTATAATCAGCACCTTCCGTTAAAGGCCGGAAATATCCATTGTAAAAATCATTACCAGCTACCCCAAAATCTTCAGCTGATGCACTCAGGTTACTCCGGTTTTGGGAAAGAGCGCTTTCATCAATAATATCCGCTTCCTCAGAAGGCAATCCGTACGTACCATCACCCTGGTCGTTCACGCCCAAATCTACAAATGCAGCAGCCCGAATAGCTTCATCAGCCGTGGTGTTAATTTGAGGTTCAGAAATCCACACCCTTATATCAGAAATTTGATAAGCCTGCACCTTTTGCTGTGGATTTGATACGTTGGATTCGAACTCTTGACGATTATAGAAATCTATAAAAAAGTGCCTGTTGTTCTGATATTCAACAGGCCGGATAGAAAAATTTGTCTCCTGCGAACCACCCGTAATGGTTTGGGTATCACTCTCTCCTTTTTGCTGAGATACTACAGAAGTAAGACGTAAAGACCCTAACTCAGCTATCGATTTTATACCAAAAAGTGACGCGCCGCCACGAATAAGAGAGTTTCCCGTCTCCATCGACACGTTACCCATCTCAATACGCTTAATAATCTCATCCTCATAGCCCTCATAGACAATACTAAGCCGGTTTTGAAAGTCGAAAGCACGCTCTGTATCCCAGTCGGTGGCAATGGTCAGTTTATCTCCAATCGTTCCCTGAATATTTAACTGCAGATTCTGGTTAAAGGTGGGATCTACCCTCCGCTGTAAATCAGGCTCAATAGTCGGGTTTTCAATATTCTGTATGGAAACCCCAACATTCATATTTGCCGAACCATTAACGCGGAGGTTCACCTCCGGCTTTCCAAAGATAGTAGTAAATACCGAAGATTGACCGCCCGGTATTTGGAGACTGAAATCAAGTAACCCCTGTTGCTGCTGACTTTCCTTCTTACCCTCTTCTATCAGATCAAACCTTATCTGCTGCTCCTGTTGCTTTCTCTTATCTGCCGCATACTGCTCAAAATTAGAAATCTGAGGAATAGAAACATCCATTCCATCTATTCTATGAACCGTTCGATAGGTATCTACAGAATCCCAGGTAGTTTGATACTGTTCTTTGGGTAATTTGATGTAGTATAGTTTTCCGGGATTAACTACTCTCCTGTTGCTCACAGGACCTTTGGGTGGTTTGTAGATAAACTTCACCCCTTCAAGGGTACTATCAGCCTCGCTAACTGTTTTTGTAGTATCGCTGGTATCTTGTGCAGATACACCAACCAACAGCAATCCATTCATTAAACACACGAATGGCAGGTAATAAACTAACTTAAAAAAAGAATGCACCGGCTTTATTTACTGACTCGGTTATTACTTATAATCTGTAGCGTTGGGCGATAGGCTGATCTGTTTTTATTCTAAATTAGTTTGTAGATGAATGGGTGCGGTCGATAATACTATATATTTGAATATGTTGAAAGTATAATACAACAATCTATCCTTTAATTTATAAGCTGAAAATGTCTATTATTTACGTCTGTAAAAATTAAAAAGTACTTGAGCAACAGCAAGCTTTGAATAAATTTATCAACAAACTTCAGATAGACCTGCTTAAAAGGCACTTAAGTCCTTTTTTGTTCTGTTTTTTTACGCTGATGTTTTTGCTATTGATGCAGTTTTTAATTCTCCACATCGATAAGCTGATCGGCAAAGACATACCGGTACTTATTATTATCGAACTTATAGTTACCAATTTAGCCTATATGGTGGTTTTAGCAGCTCCAATGGCTGTTCTTGTGGCTACGCTGATGGCTTTTGGCAAATTCTCGGAACTAAATGAACTTACAGCACTGCGGGCATCCGGAATTAACCCACTGAAAATTATTCGTCCGGTATTGATTGCTTCTATCGTTCTTTTTGTTGGTTTAGCATGGTTTTCAAATAACATATTACCGGAAGCCAATCAAAAGGCACGATCGCTTTTTATAGATATCCGCCTCAAAAAGCCCGGATTCGATCTCAAACCCAATACCTTTTATGATGGGATTGAGGGCTATACCTTTTTGGTTGAACGCATTGACAGTGAAACAGACAGTCTTTACGAAATCACTCTTTTTCAGAAGCCTGAAAACAACCGTGATCGCGCTTACATCGTAGCAGATAAAGGCCTGCTGGTTAGTAAAGGGGAGCAAGCTCTTACCCTTCACCTGATTAATGGTACCAGCTTAAAATTTCTTGCTGGAGACCGAAGAAATAAAACCATGATCGAGAGAAATAATTTCAAAAAACACATCATGACATTAGACCTCTCTGACATGTCTTTTATGCGTTCTGACCCTGAAAACCGAAACAGAAGTGATCGCACTATGGGCTCCAGAGCCATGATTGCCGTTGTTGATTCCCTGTTTGCTGAAATACAAGACCAGCGAGATTTTATGAGCAAAAATACCATGATTTATCCCGCTGATGAATACAATGGTGGAGAATCTTTTTTCAATCCCAGAAAAGTTTTACCCGATACCCTGGAAAATATTAGCTGGATTGAAAGCCCTTATCTGGTCACAAATACATTCGAAAAGGCGGAGATACAGCGTTCATTTGTTTGGGAATCAATCCGGCAAATGAAAGAATACCGCACCAAACTTGAATCAGTCCAGGCTAATATTGAATGGAGGCAAAAGCGAATAGCACGCTACCTTGTCGAAATCCATAAAAAACTTTCCATCCCCTTTGCCTGTGTAGTATTCATTCTTTTTGGAGCCCCGATCGGCATCATGACAAAAAGAGGAAATTTTGGTTTTGCTGCGCTTATAAGCACGGCTGTTTTAACGTTTTATTGGGTTTCGCTTATTCAGGGCGAAAAATTAGCTGACCGACTTTTTATAACGCCACTTATTGGTATGTGGACCTTTAACGTCTTGCTTTCTCTTGCTGGCATTTATCTGATTATACATCTGACAACTGATATTCGAATTACCAAACTTTTCAAAAACCGTGATTAAACATTTTGATAAGTACATTTTTCTGCGCCTGGTAACCATCACAGCTTTTGTTCTCCTGATGTTGATCTTCATTTTTATCATGATTGATTTCTCCGAGAATAGTGATGATTTCGCTGATCAGGGAGCACAGATGGCCGAGATATTCAGGAATTATTATTTGAATTATGTTCCTGAAATGACCCGATTGGTTCTGCCTGTCGCTGTTTTCGTGGCTTGTTTATTTCTTACAGGTCAACTTTCAGATCGCCTGGAAATTACGGCACTCAAAGCTGCAGGTGTAAGCCTATATCGACTCATTGTCCCCTACATTGTTTTCGCTGCATTTTGTTCAGCAGGTATCAGTCTTCTGGATGCTTATATCATACCCAAATCAAACGCCCAGAGAATTGCATTCGAGGAACAATACCTGCAAAGCAAATCAGAAAATATTGACCGAAGCGACATTTACAGGCAGCCCTCTGCTGACACTAAATTACAGGTGAATTATTTTGACAAAAACCAGCAAATCGCTTATCGGATCCGGCTTATTCAGTTCCAGGATCAACAGATACTCAAAAGTACTACAGCAAACCGAATGGAATGGGTGGATTCCACACAAAACTGGAGACTTGAAAATGTAACTGAAAGGATATTTACAGACAATGGATACGAGGAACAAGATTACCTTACAAAAGACACCTTGCTGAATGTGTTTCCCCGCGATTTGGCCCGTACCACTTCTGACATCTATCAGCTTACATATGCAGAAGCCCGCGATTACATTGCTTCCATTGAGAGAAGTGGAGCCGGAGGGATTGAAATACCGCAAGTGCAGTTCTATGGAAGATTGGCTTATCCATTTTCTATTATTGTAGTCATTATAGTGGGATTCGCTTTCGCCAGTGTCCGCCGAAGAGGTGGCAAAGGAGTTTACCTGGCGGCAGGATTAACCATTAGTTTTCTATATCTGGCCTTCATGAAGATCATTGAGCCATTTGGGTATTACGGCACCCTTTCTCCGGAATTAGCTGCTACCCTGCCCCACATTTTCTTCTTTCTTGTAGGGATAGGCTTATTGATTGAGGCTAAAAAATAAAAGCCCGTTTCGCTCCGAGTCGGAGCGTCAGAGCGAGTTAAATAGAATACTTCAACATTGAATGTTGAGTGTTCCTTACCTGACTGACGGCAGGGGCAGGTTCGAAGTTCTTAAGCTTCCGGTTGCGGACCTCTATACATGTGCATATCCACTTTTTCGTTTGAACTGATAGCACCATGTTCTTTCTCGTAGCGGGCTACATTGTCATTCAGGGCATTGGCTAACCTTTTTGCATGATCCGGTGTCAGAATCATTCTTTTAACCACTTTTGCTTTAGGAACTCCTGGCATCACCGCAATAAAATCCAGAATAAATTCAGATGGAGAATGCGTGATCATCACAAGATTTGAATAGGTACCCGTTGCCTCCTCTTCTTTTAGTTCAATCTCCATTTTTCCGGGATTCATCGTCTGATCTTTCTTAGCCATAAAATCGTTTTCTTAAGTATTGATTAAACTTAGATACAAATAATTATTCTTCGTCCTTGAGGAAACCCTGCTCTTTCATCCATTCGTCATTATACACCTTACCGATGTAGCGGGTACCACTGTCTGGCATTATAATAACCATTATGTCATCCTTTCCTAAAGGATTCTCTTCAATGTAGTCCAATGCTCCTTTTACGGCTGCGCCACACGACCAGCCAATCAACAGTCCTTCTTCCTGAGCAAGTCTTCTCGTAACCAGTGCCGAATCCTTGTCATTAACCTGAATCACTTCATCAATATAATCGAAGTCTATGGTTCCTGGAATGATATCTTCGCCAATTCCTTCCGTCATATAGGGCTTGATCTCATCCTTATCGAATTCACCGGTTTCGAAGTATTTTTTATACACCGACCCAACGCTGTCAATTCCAATGACTTTAATATCAGGATTCTGTTCTTTCAGATATTTTCCAGCCCCGGAAATAGTACCACCGGTACCCATACCAGCTACATAATGCGTAACCTTTCCTTCAGTTTGCTCCCAAATTTCAGGGCCAGTGGTTTCGTAATGAGCGGCAAAGTTGCTCTTGTTATCGTACTGATTGGGATAATATGAATTCTCAATTTCCTCGCTTAATCTTTTAGCGACCGAATAATAACTATCGGGATGATCAGCTTCTACATTTGTTGGACACACGATCACCTCTGCCCCTAATGCCCTCAGTAAATCTACTTTCGATTTACTCTGCTTATCTGTTGTTGTGAAAATACATTTGTAGCCACGGGTTACAGCTACAAGTGCCAGACCCATTCCGGTATTTCCGGATGTACCTTCAATGATGGTACCACCAGGTTTTAACAACCCCTTTTTCTCGGCATCGTCAATCATTTTAATTGCAATACGGTCTTTAATACTGTGGCCGGGATTAAAATATTCTACTTTAGCTAAAAGTGTGCCTTCGGAATTACCATTTACATGATTCAGTTTGATGAGCGGTGTATTTCCTACCGCTTCCAGAATGGAATTGTGATACATAAATTCTTTCGTATTGATGTTTCTTATCTAATTCCCAAAACTAAGAAATAATTCACCGAGAGGCTGAGATATATTGAAAGAAAGTTTATCCGCACTTAAAGGAATACTCCAAATATTCAATTTTAATCTAACCTCATTAACGCTTATTTTCTTGCAGAATTAATTAAACTCATCTCAATTCATGTTTATACATCAGCAAAAACCCAAAGACTTTGACTGCGGCTACAATTTAGACTTAATGATTGCGGCTCTTCCCCGAATCGAAGACACCGAAGAGCGCGTATCTTATGCCAAGCGCGTAGTGGGTCTCATCAAACAGAGCCACCCTACCTGGGTTGATGATAATGGTAAAAGTGAAGCTGCATGGAATCATTTCTTTAAGCTTGCCGAGTACGAACCTACTGAGCATGGAATCTATAATCCCTACGCTACTGGTGAAGACGACGACGCTCAGTAATAGTTAGTCGCACCATTTCCTTAAGTATTCTGCACTGTTTCTGACTTCTGCAGAGGATCTCTTATCCATTCAAAAATTAGGAACTAAAATTAGTTTAACATTGCTGTAATAATCCGTACTTTCAATTTAGATTGAAAACTAAAAACAGCAGATTTATGGGTTCACAGAATCCGGCTTTAAATGATGTGAAAGATTGCTTCAGGGAACAGGTTTCGAGACTTGACCTGTCTGAGGCCATTGATCTTATCTCTGAAAACCAAAAACAGTTTCAATATCTCTCCTTTTCTATTCAGATTCCTGCAGTTGATGCGCTTGCTGTATTAGAACAATATCCGGATAAGAACACCTTCCAATACTACTGGGAAAAGCCATCTGCTGAATTTTCCATTGCGGCAGCGGGTTCGCTTGCCCGTATTCAGACCACAGGTCAGCAACGCTTTCGTAGTGCCTCTGATCAGGGAAAAGAACTGCTCAGTAAGGTACATCACATTTCCAACCTGAAACACCATCTGGCATCCGTTCACTTGTTAGGCGGATTTTCATTCTTCGATCACAATGTTGGCAAACAATGGAGAGAATTTGGGGCTGGGTCATTTAACTTACCTGAATGGGTTTTGGTGAGAGAAGGAAAATTTACCGTATTAACGGTTACAAAAAAGATTGATTCGTCCGATTCAGAGTCTGAAATCTATCATTCATTTGTACACACATTCGACAAGCTTGATCGAATCTGTGATGCCGGCACCTATAACATTGAGTCCAAGAAATCCTTTACATCCAAAATAGAGACCCCGGGTATAGAATCTGAAGACTACAAAAAGTGGGTTGATTCTGTAGAAAATGCCACCGATCTGATAAAATCAGAAGAATTCAAGAAAATCGTACTTGCTCGCGAGCTTACAGTAAAATTAAGAGAACCTGTATCGGATACCCGTCTTTTAAATTACCTCCGAAATCAATATCCCGATTGTTATTCTTTTTTAGTTAGTCAGGATGGGAAATCCAGCTTTATTGGAAGCACGCCTGAACGGCTGGCCTCTTTTCACGACCGGGAAGTTCTGACCGAAGGGTTGGCTGGCAGTATTTCCAGAGGTAAGACAGCCTCTGAAGACGCCGTACTTGAATATGAACTTCTTCATAGCCAGAAAGACCTGAGTGAACATGCTTTTGTGTTAGACGCTATCGAGGAAAACCTGCAGCGCTATTCTGATGTATTTGAACATCCTGTTTCTCCCGGTGTAAAAAAGCTTTCCAATGTACAGCATCTTTACACCCCGGTTCATGCCCGAATCAAAAAAGGCGTTTCGCGCACTGAGGTACTTTCCCGCCTCCATCCTACACCGGCCGTTGGCGGATATCCCCGAGAAGCTGCTATGCCGTATATCAGCAAACTCGAACATTTTGACCGCGGCTGGTACGCTGCTCCTATCGGCTGGATTAATGCGAATGGCGAAGGAGAGTTCGTAGTGGCAATCCGCAGCGGATTAATTAAATCTAATGAGGTGAGATTTTTCGCAGGATGTGGTATTGTTGAGGACTCAAACCCTCAAAAAGAATGGGATGAAACAAATCTTAAGTTCATCCCCATGCTAACTGCGTTGGAACATGCAAGAAAATGAACCTCAGAATGCCGCTTTTAACTGGAGTACTACTTTTGTCCGCTCCCTGTTTGAAGAAGGTATTGAACACGTTGTAATTTCACCGGGCTCACGCTCTACGGCCCTGACTCTGGCTTTTTCAGCCCATTCAGGATTTAAAAAACATATCGGCATTGATGAGCGCTCAGCAGCCTTCACAGCACTTGGAATAGGAAAATATACAGGTAAACCAGCCGTGCTTATTTGCACTTCAGGAACAGCTGCTGCCAATTATTTCCCTGCTGTGATTGAAGCTTCACAGTCTGGCATCCCGATGATTGTGGTAAGTGCGGATCGCCCTCCACATTATCGTGGACTTGGAGCCTCCCAAACGATTGATCAGTTAAAGTTATTCGGGAGTTATACGGTGTTTTTTCATGAAGTGGGCGAACCCGACTCTCATGAAAAAAGTAAAAATCGCCTCAAACTGGCTGCATCTCAGGCCGTTCAAATCTCTATCGAAAAAAGTGGCGTATCTCATTTGAACTTCCCGTTTTCAAAACCTTTTGAGCCAGACAGGAAATACCTTAAGCAGGTTGAGTTTGAAAATGAAAAGCAATCCCGCCGCCCTTCTCCCAAATACACCTATGAAACCGGGAAAATGGAGCTGGGAGAAACTTTTTGGTCTGATCTGATCTCAGCTGAACGGCCTCTGATCGTTGTCGGACCTACTTCAAAATCCGATAAACTTGATTTTATTACACAGCTCGCCCGCACTCTGGATGCACCCGTGTTAGCCGAGCCGGGTTCCCAGGTACCCACATCGCGACATACTATACAGGGTTTCGATGGTTTTTTGAGAAATAATGAAAACTGGGAAGAATTGAATGCCGACTTAATTCTTCGCTTTGGCTCACAGCCTGTTAGTAAAGCAGTAAATCAATATCTTGATAAGCACTCTGACACCATGCAGATTAGCTTTATGAATCCCAATCAATGGATTGATGGAAGTCTTTCTTCTCAAAAACAGATTATGCTTAAAGGGGCACTTCTGATTCCCGAAGTGACTGGATCGGCCGGAAAAGACTGGCTCAAAAGATGGAAAAAAGCTGAAAAAGATTTTAAAGCTTTTCGTGAAGAGCATCTTCACCCCTCCGCCCCTATTACCGATGGCTATGTATTTTCCAAGATCATGGAAACCATCCCTAAAAAAGCATTTACCATGCTTTCGAATTCTTTTCCGGTTCGGGATATGTCGCTTTTTGGGGAATTTGATGGAAAGGAAATCTTTGTGAATCGTGGAGCGGCCGGTATCGATGGAATTACATCAACGGCTTTGGGATTAAGTATTGCTGCTGAGAAACCGGGAGTACTTTTTGTGGGTGATATTGCCTTCCTCCATGACACTAATGCCTTACTGATGGCCAGGGAAGTTTCACAACCACTCGTCATCGTTATTCTGAATAACGGAGGCGGAACCATATTCCGAATGCTTCCGGTTCATCAAATCAAGGACAAATACACTACCTACTTTGAAACCCCACAAAAAGTAAAGATTGCCGCACTTTGCAGGGCACACAATATTGATCATACCCTCGTTTCGAGACCGGAGCAAATTATTGCTACCTTTGACAAACTCATTCAAAAAAATGGAGTTCATGTTATGGAATGTATGACCGGTGCTGATGAATCGATGGAACAACGCCACGCCCTTTGGAATTTTAAGGTGACTGAAAGCTCATGAATATCCGCGTAAGAGGAATCTCTTATCACTTTGATATTCACCAGGAAAATGAAACACTGCCTTCACTTGTACTTCTTCATGGTTTCATGGGCAGCGGAAGGCAATTTGATCATCTGATTCCTGAGCTCAAGAAATTCTGCAATCCCATCACCATTGATCTTTTGGGGCACGGACAAACCGAAGGAGCAGAACTGCACTATCGTTTTTCAACCAAAGAACAAGTCGCAGACGTAACCAAGCTGATCAGTGAACAGCTGCAAATTCCTCTTTTCCTATATGGATATAGCATGGGAGGACGATTAGCCCTTCAGCTTGCCTTGCACCGCCCCGATCTATACAAAGGTCTGATTCTTGAAAGCAGCACCTTTGGCATTGAAGGAGAAACAGAACGACAGGCCCGGCAAGCCCTGGATGCCCGCCGATCAGATGCCATCACCGGAAATTTTAAAGGCTTTTTGGAGGAGTGGACAGAAATGCCTCTTTTCAATTCCGGAAATCCAGCGCCTGAACTGGTTGCGAAAATGGCAGAAATTCAGCAAGACCAAGAACCTTTCTGGCTGGCCAACAGCTTGCAGGGTTTTGGCACCGGAACCATGCCGTGCGTTCGGGATTTTCTGGGTGAAATTCCTATTCCCGTACAACTACTGGTTGGGGAAAAGGATTCGAAATTTCTGCACATTAACCGGCAAATGGAAAAAGAGCTCCGTGAACCGGAATTAGCGGTTGTGAAAGACGTCGGCCACCGCGTACATTTGGATCAACCGGAACAACTGATGGCTCAACTTAAAAACTTTATTCAAAAAAGACCTTTATCATGAACTGGCAAACTGTCAAAGAATACGAAGACATCACCTATAAAAAATCGAACGGAGTGGCACGTATTGCTTTTAACCGTCCTGAAATCCGGAATGCGTTTCGCCCCAAGACCGTGTTTGAGTTGTATGAGGCTTTAAGTGATGCCAAAGAGGATAATGATATCGGAGTGGTTCTTTTAAGTGGAGAAGGTCCTTCTCCCAAAGATGGGAAGTGGGCATTCTGCTCCGGCGGTGACCAAAATGTGCGTTCCAAAACCGGTTATAAAGCGGATGATGGTATTGCCCGGCTGAATATCCTGGAAGTACAGCGACTCATCCGGTTCATGCCTAAAGTGGTAATTGCCGTGGTTCCCGGCTGGGCCGTGGGTGGCGGACACAGTCTACATGTAGTTTGTGACCTCACCTTAGCCAGTAAAGAGAACGCCATTTTCAAACAAACCGATGCGGATGTTGCCAGCTTTGACGGCGGATTCGGTTCTGCCCTGCTCGCCCGACAGGTAGGACAAAAACGCGCCCGGGAAATTTTCTTCCTCGGAGCCAACTATTCCGCCCAGGAAGCTTTTGAAATGGGAATGGTGAACCAGGTTGTTCCGCATGAAGAACTCGAGGAAACGGCTTATGAATGGGCACAGGAAATATTGGCTAAAAGTCCGACAGCCATCAAAATGATCAAGTTTGCCTTTAACGCCATTGACGACGGCATGGTTGGTCAGCAGGTATTTGCCGGAGAAGCTACCCGGTTAGCTTATATGACCGACGAAGCCGAAGAAGGTCGCAATGCCTTCCTGGAAAAACGTAAGCCCAACTGGGACAAATTTGACCGTTCACCTTCTTAAAACCGCCACGAAAACTCCAAAGCACTAAATATGAATATTAAACACGACACTACCGAAACTAAAGGCTCCTTCTACATAGAGCAGGAAGGTAAGCGTGTGGCTGAAATGACCTATTCCAAAGCCGGCCCGGAACGCATTATCATAGATCATACAGAAGTTTCTGATGAAACCCGCGGTGAGGGTTTAGGGAAGAAATTAGTTTATGAGGCTGTAGAATATGCCCGGAAAAACAATTTGAAGATTTTACCACTATGCCCTTTTGCCCGTTCGGTGTTTAGCAAAAATTCTGAAATCAGAGATGTGACTTAGATAGTGTCTTATTCATGCCGAATGGCATCGACTGGAGTTAAATTAGCTGCTTTCCAGGCGGGATAGGTCCCAAAAACCATACCTACGATAATAGCTACAATCAATACCACACCAACGGTATCTACACTAAGTGCTGCCTGAAATCCAAGATCGGTAAAACGGTTTATGATTTCGACCAGTCCAAAAACTCCGGCTACCCCCACTATCCATCCGATGATGCAGCCAACGATGGAGATGGTCACAGACTCTGAAATAAACTGCATCACGATATCTTTCTTTCGGGCTCCGGTTGCCTTACGAATTCCAATTTCTTTCGTCCGCTCCGTTACTGAAATCAGTAATACATTCATAATTCCGATGCCTCCCACCAGCACAGAAATACCCGTTATTGCTCCCATCACCAGCTTAAAAACAAGGATTCCCTGACTCAGTTGCTGCACCCTTCCTTCATAAGTAAAAACACTGAACGCTTCTTTACCCTCTTCATAATTCTGATCCAGCCAGTTTTCGACCGCAGAGCGCATTTCCGGTAAATCTTCTACTCTTCTGCTTTTAAAAACGATATTTGGAGAGTTACTGCCCTTCACATATTCCTGATATGATCTCATGGGTATCATGGCCTGAGCGCCCCTGGATTCGTCATTTAAAATTCCAATTATTTCATATGACTCGTTTTCAAAAGTGATGCTTTGGCCAATCAGCTCTTTTACATTGGAAGACCATTTCTCAGCCAGGGGTTTTGTCAGAACGGTTTTCTTTGCAGCATTTTCCACATCCGATTTACTGAAATAGCTTCCTTCAATTTCAGCTTCGGCAAAGTGTGGTACATTTTCCAGGGTAGCCTGAATATAGATTGCCAGCGAAGAGTCATTTAAGGTTGCCAGACGTGAACTATTTGCTAGCAACTCCGTGTAGCCCCACTGTGAAGTTCTTTCTTCCAAAGCCCGGGCCTCAGCGATTCCGAACTGGTAAACCGTATCCCTGGGAACCCGCACATCATTGACGATGTCAACCGTCTTGGGAGTTATGGTCATCATTTGAACAGAAGTAGTGGTTTCAATTTGTTCGCGGCCGGTTTGCTCCAGTCCATCTCCAAGAGCTAGAATAGCTACCAAAGATGCCACGCCAATAATAATTCCAAGTGTGGAGAGAAAGGTGTGAAGCGGATTGGCCTTAATATTCTGAAGGGCAATGGACACCGATTTAATGATCTGCTGCATATCTGTTTTTTTGGTTAGATGTGAAGATTTACGCCAACTCACTTTCATTGTTTCAGCATCAAAAAAAAGCCCCACTCCTTTGGAGCGAGGCTCATATTAAAGCAGAGTCTTATGTACTACATCGACTCAAACCCACCGGCACCCGACATCATTGCCCCAAAGAAAATGAAGGCAAATACCAGATAGAGTACAAATCCAACTGCAAAAATAATCAGCGTAGCTTTAGCCCAATTCTTTTTATTTGGATTGGTGCTGTCACTAAATGCCCAAACTAACAGCATAATAAACCCGATAACCGGTATGAATGAAATTAAAACCGAAATAACCCAGTCTTTAAGACTCATTACCGGTGCTGTTTCCCCTTGGATATTTTCCATAGTAGTCTCCGTTAGTTAAAAGTATACCGGAAATATGTACAAAACGGATGTTTCTTACAAGTAGATGCGCACCAACGAATAGCCTTTCTTATCTGACCTCTATCGTCATCGAGGAAGTATCGGATTCAATTATGAAATGAGCGTCTTTCCAGGAAGCAGGGCCAAATCGACCTCTTGCATTATTTGAAAAGCCATAAGCCTCTTTCGGGATACCCAGTAAATTCGAATCCAGCTCACCATTCACATTCTTATCGTGATATACTGCGATAGCATATTCACCAAAAATAAGACTGTCCTGAGACCAAACTACTGTTGAATTATCAACAGGAAGTACAACCGCATAGAGTGGGTTCTCTTTTTCGTTGTACTCTTTTTCGGAGTTGAATAAAGCAATTCTGATCTCTCCTTCTACTTTATCAATACCTTCTATCTTTAGTTCAAAGTTCGACATTCTTTGGTGGTTTTCGGGATAGGATATTTCCTGGGCACAAAGCGTAAGGGAAACACAGAAAAGTGCGCATAGAAACAAAATGTGCTTCATCGGGACTCAAACTAATTTGTAGATGAAAATTATTTATATCAATAAACTTATGAAACTAAAATCACTTAAAATAGTTTCATTCCATTTGGTACTTTTTTGTCGGTAGTGGCAAGTACAACATTCCCATTCTTGTCGGGAAAACCGGTTACCAAACATTCAGACATAAACGGCCCAATTTGTTTAGGCGGAAAGTTTACAACCGCTATCACCTGTTTGCCCTCTAATTCTTTGGGTTCATAGTGTTCGGTAATTTGAGCCGATGACTTCCGAATACCAAGCTGTTCACCAAAATCTATGGTAAGCTTATAAGCAGGCTTTATAGCTTCAGAAAATTCTTCCGCTTTAAGTATGGTGCCTGTTCTTATTTCAACTTGCTCAAACTCTTTCCAGCTAATTTCATTCATATTTTTTATCAGCATTTTGATTTTCAACTGTGAAACCTTTGGACAAAGCTAGTGATAGTTTTTAAAAAATCTACACCTGGCCTATAGACTTGTCTAGCCACAATTTGCAATAAACATCTTCCAAAATCATAAAAGCCCTTCTCTCTTTTTTGAAAGCAGGGCTTTTATGGATGGAATATTTGCTTAACAGAGTGGTCTATTTAATCAATGTCATAGATCGAACCAGCTGATTCTGACCAGACACCAACTTGTAATAATAAATCCCGCTCGAAAGCGAAGAGGCATTAAAGCCCACTACATGATTTCCTGCATTTTGATTGGTATTTACTAAAGTAGCCACGCGTTCGCCCAATACATTATAAACTTCCAAAAGTACTTTGCCCGGAGCCGAGATCTCATAAGCAATTTGTGTAGTTGGGTTAAATGGATTCGGGTAGTTCTGAGAGAGTTTGAAGGTAGCAACCTTATCGTCGTACTCCGGAACTGATGTCACCATACCGTACTCATAGAGCGTCCGGCTTTCGTCGTCCCATATCGTTCCATCAAATGAATAGGTTGCCAGGTCTTCAGAAATTTTACCATTTTCGTAGGTATAGCTATTTCTGTACTCCGAAACCCAACTGGCTTCACTTTCATAATAGTACTCTTCTACCATTTCAGTGACCATATCACCGTCATAATTCAGTATAGTTCTTGAATAAGGCACCCAAACTTCATCGTCAGTATAATATTCGTCATTGTATACCTCTACAAAAAAGAACTCATTGAAAACATTTTTCAAATATTCATCAAAAGACAAGCCTGCATAGGTGTACCTGTCTATGTAAGATGATTCATAATAGGCTTCAACGAATGCATTTTCCCTGTTAACGAAATAGCCGGTCAATTCCGGTTCCTCATCTTCTCCAGTCAGAGTGTTGTAAATGAGTATCGAATCAGGTGTAATGTATTCGAGCTCAATTTTCTCAGAATATGATTCTCCTTCATAGGTTTCCGAAAAAGTAGCCGAATCAAGCCGACCTGACTCCGAGTAATGGAATGTTTGAGTAAACACATCTCCCAATAACCCATAGGAGTAACTTACAGGAAGCCCGTCTTCAGTAAATACGAATGTGTAAGAACCATCCCCTTCCCATCCTTCTTCGCTATAAAATTGCCAGTTTTGGGTAATCGTAAGACGATCGGCACTGTATGAATAGTTAATCCGATAGGCATTCATCCAACCTTCTTCCGAAGTCCACTGCAAGGTACTTCGCCCGATGTCATTATCGGTTTTATACCTGGAGTTGAGAACCTGAAATGGCAGCAATGGTTTTTCAGTACTCTTGACTAGCAATGCTGACTTTTTTGTTTTTCGCTCATTATCAAATGATGATTGAGCCATAATGTCTGCACTGGTTATTAAGGAAAGCATAACCATACCAGCTACAATACTATTTATAGTTTTCTTATACATATACCCCTCTCTAATTTTGTTTTTTTGTTTGATCCGGTAACCGTATGCCGAACAAACAAATATGCTTTAAAATCTGATTTTTAAAAATTAGAAAAAAAGCCCTGCCTCCTTTCGGAAACAGGGCTTTTATCTTTTCAATAAGTTTTAGCCAGCTTATGAAACTGAATTTACCGTCTTAATAATACGGCCTGCTACTTTATAAGGATCTGCATTGGAAGCTGGTCGGCGATCTTCAAGGCGGCCTACCCATCCGTCTTCAACGGTTGTTACCGGAATACGAATGGAAGCACCGCGATCAGAAACACCATAACTAAATTTATCTATGGATTGTGTTTCGTGCTTACCGGTTAGTCGCTGATCGTTGTCAGCGCCATATACATCAATGTGCTCCTTAATGTAATTTCCAAAAGCATCACAAACTTGCTTCATATACTTCTCACCGCCTTCATCTCTCATTTTACCATTTGAGAAGTTGGCATGCATTCCAGAACCATTCCAGTCGGTATCGCCCAGTGGTTTTGGATGCCAGTCGATAGCCAAACCATATTTCTCAGCTGTTCTTTCAATCAGGTAGCGGGCCACCCAGATTTGATCTCCGGCACTGTGTGCACCTTTAGCAAAAATCTGGAACTCCCACTGACCAGCTGCAACCTCAGCGTTAATCCCTTCAACATTAAGACCTGCTTCAAGGCAAAGATCTAAGTGCTCGTCAATAATGTCGCGCCCAAAAGCTCTGGTACCGCCTACTCCACAATAATAGGGTCCCTGAGGTGCCGGGTATCCACCAACTGGAAATCCAAGTGGCAATCCGGTTTCAGGATCATGTAAAAAATACTCTTGTTCAAAACCGAACCAAAAATCGTCACTATCGTCATCAATTGCAGCACGTCCATTGGTTTCATGAGGTGTACCGTCAGCATTCAGTACCTCTGTCATTACCAGGAATCCGTTTTCACGGTCAGGATCAGGGAAAATAGCTACAGGTTTAAGCAAGCAATCGGAAGAATCGCCGGTAGCCTGATTGGTTGAACTACCATCAAAGTTCCATATCGGGCAGTCTTCCAGCTTTCCACTGAAATCGTGCACCACTTTGGTTTTACTTCTCAATAGCTGGGTTGGTTTGAAACCATCAAGCCATATATACTCAAGTTTGGAATACGCCATATGAATAAAAAGTTATTTTGGTGTTTCGAAATTAAACAGTGAGAATATAAAGCACTTTTAAGAAAAAGCTCA
Organism: Gracilimonas sp.; assembly: GCF_040218225.1. NCBI lineage: Bacteria > Pseudomonadati > Balneolota > Balneolia > Balneolales > Balneolaceae > Gracilimonas > Gracilimonas sp. The sequence goes on from NZ_JAVJQO010000008.1 coordinate 603,776, forward strand.
AATTATTTAATCAAAATTTTATTAACTATTAAATAATATAGCTTTTATAAATTCACACCTTAATTATTTTACCTGCAACCGCTTCCACCGAGCTGCTTACTTAATTTATTTTTTCTGTGAATTGAAATGACTTCACTTTTTAAGCCCTTTCCAAAAGTTGTATCTTCGCTCACAAAGTTATCCACAACCATTCACCAAAAATTTCACGTTGAAAGAATCAAAATTTGCACTTTGGGTTGAAGCTGCCCGTCCCAAAACCCTTGCCGCTGCGCTTGTTCCCGTATTGGTGGGAGCCTCTCTTGCATGGCAGGCAGAATCGCTAAACTGGATCAATTCTTTGGTAGCACTGGTCTGTGCATTCCTGATTCAAATAGGTACGAATTTCGCCAATGACTACTTTGACTTTGTGAAAGGTTCAGACACTGATGAGCGCATAGGATTTCGCCGGGCAACCGCTGCCGGACTCATCTCAGCCGGTGCCATGAAAAAAGCGACTATCCTGACCATGGGACTTGCCTTCTTTTTAGGACTTTACTTGGTATGGGCCGCAGGTTGGGTAGTTTTGGCAATTGGAGTTTTGTCCCTGATTTTTGGCGTGCTCTATACCGGCGGACCTTTTCCCCTGGGTTACAATGGACTGGGTGATATTTTTGTGTTCATCTTCTTCGGGATTGTAGCCGTCATGACCACTTATTACGTAAATACCCTTGAATGGTCGGAAGCTTCCTTCTGGGCCTCTCTGGCCGTAGGCGGATTATGTGTGAATATTCTGGTGGTTAACAACCTGAGGGATGTGGAGCAGGACAAAAAATCAGGCAAACGAACCATTGGCGTACTTTTTGGAGAAACCACACTGAAGCTCGAATATCTGTTGATGGTAGCTCTGGCTTTTGCCATCCCTCCCCATTTCTATGTACAGCTTGGATATAATATCTGGATTATGCTTCCTTACATCAGTCTGCCCCTGGCTGGATTCTACACGTACAGAATCTGGACGGAAAAGGATAAATCACAATTAAACCCGATGCTTGAACGAACCGCTCAGTACATGGTAGTGTTTGGTATTCTCTTCTCCATTGGAATTCTGATGAACTAATGCTGGACTATTACACATATCGCCTTCCCTTCAAGCAGCCCTTTCGCAGTGCTGTGAATACATTCTCACACCGTGAAGGCATTATCCTGGTTTACACGGAAGGTGACATCGAAGCTTATGGAGAGATCGCCCCGCTTCCCGGATTCTCTGATGAAAGTCTGACGCAGATTAAGGAAGTCCTGAAGGTAAATCACGCACACCTTCAGCAGGCCCTTCAATCCGTTGACGGGAAGCAAATGCTTCATGTCCTGGAACAAATTCATCAGTTCCCTTCCCTCAGCTTTGGTCTGGATACTTTAGTGCATGACCTGGAAGCTAAAAAGGCCGGTAAATCTCTGGGGGATTTTCTGTTCCCTGACTTCCCGGATTCTGTAATTGCCAATGGTACTTTATCTCTACAGGAACCAGCCACCGTTATAACCAAGGCAAAAGCATTGGTTCAGCAGGGTTTTAAAACCTTAAAAGTAAAAGTTGGGGAGAACTTTAATTCTGAACTGAAGCTGTTGCAGGATCTTCGAAACCAGTTTCCGAACATTACTATACGTATAGACGCCAATCAAAGCTGGGCAAAAAGTGAAGCCATACAGAATCTAAAGGCTTTGGATTCGTTGGAAATAGAGTATTGCGAACAACCGGTTCCCAAAGAAAAAATTACTGATTTAGCTGCCGTCAAAGAAGCGGTTAACATTCCCATAGCCGCCGATGAATCTTTGCGGAACAAACAGGATGCAACTGAACTATCAGAACTGGAAGCGACCAACCTATTTATTATAAAGCCTATGCTTTTGGGTACATTTGATAATATTTTCGTAACAAAAAGCACGGCTGATACTCATAATATAGAAGTGGTGGTTACCACTGTGTTGGAATCAGCGATTGGAAGAGCAATGACATCCATTCTTGCAGCGGGTTTGGGAAATCAAAAACGGGCACATGGTTTGGCTACCGGAAGCTTGTTACAAAATGACACCAGTACGGATGAATGGCTGAACCAGCCGGTGATCACATTTCCCGAAAAAGCAGGCTTGGGAATTACAGTGGATAAGGAAGGATTAAAAAAGTTATTTTAAGTATATGTTCAAATCACGGCTACATATGTTTGAGTTTAAGAAAAAGGAAACACCTCATGTGTTTCTGTCTTCTCAGCACGGTATGTACACGTATAGTGATTTAGAACGCTTCACTGCTTTTTTTAAGGATCTGGTTGAAGAAAAAGCAGACTCGCTCAAATGGCCGGTAGCTTTTCTTTCCGAATCGAGCGATATGCTGATTTTTGGCATTGCCGCCTGCTGGAAATTGGGTATCCCCTTCGTTCCCATCAATCCAAAGGTGAAAAATGAAGAACTCAAAGAATATATTGACGCGCTAAAGCCTGTTCTCATTTTTTCAGACACCAAAAACCGAAGCCGGCTTGGTGATGAAAACGTCATCAAGATGGACGAGAATTTTTTCCTTAATTCTTTTACTCATGATGTCCGGAATGTTGAACTTCCCGATCCGGATTCGATTAAAGATTCCCAGATCTTTGGATATTTCTTTACTTCAGGTACCACCAGCAAACCCAAGATTGTTCCTCTAAAACGGCGTCAGATTTTAAGTGCTGCCGAAGCTTCTGCTCAAAACTTCAAACCCGATCCCAACCATTTCTGGCTGCTCTGTCTCCCGCTGAATCACATTGGAGGCATTTCCATTATTCTCCGCTCGGTTATTTATGATACGGCTATTTACCGCCTGGGAGAATTCCACGAAGAAATGGTGAAAGAGTTTTTGGGTGAAAACAAACGCTTCCAGGCCGCATCCCTCGTTCCAACCATGCTGAAGCGCTTGCTGGATGATCCGCTTTTCAAAACACACCGTGAGTTTAAATCTATTTTACTGGGCGGCGGACCTATTTCTGAAACACTGCTGAAAAAATCGGCTGAGCGCGGCATTCCCATCGTGTCCAGTTATGGCATGACGGAAACCTGTGCCCAAATTATTGCCAATCCTCTGCTCGCTCCTTCAGGTATGTATACCCCACTGAAAAGTGTAGGCAAACCTTTTCCTCCAAATGAAATGCAGATCCGTGATGATAACGGAAAGGTGCTGGGTAAAAACCAGTCAGGTGCGCTGTGGCTGAAAGGTCCACAGGTGTTTGATGGTTATTATGACAGCGAAGAAAATGAAAACCGGTTCGACAAAGACGGCTGGTTTAACACCGGCGATTACGGTCACATGAATGGTTTCGGGCATTTGTTTATTGAATCCCGCCGAAGTGATCTCATTATTACCGGTGGCGAGAACGTGAATCCCACCGAAGTAGAAGAAGCCATGCGCAAGCTCGCCACTATTGAAGAGGCCGTGGTAATTGGCCTGCCTGATGAAGAATGGGGGCAAAAAGTAACCGCCGTAGTAACGCTTAAAAATGGTAAAACACCCGGGCTTGAAGAAATACGGGAAGAATTAAAATCTCATCTTACTGACTTCAAGATTCCTAAAGAGCTTAAGATTGTTAAAGACTTCCCTAAAACCAGCACCGGCAAGGTAAAGCGCTGGGAGCTGGTGAAGCAGTTTAAGTGAGTGGGTCATTCCTGCTCCTATCCCGTCATTCCTGTGCAGGCAGGAATCTAGTTGCTGTTTTCCAGCTCATCTGCCCTTTCATACTACAAGATCCCGGCCTACGCTGCGGGATGACTCGAAGCTATTTCTTATTTCCTAACCCTATCCCGTCATTCCACGCAGGCAGGAATCTGGTTGCTGTTTTCTACGCTCTTTTCCCTTACTTACTACAAGATCCCGGCATTCGCCGCGGGATGACTCGAAGCTATTTCTTATTTCTTAACCCTATCCTGTCATTCCTGTGGAGGCAGGAATCTGGTTGCTGTTCTCCAGCTCACCTGCCCTTTCTCACCACAAGATCCCGGCCTACGCTGCGGGATGACCGGAGTAATTTCTTACTTCCTACCCTTACTTCCTCATTCCTGCCCCGCCGGATGACTATAACTCTTAGAAGTGGAACCTTCCCCCAGAAGTGATCTCCTTCCAGAGGTCTTTCATATCCGGGTTATTAGCTCTTATCAAATTAAGCTTCCATTCTCTTTTCCATTTCTTTATCTGTTTCTCTCTCCGAATTGCTTCGTACATATTCTGGTGTGATTCGTAATAAACCAGGTTCTTTACTTCATACTTCTTAGTAAATTCTGATCCTTCTCCTTTTTTGTGCTTAAGAACACGGTTGACTAAGTCACTTGTTACGCCGGTGTATAGTACGGTTCGCTTTCTGTTTGTTAGTATGTAAACGTATCCCTCTTTCATTTTCTTTGTTTTGTACTGTGATCTTACGCCGTCATTCCTGCGGAGGCAGGAATCTGGTTGCTGTTCTCCAGCTCACCTTCCCTTTATCACCACAAGATCCCGGCATTCGCCGCGGGATGACTCGAAGCCATTTCTTATTTCTTAACCCTATCCCGTCATTCCTGTGCAGGCAGGAATCTGGTTGCTGTTTTCCAGCTCATCTGCCCTTTCATACTACAAGATCCCGGCCTACGCTGCGGGATGACCGGAGTAATTTCTTATTTCCTAACCCTATCCTATCATTCCTCCTCCTATTTCGGATGGCCGATTTACAACGCATCCACGGGGCTTTTGATGTAGTTGCCGCCTTTGTTAATCACGTGTGTGTAAATCATAGTTGTCTTCAGGTTTTTATGGCCGAGGAGCTCCTGTACGGTGCGGATGTCGTAGCCATTTTGGAGCAGATGCGTGGCAAAAGAGTGCCGGAAGGTATGACAGGTTACTTTTTTCCGTATACCTGTTTTTGTTACTGCTTTCTTTAGTTTTCGCTGGACCTGACGGCTTGAAATATGATAGCGGTGTTCTGCCCCAGTTCGTGGATCTTTTGAAATTCTTGAAGCCGGAAACAGGTATTGCCACCCCAATCTCGATTGCTCATCAGGATATTTGCGAGCGAGTGCTTTTGGCAGAAGAGCTTTTCCAAATCCATCTACCAGGTCTTTTTTGTGGATCACCTCCACTTTTTGTATTTGCCACCGAAGCTTGGGAATACTTTTCTGGGGCAATAAGCTCACCCGGTCTTTGTCTCCTTTTCCTGAACGAACCCACAATTGTTCATTTTCAAAGTCAACATCCTGCACTCGCAGCCGAAGGCATTCTGAAATTCTTATCCCGCTGCCATAAAGCAACTCACAGATCATCAGGGTTCGCCCGCGTAGTTGTTCCAGAATCATCATCGCTTCTTTGTGAGACAGAACCACCGGCAGTTTACGGGGTTTCTTTGCTCTTTTTAAATTATCGAGCTTTAGGCTTTCTCTTCCCAGAACATGCTTATAGAGAAACAGCAAGGCAGAGAGCGCCTGATTTTGGGTGCCAGCAGCCACATTTTGTTCATTAGCCAGATCATTGAGAAATTGTTCAATTTGCCTGTCCCCTAACTTTTTGGGGTGAACCGTTCCATGAAACCGTATATACCTTATAATCCAGTTGGTATAAGCCTGCTCGGTCCGGTAGCTATAATTCCTTCTTCGTATTTCTTCTCTAACACTTTGTAATAACTTCGATTTGCCCATAACGCCATTGCAAAAGTTTTCATTGTTGTTATATTGTTAGAGCGATGGGAAAGCAAATCCTTACAAAAAAGTTGGATATTATCCGACGAGGTTATGCGACATCCCCTTCGCATAAAAACCCAAAAGATGCGTTTGGGTGCTATTATGGATGATTTTCGGATGTTATACGACGTCTCATAAGATAGCCCATGTCGCATATTAATATGTTATAGCGCTAATCATTAAGAATGCGATTTCCTACTTCATTTATACTTCTTTTTATTATTCTGCTTTTGCCAGTGTATTCAATGGCACAAATACGTCCAAATTACGAGTCGGTAGTTAAGGAAGTATTGAAATTGAGTGCAGCAGAAAAAGTTGTTACAGATTCTTTGCTAATTACGTCCTACCCTAAAACAGCCGATGAGCACAAATTGCTTCATCAGATAGTTGAAAATGACTCAACTTCGGAAAAAATTTATTTACAAGGATTTCGAAACCGAGATCTACTAGTTGAGAAAAGTGTAAGAAATGGAAACTTGGAATTACTAAAAGCCCATCTAATTTTATCCATATTTATTGAAGGAGATGAAGCAATGTGGTTTGTTGAAAATCTCGACCCAATGTTAAGTGGTCCAGAAATCAGCAAAATCTGTTCGACAACTAAAGAAGTTGTTGAAGAAGTAGGTAAATCAGAATTACACTTAATCTCAGACTTGATCCAAAATTGTGAATCAGGTGCTTGGAGCAAGTACTAATCGCGCTATAACAAGGCGTTTTAAATCGGACGCGGACAGGGTGCGATGGAAACTTGATTGCCAGGAATTAATTTTGCTACTTCAACTAAATTATAATCCCCGCGCCGTTTAAACGCTGGGTCGTTATACCGCTTAATCCATATGGTAAAATCTTTTATACCAATTATAGTTTTGATTTTCATTTGGGCAAATTCTGCACTTGCTCAAAATGCAGAAGAAATTCAATCGCAACAGAAGGAAGTGATTCTACATTTTTATCAACTTCTTTTGCAAGAAACACCAGTAACTGTAAGTCAGGCTCATGAAATATTTAATCCTGAGCAGATGTGGAATATTGAATACTACGATGAAAGTCTTTCCGCAGAACAAAAATCTGCATTTTACGATGGTGATCCTGATACTTTGATTAGCCGAACATTTAAAAAGATTGATAATTATAAGTCAGACCTAATTCCGAATTATTCCAGTGAAACTTCCTTTTCCGAATTAATTGAAAGCTTTACCATAGAATTAATTAATTCAAGGGGTGATGAACAGATTAGAGTCAATCAGTATCAGGTAATTTCATCAATAGATGAGAATTGGAAAGTCATATTTGATTTCTATGGCCATCCCTTTCAACAAATTTCAAAAATTATAATTGGAGAAAGAAAAGATATCTTAAAAGAAATTGGATTATCCGATTAAACAAAGCGCGGTATAACAAGGCGTTTTAAATCGGACGCGGACGGGGTGCGATGGAACTTGACTGCCAGGAATTAATTTCGCTACTTCAACTAAATTATAATCCCCGCGCCGTTTAAACGCTGGGTCGTTAGTTGGCCTAAACCAATCTATGAGTAAAGCATTTTTAAAAATCTTTCTTGGGTTACTTTTAAGCTCTTTTTTGACTTCCTGTGCCATTCACCAGCCGATGAGTGAAATGGTTATGTTTCAACAGAAGAAAGCTCTCTCCGACTCAACTTTTTTTTCCAAATACAGTCATAGTATCGGCAGCTTCAGTTCTGACCATTTTTTGGAATCTGCGGTGTTAGATTATATCGGCTATAATTCTCAAAGTGAAAGGAAAAAACAGTATGGCAATCCCTTTGCTTTAACTACCAATTTAATCTTCTTAAATGAAAACCATCAAAACTTAGGTTTTTCTATTGCACTGGCTCCCCTAATTGCAGGAACAGGTGTTGATCTTACATATAATGTTTTTGGAAAATATTACCTGACAGCTGCCGGTGGGATGGGACGAGACTTTAGGGATTTTCAACACCAGTTTATCTTTCAGCGAAGATTAATGGACGGAAACCCCTTTGGACTTTCCCTTGGAGCTGTTTGGAGGAAAAATTATAGATATGTAAGTATCACTACAGAATCTGTATTTGGAAGTTCTCAAGATTTTTATTCTCAGTCGTTCGGAATACGTTCGGTATTTACTTTATCGCCAATTTCTGAATATGGGTCATCAAAATTATTTTTGCACGGAACTGGATCTTTCAATTATGACATTACTATGGAGGCTTTTTACCCTAAAATTGGAATATCCGTTGGCATATATTAAACCTCGGCCAACTAACAAGCGCATTAACTGGGACGCGGACGTAGCTTTGGTTTCTAGAGTTGCTTGTTTAAAATTATTAGCCGTTTATTAACTCATAATCTCCGCGCCCGTTATGCGCTGGGTCGTTAGGTGTACCTCTCTCTCTATTAAATTATAGTTGAATGTATTTTAAAAGTATTTTTGTGCTTATAGGTGTTTTAATAATCTCCTCCACTTGCTACTCCCAAAGCGATGTTAGTGTTGATAGCACTTCCTATAATAGTATAATTGGTATGGAGCGAAGTGAAGCGTATAAAAAACTTGGAGTAAGTTACTCAGGTGGTACGATTATCGGTTGGGTAGAACCTTCACCAAGACCAATCATGACACATTCTTTCGCCCATGCAACCTTTGACAGTAAAAATATCTTTATGCTCATGAGGGTAGATGATCGGAGTCACGAGAAAATGGATAGCCCCTCTTTTGTCCTCGATCAAATGATAATCAGTGCAGATAATCCTGATTACCTCATTTCATATATGGGTTGTACACTAAATGGTCAAAGTTATTATCCAGACGGGGCAATTATTGCAGTATATAAAGATAATGGGCAGAAGGTTGTAACAGATATTGAGAAGGCATGGAAGGCTAGTTTTAGGGAGAATAAATTCATTGAAATATCGCCTAAAAATATACAATGTAAGTTAACATCTGGGAGTTACATTTTGCTTGATAGTACAGAACTTAAATAAAGTACACCTAACAAGCGCATTAACTGGGGACGCGGACATAGCTTCGGATTCCGGAGTTGCTTGTTTTAACTTTTTAGCCGTTAATTAACTCATAATCTCCGCGCCCGTTATGCGCTGGGTCGTTATAGGGCTTTTTCAAATTCCATTCTACTTGATATGAATAGAGTAATAAAAAGGCAACACTCTTCAACAATTGAGAACTTCGAAAGAATTTCAGAATATGAGAATGATGTTGACCTAAAAAGTGAAATTGAGTCTGGTTTAAGTTCAATTTTCCTAATCTCAAATAAGATTCCTCTCAGAGATGTTTACGACTTCTTTTCAGGTGAAAATTTTTCGGTTCTTGAAAGTTTTGAAGAATTGGAAGCTTCTTATCATTTGGCTAAATATGGTTTTTATAAACAATCTATGGTTAGTCTTAGAATAGCATTAGATATTGGCCTATTATCAATATTTTGGTCAATAATCGGAATTGAAAGTAATAGATTTAAAGAATGGTATTCATCAAAATCTGATACGCCAAGAAAAGACAAAAATTTTTGGCAGACTTTAAACTCAAATGATAGTATTTCAAAATTTAATGAGAAGTTTGATCTAAAAGAAGAAATAGAAAGTTTAGGTGCACTATCAGACTTCGTACACACAAAGGGTTTGTGGTATTCAAATTTTTCTGATGTCAAGAGAAAAATAAAAGGTCAAGATGAATTTAAAGATTTTAAAATTTGGTTCGGTAACTTTAAAAAAGTTATAAGAATACTTGAAATACTACATTTATTAAAATACCCAACCATGTGTCTGGATTATTCAACCGAATTCCTCCTCTCCAAGTTTGGTACGCTTGATAAGATCCCTCAATTTGGAGGCGGGCTTGGTGATGAAAAAAAGTATGTTTTTTCCTTTCTATCCAAGAAAGAGAAACAATTAATTGAAGAATTGTCTAATGAAAATGAAGAGGTTCAAAACATAAAAAAATATATTTCTGAATTACCTGATTTGAGTGAAAAAGAAATAAGAACTTTGGTTTTTAAAGAACAAAAGAAAAACATTGGTAACAGCGGGTTTGATAATTGGAGCCAATACTCTCACGTATATGATCACAGAATAGATGATGAAATGAAGAATGATCTCAAAGAATGGGCACAGAAAAATAATTTAATGTCTATTGATGACATAATTAAAAATCATCAGTCATAAATTCAAAGCGCCCTATAACAATGCGTTTTAAATCGGACGCGGACGGGGTTCTATGGGAACTTGATTGCCAGGAATTAATTCCGCTACTTCAACTAACTCATAATCCCCGCGCCGTTTAAACGCCGGGTCGTTATACCAACTAATGAATTTAACATTATGATTCGCCTTCTTTTTCTCTTTGTTTTCGCTCTTTTTACCTCTCATCTATCCCTCGCTCAGACCGGGCCTAATGTTGAGAAATCAAAGAGTTTTGAACAGAGTAATGATTCTTCCCAGAATTTTCATCCACAATTACTAGCTATATCAGTAAAAAACTTAGATGCCTCAGTTAAATGGTATGCTGATGTACTTGGCTTTACCAAGATTGAAAATTATGATTTCCCTGATGATCAAATGCGACTTTCCTTTATGGAGAGAAATGGTTTTGAGCTGGAACTGATCGAAATTGCTGACACCCCTTCTTTTTCGGCACCAAATCCTGAGAACCCGGCTACCCGGCGCGGGCTTGTTAAGTTTGCCTTCTATAGTGACGTTATAGACTCTTTGTACGCCTCAGCTGTAAAAGCTGAAGCAAAGGTTCAGTCCTCGATACGTAACAGCAATCGAACGGGCGGGCGCTTTTTTATCTTACTCGACCCAGATGGAAATTGGGTCCAGGTTTTTGGCCCCGCCGAGTAGTCGGATTCTAAGGAGAAGCCTCTCTTCATTCTGCTACTGATGTTTAAAAGAAGCGAGAAAGAGTATTCAAAAGTGACTATTAAATTTCATTCAGAAGCCAGAAAAGAATTCTTTGAAAGGAATCATCTACTCTGTGGAAGACGAGCTTATCACAATAACTGCTGTCAAGCATATGAAACGAAAACCGGGTTATTGGGAGTCAAGAAAATAACCGTTGACATAACAATGCGTTTTAAATCGGATACTGAATAAAGCAGCATCTCTTCCATCATTCAAATTTCCCCTCAAAAAAGTCACTGGGTTTGGTTAGATTTGATCTCTATCAAAATGACCATCTTCAGATATGAAAAATACCAGCGAAATCCTTGAATCTCTGAAAGCTTCCGATATCCAAAAAGTGAAGCTTGCCATTACCGACATTGACGGGATTCTGCGGGGGAAACTAATCTCAAAAGATAAATTCTTTAAAACCGTTAACGACAAGCTGGGCTTTTGTAACGTAGTGTTTGGCTGGGATGCAAACGATGCCGTTTATGACAACTCGGAAGTCACCGGCTGGCATACCGGCTTCCCGGATTCTATGGCCAGTATCGACCTTATCACTTTCCGTAAGATTCCCTGGGACAATAATACTCCTTTCTTTCTGGGCGATTTCCACCAGTCGGAGGATATAGAAGATGTTTGTCCGAGATCACTGCTTAAAAAAATAGCTGCTCAATCCGGGGAAATGGGTTTTATTCCCAAATTCTCCAATGAGTTTGAATGGTTTAACTTCAAGGAAACACCTCAATCCCTGAAGGATAAAGACGGCATCAAACCCACTCCCCTTACTCCGGGTATGTTTGGATATTCAATCCTAAGGTCTTCCCAGAACTCTGAATATTTTAATGAGCTTTTTGATTTGCTGACAAAATTCGGCATTCCCATCGAAGGCATTCACACTGAAACCGGAGATGGAGTATACGAAGCCTGCATAGAATATACCGATGTACTGGAGGCAGCGGACCGTGCGGTGCTCTTTAAAACCGGGGTGAAGGAAATTGCCTATCGCCATGAGATTATTGCCAGCTTTATGGCCAAGTGGAATACGAATCTTCCGGGTTGCAGCGGGCATATTCACCAAAGCCTGTGGGATGAGAAAGAAAAGAATAACCTTTTCTTTGATGGCAAGGATTCAAACAAAATGAGCGATACGCTGAAGCATTATCTGGCCGGACAACTGCATTGTCTGCCACACATCCTGCCGATGTATGCGCCTACCGTTAACAGCTATAAACGCCTGGTGGAAGGTTCCTGGGCAGCCACTTCGGTAAGCTGGGGCATTGAAAACCGGACGACAGCAATGCGTGTAATCAATCATGGCGAAGATTCCATGCGGCTGGAAACCCGCGTTCCCGGTGCCGATGCAAATCCGTATCTGTCTATGGCAGCGAGCCTGGCTTCGGGCTTGTATGGCATCAAAAACAAACTGCCTCTGAACATTGAGCCTACCCAAGGAAATGAATATGACAATGAGGCTACCCTCTCCCTTCCGAAGACACTTACAGAAGCAACGGAACAGATGAAATCTTCGGATATTGCTACAGAATTGTTTGGAGAGTCATTTGTGAATCACTTTATTAAAACTCGCGAATGGGAATGGCAACAGTTCAACAGCAAAGTGACCGACTGGGAATTAAAACGCTATTTTGAAATTATTTAACCTACGTTTTTTATGTCATTTATTGATTTTAATGAGATTGTAAAGGAAGCCTGGCGAGCGTACGATCCAACCCGCACTATTATTACCATTACCGATATCAGTGCCAAGGTTTCTACCAATCACGTATACCGGGTTACCTTTAAGGATGGGAATATCATCATTGCCAAGCTGTCCTATTTCGGGAAGTACGAGCACTTTGTGGAAGATCACTCGATTATCAATTCGCTTTCCAACAACCTGCCCGATCCGTTTGAAAATTTCCTGGCCCGTTCCCTCATCAAAGAGAATTCTCTGTTTGTACATCGCCATACGGATGATGTAATTGATGCCTGGGTGGTCTTTTACCGGCCGATTAAAATCAAGCGTAAGCTCCCAAAACGACTGAATGAAGATCAAATCCAAAAGCTGGCGAAGGAGTTTGCCCGTTTTCATAAGGCGTGTCACACCATTCGGAATACCCTGCCTCCCTCTTCTAAAACACTTAAGGTGGATGTGGAACATTTGCTGGAAATCATGCGAACGGATTCTGGTCAGCACGAATTCAGGATGCATCACGAACAAATTGAAAAGCACTGCAACCTTTTTCTGGAAAACGTAGATAAGCTGGATGCCAATAACCTGGATACCATCCCTGTTTTCGTGGACTGGAACATTGGCAACTTCTCAGTCAACCCGCAATTCAAGCTGTTTTCCCGCTGGGATTATGACTGGTTCCGAATGAGTTCCCGTATGATCGATTTCTACTTTTTTGCCCGGATTTCTTCGGATGTAGGCGACCGAACCGTATTCAGTTACGATGTAGATCCACTTATGGAAGATCGTTTTATTGTCTTCCTGAAAGCTTATCACAAAGAATATCCGCTTACCGAAACTGAAATCCGTTTTCTGAAAGAAGCCTACCGCTTTTTTATTCTGAATTATGTTGTTAAATATGGCAAGTATTTCTTCCACGAGATTTTTGCCACCAAGCTACAGCAGGAAGCATATGAGCGATATCTTCCCCTGCTCGACAAGAAATTTGATCCCGAACCTCTTCTAAACGCATTGCACTTATAACATGAACATGAGAACCCCCTCCTTTCGCGAGATCGCAAAAAACTTTAAAGTTATATTTCTGGATTCCTATGGCGTGCTTAAGAACCATAAGGGCTTGATTGAAGGCGTGCCTGAAACCATCGCTTTTTTGCGGGAAGAAGGCATCACCTTTCGGGTGTTAACCAATGATGCCTCCCGAAGTCAACACCAACAGGCGGTAGTATTTGATCAGCTGGGACTAAAGGATCTTGACGAGGAAGAAATCATCACTTCCGGCATGCTGGCCAAGCAGTTCCTTCAGCATAAAATCAAAGAAGGGAAAATCGCCTACCTGGGAACAGAGAATTCTGCCGAGTATATTCTACAATCCGGGTTGGAGCACATTGCCGTT